>CAVFRZ010000026.1:0-15965 GCA_963624875.1 Anaerovibrio sp.
GTAACTATTCAGCACCCATCTCGAATTTGCTATCGCAAATCCTCGATGTGGCTGGCCAGAGGCGCTTCGCGCCTTGGCCGCCTGCCAATTTCAATCGTGAATTTGCCTGCAAGCAGTCAATTCACGTTGAAATATGGCAGGTGCTGAACAGATACAAAATGTCGTATAAATGCTGATCCCTGCATGCAGGGTTGCTGTACAGACGCCGACCAGCGACGGGTCCTGCATAGATTTTAATCATAGCATAATCGGTATCTGTTTAGTATCGGGCATTTTCTCCGCCTCCCAGCGGCGATACGAATGTCTGGGCGGCCGGGCCAGAAGCTCCTGCACCTTTTGGGCCAGATCGTCACCGAAAAAGTCCACATACCCTTCCAGTGATACCGCCTTTTCCCGCAGGGATGATGCATTCTCCCATACAAGAATTCCTGCTGTGCCTCTTCCGTTTTTGGCCTCCTGAATCAGGTTCTCCGCCGCCGCGTTTCCATCAAACGCTGCCACAATTGAGAATCGCCTCTTGAAAATCTCATAATGAAAGCTCTTGTAAAGTCCCATGCTCTCCCCCAGAGGAGATACGCGCACACGAACCCCGGCTTTTTCCAGACGCCGCAGCTGCTGCTGGCCAAGGCGGGCCGGTGCAAAGCAGTACACCGCAAACGGCTCCTTCCCCTGCGCACTGCGCAGCTCGTTGTACTCCAGCAAATACCGTTCGTATCCCTGCAGGGCATGTCCCAAAACGAATACCACCTTTTGCGGATCCATTGCATCCACCAGCTGCCGAAGGCAGTGCTGTCCGCTCTTGGTCATTCGGGTGACGCGTCCCTGCGTATTGAAGCTTCCTCCGGCAATGATCACCGGCACACGGTCCTCCGGAAGCTCTTCAATCTGATCCTCCAGCTCCATGGCCGTATCTGCTTCAGGTGCCTTGGCGAGTGCCATTTCATGTCCGATGCGCTCGTTTGCCAGCTCCATCTCTTCAAGAAGGATTTCCGAAAAATCCCTTTCGCCCACTCTGGAACGGAAATCCAACGTTTTCTGGCCAAAGTTCTCCTCGCTCGCCTCAATGATGATCCGTTCCGATTCTTTCATAAACCGCTGCTCTTCGCAGGTCAGATCCAGAAGCTGCTCGAGCGACTTTTGCTCGTGCATCGGTGTCGTTCCGTACAGTGCTCCTCCGTCCGTTCCCTGCACGCAGTGAATCCCTGCCCGCAGATACTGGTGCAACGGATGCGCCTCCAGACTGACCAGATTGTTGAGGCGTACATTCGATGTCAGCTGAAATTCCAGCACTACGTGATTGTCACGAATGGTTTTTAACAGCGCCTCCCCCTCCGGCGAGCTTAGGCTGCAGGTATACAGTCCGTGCCCGATTCGCATCTGAGGCATCGACTGTCCCGGCGCCAGCGCATCTCTTACGCATCGGATACTCTGCTCCACGTTGCCGCGCAGGCTGCTGTTCTCCCCGGCATGTACCCGAATAACAAAGCCCGGATTCTTCCCTGCAATTCGAACAATTTCCTTAAATACCGGCGCAAGCTCCCGAATGTCATTGATCTCTTCTCCGACAAAATCACAGCCGGCCACATACGGATCCTCTGCCACTGCGTGCAGGACCGACAGATTTTGTGCCAGATAATTCTCCGGCGTACTCTGTCCCTTCACGACAGTCAGCGGAATTCTGCGCATTGCAGCCAGGAACCGGATCATAACACCGGTCTCCTTCAGCACCTTCGGCAGAATGTCATGAACCTGCCGCAGCATGGTGATGGATTCGTGTTTTTTCACAAGGGTCGTATCGCTGATTTCCACATAACGGATTCCCTGACGCTGGTAAAGCCTGCCAATCCACAACAGCTTATCCTGAAAAAGCGTATTCCTCTTGTAGCTTGGATTCTCATGGTCCTTCAGCATCTGCCGGACAGTCTCCCGCACATCCTTATCCGGAATCTGCTCTATGCCCTGCAGCGGAATCCGCCCGTTTCCCCCATCCGGTTCGGTATACGGCACCCCCTTTGCAAACACGTAGCGATACACGTAAACCTTTTCCAGATCCGTAAATACCGCCTGCCCGTCCTTGAGCACCACCAGGGACGCACGTATCTTTACAATGTTCTTCTCCGCATGCTCCGGGTTGTTCAGGATCAGATCCGCAAAATTCAGGAACGTATTATCCTCAATCCGCCGCTCCAGCAGCTTTTGCGGCAGTGAAGACTTGCCCTCCTGCTGCCTGCAGATCGTTTCCCTTGTCCTTTGACCGGCAAGGCGGAGCTTTTCCTCCTGCTGATCCGACAACGTCAGATGGAGCTTACGGATATATCGCATCGGATAACGGATCTGGTGAACAATCCCCAGTGCGATCAGCGTATCCGGTGACAGATTCCCGTTCATATGCGTGTGAAGATCACTTTGAAATTTCAGTTCCCTCTGAATGTAGGTTTTAAAGATGGTTTTGCCTGCCGGCAGCTGATAATCCTTTGTCTGGCTCATTAACGTTTTGGCAATGGCCGGGACGAGCGCCTTCCGTTCAATTCTCCCGTCCGGCGTAATATTGGCCATCTTTATGCCCGCAAAGCGAAGGACATAGACCTCTTCATTTTCTCCGTCGATATAGCAGGGAATCTCTCCCCGGATAACGAACAGCCCCTCCTGATTTACCGAGAGCGGAAGGCGGCATATCTTGGCGAAGTTGCGGATCAGATTTCCGGAATGATGGTTGGGCGTCTCCAGCTCATAGAAGAGCCTTTCTCCATCCCGGAACAGATTGACAATCATGTCCTTTTCGTTATCCAGAAAAAAGTAATTCCAATATTCCTTCATAGTATCGCTTTGTCTCTCCCGATGTGGCAGGTGCCAGGCAACCGCTCCTGTTTTATAAAAAATTAAGAGCCGGTTTCGTTAAGATTTCTTAACAGCTTTGTTTTCTGTTTTCTTTTTATGTTACGATAAACCTGTTCTTCAAATAAAGACAATCATTATAAGTTGTCTTTGTTCCTCATAAACGATCCAATTCTCAAGAAGTGAAGCGCCTATGAATGAAAAGCTCAAAGAAAAAACAAGAGAATCCCTATCCAGTGTTCTTCCGATCACACTCATTGTACTGCTTCTAAGCATCGTTCTGGTTCCCATGGAGGTGGGTACCATTGCTCTCTTCCTGACCGGAGCTGTACTTCTCATTATCGGCATGGGATTCTTCCAGCTCGGTGCTGAGATCTCCATGACGCCGCTCGGACAGGGAATCGGAGGCCGCATTGTGCGGAGTAAGAGCCGGCTCTTTTGTCTTTTAGTCTGCTTTGCCACGGGTGCGCTGATCACCATTGCCGAGCCCGATCTTCAGGTGCTGGCCAATCAGGTAGCCTCCATCCCCAACAACGTCCTGATCTGGACCGTTGCCGCCGGCGTTGGCGTCTTCACAGCAATCGCGGTGCTGCGTATTTTTCTGAAAATTCCTCTGGCAAAAATGCTGCCGGTGTTCTACGTGCTTCTCTTCGCGCTGTCCCTGTTCGTCCCCAATGAATTCCTGTCGGTGGCCTTTGACGCCGGCGGTGTTACGACCGGGCCCATGACCGTTCCCTTTATTATGGCACTTGGCATCGGCTTTTCATCCATTCGCGGTCGCTCCGGCAGCGCCGATGACAGCTTCGGTCTTATCGCACTTTGCAGCATCGGCCCTATTCTCATGGTGATGCTGCTGGGTATTTTTTACCACCCTTCCGAAGCCGCCTATGCTACCGTTGAAATCGCTTCGGTTCTCACCACGCAGGACGTCGCTGTCCAGTTCCTGCAGGCTTTTCCGGAATATATCATGGAGGTGCTGCAGAGCACGCTTCCGATTGTCGGTGTGTTCCTTTTGTTCCAGCTTCTGACAAGGCACTACAAGGGCCGTCAGATTCTTCGTATGATGATCGGCTTTGGCTACACCATGATCGGGCTCATTCTGTTTCTGACCGGCGTCAACATCGGCTTTGCCCCGGTCGGAAATCTTCTCGGCAGCGGACTGGCCGGCAGCCGCTTTTCCTGGATTCTCATCCCCATCGGCATGATCATCGGCTACTACATCGTAAAGGCCGAGCCGGCTGTGCAGGTTCTGAATGAACAGGTTGAAAATATTACCGGCGGCATGATCTCGCGCAATGCCATGAACCGTACGCTCCAGGCCGGTGTTGCCTGTGCCGTGGCGCTTTCCATGGTTCGCGTTCTCACAGGCCTTAGCATCTACTGGATTTTAATTCCCGGTTACGCTGCAGCACTGATTATGGCCCGCTTTGTCCCCACAGTATTCGTCGGCATTGCCTTTGACTCCGGCGGCGTTGCGAGCGGACCGATGACCTCCACCTTCCTGCTGCCGCTGGCCATGGGAGCCTGCAGCGCTGCCGGCGGCAATATCGTTACCGATGCCTTCGGCGTGGTAGCACTGGTTGCTCTTGCTCCGCTCATTGCGGTACAGCTCATGGGACTGATTTATCAATACAAATCCAGCCGGCATGCCGCAGCCTCTGCAAGCTATAATGACACCATTGTGGAATTGGAAATCTGAAGCAATGAGACAGAACGGAGTCTAACGTATGAAAAAAGAACCCATTTCTCTTTCCCCCCATCGTGCACCCTCGGATGGGCTTCGTATTCTCCTCTCCATCACCAACGAGGAGGATCGCCGACAGGTGGAGGAAACATTCCGGCAGCAGCACATTCCTCTTTTATGTGAGCTGCGCGCCAAGGGAACTGCTCCTTCGGAGTTCCTTGATATCCTGGGCCTTGGCGGTACAACGCGCATCCTGACCCTCGGCTACGTCCGCAAGTCACAGGTACGCGACACCTTCCGTGCCATTAACGGATCCCTTTCCTATCATCGGAGAGGCACCGGTATTGCCGTAACGCTTCCGCTCAATGCGGCACAGGGTGCGCTGGTTCATCTCCTGCAGGCAGACGCCAAGGCCTCTGCTGCTGACAACGACAATGCAGACTATTCCGAGGAGGAATCCACTATGTCCCAGAGTCATAACAGCTCCGTTCCTGCCTATTCACTGCTCCTGATTAACGTTCACACCGGCTACAGTGATGCCGTGGTGGATGCTGCCAGAGAGGTCGGAGCACGCGGCGGCACTGTTCTTCACGGCCGCCGGATTGCACAGGAAAACGCCCTGCAGGAGCTGGGGTTTGACGGGCAGGAGGAGCAGGACAGCGTCCTGATCGTTGTTCCGTCCGAAAAGAAGGCCCCCGTCATGCAGGCCATCGCCGAAAAATGCGGTTTGAATACGCCTGCCCACGGCGTCATCGTAGCACTCCCGGTGGATGATGTCATGGGACTGGTGTAGTTCTAAACCACTTGGCCGTTATCAAATATCACCAGCGACAGGAAGTGTCGCTGGTGATATTTGGTCTGTGCCTTGTACATTGAATTCGATGCATCTGTATCAGGCCTTTGCCGCTGCAATGATTTCCTGAATCTCCTGCAGATTTCCGGCAAAGCGTATCCCCTCCAGCCGCTCCGGGCAGGAAAGACCGGTTTCCACCATGTGCTCCAGGAGGCGCTTGAGATCATCGTAGTAGCCATTCAGGTTATATAGAATACAGGGCTTTTCTGTGTGCTTGAGGGAGACCATGGACATAACCTCTGAAATCTCCTCCAATGTCCCCGTGCCGCCCGGGAAGGCAATATAGGCATCCCCCTTTTCGATCAGGAGCTTTTTCCTCTCTGCCATGTCCTTCGTCACCGTAAGCTCGGTCAGACCTTCATGCTGAAACTCCGCCTCCATGAAGAACTCCGGCTCCACGCCGTACACCTTTCCGCCGGCGGCAAGAACACTGTCTGCAATCATTCCCATGAGGCCGCTCTTGGAACCGCCGTATACAAGATTATTGCCGCTCCTGCCAATCCAGGTTCCCAGCTCACGAATCGCCTCTGCAAACTCCGGAAGGTTTCCTTCCATCGATCCAAGATATACTGTAATATTCATATATTCTCCTTTGCTTTTGTATGAACGCCGCGAAAAGTCAGGCCCCCAAGATGCCCCTTCCGGGATGGGGACACCTCTTTGCCGGCGAAGCGGCAATAACGTATAGATCCACCACCGAAAGGATTACTATGGCATCCACCGATGAAACAAAGAGCCTTGTCTCTATCATTGTACCAATGTACCATGCCGCGCCCTACATTGCGAATACCATTCACTGCGTAGAGCAGCAAACCTGGACCAACTGGGAGCTTCTCCTGGTGGATGACTGCGGAGGTGATGATACACTGTCTGTCGCTGCCGCCTGTAAGGATGCCTCGCCCTTTGGCTCACAGATCCATATCATTCAGAATGAGAAGAATATGGGGGCCGCAGAGAGCCGCAATCACGGCGTTTCCTGCGCCAGGGGACGATATATTGCCTTTCTGGATGCCGATGATGTATGGCTTCCGGAAAAGCTCGAAAGGGAGCTACGGTTCCTGGATTCGTGCGAAAGCGGCTTTGCCTTCACTTCCTATGAATTCGGGGATGAGAATGCCCGGGGAACCGGCAAAATTGTCCGCGTCCCGGCCACTCTTGGCTTTTCCGAAGCTCTTAGCCGAACGGTGATCTTTACCTCTACGGTTCTTTTGGATACACAGAAAATCCCAAAGGAGCTGATTCATATGCCGGACATCGGCTCTGAGGACACAGCACTATGGTGGAGCCTTTTAAAGACCGGCATTACCGCCTGCGGGCTTGATGAGGTCCTGACCATCTACCGCCGCCCATGGAAATCGCTTTCCTCCAATAAGCTCTCCGCAATACGCCGCATGTGGACGCTCCTGCGGCAGATTGGTGACTGCGGCCGGATCCGTGCCTTCTATCATCTCATCGGATGGGCCGTCCGTGCCGCGCTGCGGCGAATCTGAATGCAGCCATGCCCTTGAAAAACAGCCCCGGGACACACTTGATGTCCCGGGGCTGCTCTATCTCCATCTCAGTGTAATTATTAGCACCCATCTCGATTCTGATACTCAAAAATGCCCGATGACATTTTATCCTCGCATTCGAAAACCTCGATGCGGCTGACCAAAGGCTATTTCACCACCGTGAAATCGACTACTGCCACGCCATCCATCGCTGCTATCTTGTCGCGGATCTCATCTTCCTCTGCACCGGCCAGCTTTCCTTCCGTCTCAATCTCAACGGTTCCGTCTGCATTGTTCGTAATAGTGCCGCGGTTGGTATAGGCCAGAGAGTATTTGCCATCCGACGTCTGTTCTACCTTCATCTCGCCGTACTGAACCATGTTGCAGTTGTAGAGGATTCCGTTCGCGCAGCGAATCGGGTATCCGGTTCCGCCGGTCATGACATTGCCAAGATACTGAACCGCATCACCGTTTTGTACGTACAGATAGGCTGTCAGGGATACGTTCTCTCCGTTGTCCCACTGATATGTGAAATCTGTCACCGCCAGAACATCGCCGTCATAACCGTCAATCGTCAGATACGCATATCCGTAATCTGCCGGGAGCTGCGCAATCACATCGTCATACGATGCATACTCCGCTCCCCAGAAACGGATCGGTGTCTTCTCTCTTCCGGAGGCCAGCAGTGCCTCGAACTCTTCATCCGTTGAAACCCCGGTATCCTCGGAAGAGGAATTAATATCATCATCCTCACGAACAAAGCCGCTGAAGGAAACAGATCCGTCGCTTTCACTGTAGCGGCTGACCTCCTTGGTGTAGAAGAGTCCGTTGGTATCCTTACTGATCTTCATCTCGCCGTATTCATCTGCGCTGCACACATAGAGAACGCCGTCCTCGCAGCGGATCGGATCCTCTTCTCCGCCTGCCGAATACGCATTTCCGACGTTCACAAGCTTTCCATCGCTGTTATACGCATACAGGCTTACGCTCGAAGCTGCGCTTGTCGTATCATCCAGCGCATACAGTGTGTCGGTAACCGCCAGAACATAGGCGGTCGATCCATCCAGCGAAATGTAAGCGAATCCTTCATTCTCGCCATTCAGATAGCCAAGGACATCTTCATACGAATCAAACGTATCCGTACCGGCCTGCTCCTGTATGAAGTCAGACGGCATAAAGCCTTCATCAAATTCCTCTCCCTCAGCAATCTCTGTCGCAGCCTCCGTCGTATCCTGTGTATCTTCGGCCGCCTCGGTATCAGCAGCTTCTGCCTGCTCCGTTGCCTCCTCTGTACCTGCAGCCGGTGCTGCACTTTCCGAGCTGCCGCAGCCTGCCAGCATTGATGCCATCATTGCCGCCATCAGTACAACTACAACCTGTCTTTTCATAATAATGTCTCCTTTCCGCAGATCTTATCGTGAGCGGTATCGGTCAAAGCTCCTATATAAAAAAGCTTTGACTTATTATACAGCAAATCTATGCTAAGATACCGTAAATCCGGAAAGGATTTTCGCCGCGTTACTCACCGGTCCGCGGCGACCCCTGACAAAGCTGTGCCCTCCGGACATAAGGAGGCAAGGTACGCCGCGCCCAGCATGCCTGCTGTGTTCCCAAGGCCTGCCGGCACAATGGCCGTATCCCTCAAAAGCGGCGGCAGCTGATGCCTTACTTTCCGGTTGATCTCCTGCCACACATACTCCTGAGCCATTACTCCGCCGCCGAGGATCACCAGCGGCGGATTGAATATGTATATCAGGTTGATCAGTCCTGTGCAGATGTCGTCAATCCACTCATCAATCAGCCGGCGCACTTCCTTTCGGTCCATTGCCGCAAAAATCTTCCTACCGCCATCCAGCGACGGATCCACGGCCTTTACCTTCTCTACCAGTGCCGTTGTCGACGCGCAGCGCTCGTAGCACCCCTGCAGACTCTCACTCCCGTCCCGGCATTCCGGATGAATAATCATTCCGCCGAAGCCTCCGGCACAATGCGTCGCACCGCGAACAACCTGCCCGTTCATGACAATGCAGCCGCCGACTCCGGTACCGTATGTCACACACAGAAAGTCCCGATATCCTCGGCCCGCCCCGCAGTGCAGCTCACCGACGGCGGCAGCGTTGACATCATTTTCGACCGAAACCGGCACGTGAAATTCATCCTCCAGGATTTGCTTTACCGGCATTCCGGTATATCCGGGTATATTGCTGTTCGCATACAGGATGCTTCCGTTTTCGGCATTCACCTCTCCGGCTGTACTGATCCCGATTCCATCTGCCGATGGAGATGAATATGATTGAATCAGCGCCTTCACCCGTTCCATCAGCGCAGCACCGCCGGAAGATGCATGGGTCTCCCATTCCTTATATTCCAGGATCTTTGTCCCATCCCATATGCCGGCTTTTATGGCTGTTCCGCCGATATCCACTGCAATGATTTTCACTTTTACGCCTCTTTAATAGCAGAAACAAACCGCGCTGTTATTTCCGCCGGTCTTGTGATGGCACCGCCGACCACCAGCGCGTAGGCTCCCGCTTCAAGTGCTCTTTTGGCCTGTTCGGGATAATGAATATGGCCTTCTGCGATGATTTTCGCCGGGCACCTCTGCACCAGCTCATGGATGAAATCGTAATCAATTTCATTGCATCCCTGCGTTTCCGGTGTATATCCGCGCATGGTAGTGCCGACGAAATCCGCACCGGCCTTTGCGCAGCAGATTCCCTCCTCCACTCTTGCACAGTCCGCCATGATCAGCTGGTCCGGATATTTAGCACGAACGGCCGCAATAAACTCTGCCGCCGTACTTTTGTCCGGGCGGAGCGCACCGGTCCCCTGCACCGCCACGATATCCGTACCGCAGGCGACCAGCTCGTCCACCTCCTTCATTGTGACCGTGATGTACATGGGGGTTCCTTCGTAGCTTTTCTTAATGATTCCAATGACAGGAAGATCCACTGCCTCTTTGATCTGAAGAATATCCCGTACGGTATTGGCCCGGATTCCGACCGCGCCTGACATCGCTGCCGCTTTCGCCATGAGCGGCATGACGCCGCCCTCCTTTGTATAGAGTGGCTCATGCTCCAATGCCTGGCACGAGACGATCAGACCGCCTTTGATTTGTTGAAATATCTCTTCTCTATCCATACCTATGAAACCAGCTTTCCCTTTTGAATGATATGCTCAAGCCCCAGTTCCGAATTCATCAGCAGAATATTCCCATAGCAGCCCTTTGCAATTCTCCCGTAATCCTTGTCCACTCCGATGGACCTTGCGGGATTCTCTGTGGCTGCCCGAACTGCCTCCTCAAGCGGCACTCCCGCCTTCTGTACACAGGTTTTCATGCAGTCATACAGATTGGTAACGCTGCCTGCAATGGTTTCCGGCGCGCTTGTCAGGACGGCCTTATTCCCCTTTACGGTTACCGCCTGTCCTCCGAGATGATAATCTCCGTCCGCCAGCCCGGTGGCCTCCATACTGTCCGAAATCAGGATCATCTTCTCGGCACCGAACATACGGAAGGTTGCCTTTATCACAGCCGGGTGCACATGAATTCCGTCCGCGATGAGCTCTGCCTCCGCTCCTGCCTCCACGGCTGCCGGAATCGGTCCCGGTTCCCGGTGCCCCATCTCTGGCATGGCATTATGCAGATGCGTCATGTGACTCGCGCCCTTGCTAAACGCCTCCTTTGCCACAGCATAGCTGCACACCGTATGGGCAATGGATATTCTCACATCGCCGGCACAGTGCTCGATGAATTCCATGGCACCGGGCTCCTCCGGTGCCAGATCCACCAGCTTGATAAGGCCGCCGCTTGCTGCCTGGAGCCGTCGGAACATACCCTCATCCGCCGGCATGATGTACTCCGGATTCTGTGCCCCTGCCTTTTGCGGGCTGATGAACGGTCCCTCCATGTTGATGCCGACAAGATCCGCTCCCGCTTCCGCGCGGTACGCTGCCGCTTTCCGCATGACCTGGCTTAAAATTTCTTCGTTGTAGGACATCGTTGCCGGACAAATGGCCAGAATGCCGTTTTTTAATTCATATTCAGCAATTTCCTGCAGCTCCTGCGTGGTGGCCTGGCAGAAATCGTGCCCAACCGCCCCATGGAAATGAATGTCCACCAGTCCCGGAATGGCATACAGGCCGGCTGCATCGATGCAGACTTCGCCCTCTTCGGCAATGATGTCCTCCTGCTGAATCTGCTGAATCCGCGTATCCTGCATACGGATGTTCAATTTCTGAAACTGATGATCCCCGGTATATGTCCATGCATTTTTAATGACCATGTTCTTGCTCGCTTTCGCTTCCTTCGCTCCGCAGCCATGCAGCTCATTTTGATGCTCGAAATGCCGATGGCATCATTGTATCTATTCTCACCTATTCGTATCTATTCGAAAACCTCTCAGCACATCGCAGAAAGAGCCTCCTCGTCTGCAATCAAGGTAACATCCGGGTGAAGCTGCAGAATAGATGCCGGAACCTGCGGTGTAACCGGTCCGAAAAAGGCACGCCGCAGAATATCCGCCTTATTCTGTCCGTTTGCGATCAATACCACCTTTCTGGCCTGCATAATCGGCAGAATTCCCATCGTATAGGCCTGCCTCGGCACCTGATCCTTGCTGTCAAAAAAGCGCTGATTTGCCTCAATCGTACTCTCGGTCAGCTCCACACAATGTGTATTCTTTTCAAAATGATCCGCCGGCTCATTAAACCCGATGTGTCCGTCCAATCCGATTCCCAAAAGCTGCAGATCAATTCCGCCGGATTGTTCGATCACGGAATCATATGCACTGCATACCGCTTCCGCATCCATATTCTCCCCATCGGGAATGAATATATGGTCCTTTCGCAGATTCACATGCTTCATCAGGTGCTCGTGCATGAAGCTCCGATAGCTTTGCGGATGCTCTCTGCTGATTCCCCGATACTCATCCAGATTGATGGTGGTCACTTCCGAAAAGTCCACATCTGCGTTCTGATAAGCCTCCACGATTTTCTGATAGGCTCCTACCGGTGATCCGCCTGTAGCCAGTCCCAGCACTGCGCTCGGCTTCAGATTCACCTGGGCCAGCAGCAGGTTTGCTGTCTTTGACGACACCTCTGCATAATCCTTTGCTCTAATAATACGCATGATCTTACCTCCGTCCTGCTGCTGCAGAAAAGAACTTGCCTTTTGCACATTCAGTAGTTCTTTCCAGACTCTTCTTACAAGGCGCCGGAGCTTAAATTCCGACGCCCTACACAGTCTGAGTTCGCAACTTGCTATCCGTAATCTTTCACCGAGAATCATCCCTTCAGTTCCGAAATGGAATAACTCTCAAATGGCAGAACATCGATTAAATGCAGTTGATTTCTGGACCAGGAATCATATTTTTCATACAACACTCCTATTTCCCCATTCGGCAGTTCGCTCAGGCAGGAATAGGAATAACCAACTGTTCCATCCAGTGCGAAGCAATAACTCCAATCGATATCATAACGGTCTGTGCCAGAAGCTCCGGTATCTGTAATCAGTCCGATGCGGATTTTTCCTGTATTCCTTCCACTGGTAGAATTGGGCGACGACAGAATAATTGCTGATTTTCCGTCAATAAGCCCGGAATAATTGATAACCGACAGCTGTGTTCCATAGGATGTTGTTGCAATTTCGCTGACAGTCTTTTCTGATGTCCATGTAATTCCGCCATCAACACTCGTACGTTCTGCCACATATCCGCTGCTCGTACGAAGAAAAACTTTCAGGCTTCCGTCCGGCATTTCTACAATTTGAGCCTCGGCTGTAGAACCACTACTGGATGAATCTGCCGGTGCATAAGTCCAGTCCACGCCCTGATTATCACTGTAGATGACACCAAAGCTAGCAAGAGTTGTACTGTATACAGGAACAACCAGGCGCCCAGCATAGTCTCCGTTCTTAATCTCAATACCAACCCCTGGCCCGGTAATTAACAGTTTCTCAGAGTCGCTCTTCAGCGTATTAAGCAGTTGCATTGAGGACCAGGTAAGCCCCTCATCGTCACTGTAAACCATTCCCAGATAGGATGTCGGGAATACTTTGAAAAGAGAATCCGCGTAAAAGACATTCATCGCTACATCCGTATCTGTCTGTGTCTCAAGAAGCGAGCTTCCACTGATGCTAACGCTGTATTGTTTTACCGTAAGTGGTGTTCCGTCTTTCAAGACCTCATAATTCGCATTCACCGTATAATCTGTCGGTGTGTTCGTCGTATCATCGTAGATAGTGCCATCTCTCAAGGAATAATTGTATTCACTGGACCCATCTGAATGCCACCGCAGCTTCAGATACTGATTACCGTCTATGGTTTTATATCCATTCCCTATCGCAGCATTTGAAGATCCAACACCTGCCGGCATAACATCTGCAAATAGGAACAGCCTTCCGCTGTCACTGTCCTGTATCATTACCGGATCTATAAACGATGCACTTCCTTGGATCTGTAAATCACGCAATCCCGAGGCCGTTGGCCACTCAACCTGCTGGTCTGCATAATCGTCAAAATGAAAAGCAAACACCGGATTCGACCATGTTGCTCCACTGTCTGTGCTGTAGGCAAACGCCGTATCGATATTGCTCTTCGAATCATGCGTACCCCCAAAGCGTGCATCTGCAGCAGCAACCACTTTTCCGCTCTTGAGAGTTAAAAGCGAGGGAATTCTGTAATAGTTGCAGCTCAATCCATCCTCACTACTGAAAACATACGTGCTATAAGCTGTGTCGTCGGTTACTTCCTTCAGATACTCATCAGAATAGACGGTATCTGAAACCTGCAGGGAATCGATTGTTCCACCAAACGGATATCCAACAGCTCCCTCGCGAATGGTCCCTCCTACACTGATCGTATCCGCTCCTGAAATATCAGAAAAGAACTTGTAGTTGCTTACGGACACCGTCGTAATCTTACGTCCGTTTGCAAACAACGTATATGTTTTGCTCGCTGAATCTGCCCGGAAAGCAATTGTGTTCACTGCCGGTTCGCCCAGATAGGACGTACGGACAGCAGATACACGGCTTCCAGTGTATTTAAAATTGCTGTCATTGTTCCGCAGTTCAAATCCAAGCACTCCATCCGGAGTAATGTACACGTGAAAATGACGATTACGATTCCCAGACGTTCCGTTAGCAACACTGAACAGCGACTGATAACTGTTGGAGACAGTGGACGTATATTTCACAATAATTGTTCCCTCTGTCATATCAAAAATGCCTTCTGCATCAGAAGCAGACGACAAGTCCGTCACTGTACCGGACGTAATCGAAACTCCTTCTCTTGTCAGGGATACCTCTCCTGTTGCAGCCTCTGCTTGAATATGTCTGCAGCAAAAGACCAACAGTATCTCGCACAACACCAAACGTATAACAGTACAAATCGACCGTTTCATCTCCTTTTCCCTCGTTTTCAGATCACCTCTTCGATGTTGACCTTTCGATTCTCTCGCAAAGACAGGGTTGCCGCGTCTGCTGTCGCAATTGCTGCACGTGCCGCCTCGCCCGTCATTAACGGGCGAAATTCTTCTGAAACAGGTTCACCATGCATTACTCCGTTGAAGAACTTCATTTCATTTTTCATGATGCCATGCAGCCACAGTGGCGGCTTTTTTCCTGGATGCCCATACTGAATTGCACCATCCATTTCCGTGCTGTGATAAATCTGTGTTCTCTGATCGTCTTCTTCCTTCGTTTCATGGACCAGATAATGTTCTTCTTCCCCGTCCGCAGTTTTAACCGTCATTCCAACATTACACATATCGATTTTGATGTAGCCTTTTGTTCCCTGAATCAGGACATAATGCTCCGGATAGTGGAATGCAGAACCGTATTCCGCGATGGCATACGTTCCGTTTCCAAATTCCAGCATGAGAAACAGCATGTCATCCTCATCTCCAAACTGTTCTCCTTGATGCGCAACATTTCCACCGGTCATGGTGACCTCGGTCGCCGGTCCCATTAGGAACTGAATGCAGTCCAATTCATGAATATGATGGTAAAGATGACCACCCGACTTCGCACGGATCTTCTTCCAGCTGATGGACGGCTGAGGCTCCTCCCATCCGTTACGTGCGGAATGGCAATACAGAACCCGTCCAATCTTGCCTTCTGCAATCAAGCGCTTTGTATGTCGTACTGCTCGAAAGAAATTCATGACATGGCCAGCCATAAAAATCACGCCATTCTCCTTGCAGACACGTACCATTTCGTCGCAATCTGCATAGGATAGAGCAATTGGCTTCTCACAGAATACATGCTTCTTATTTCGTGCCGCAGTCAAAACAGGCTCCTTGTGCAGGTAATTTGGTGTCGCCACCAGCACAGCATCAACGTCTTCTCGTGAGCATATAGCATCCAGATCTGTCTCCGCATCACACCCCAGTTCTTCTGCTATAGTCTTTCCATTCTCTGGGTCATACACCGCTACAACCTTGGCGCCTTCCTGTTCGTTCATAATGCGTCCAAGTTCAGCGCCAAAATATCCAACTCCTATAACAGCATAATTAATCGTTTTCATAAAGAATCCTCTCATTAATTAAGTTTACTTGACAGCTCCATCCGCCAATCCGCCAGCCAGCTTGTTCTGGATCAGGCAAAAGAAGAAAATGGAAGGTAAAACAACAATGGCAGACGCTGCCATCATAGATCCCCAGTTTAAAATGTCTGCGCCCTCCAACGTTTTCACTGCTACAGACAGTGTTGTTTTGTCAGAACTGCTGACCAAAAGCAGTGCATACAGGAATTCATTCCACGCATTGATAAACACATATATCGCAGTGGAAACAATGCCTGGGCGGACCAGCGGAAGCACAACCTGTACGAACACCTGTAATCGGTTTGCTCCATCAATTCTGGCAGCTTCCTCAATGCCGATTGGAACAGTTTTGAAGAATCCCACCAACATCCACACTGCATACGGAACACTGAAGGACATATAGACCAGGACCAATCCAATCCTTGTATTGGTTAATCCAAGTGTTTTCATCACGACCGAATAAGGAATCACCAGCATGATCGATGGAAACATATAGGTCGTGATCAGAATCCTAGTAGAACGAATAATAATTAACTAGCTATATTTTGCGATGCTTCTTCAGG
>CAVFRZ010000027.1:0-15912 GCA_963624875.1 Anaerovibrio sp.
GGAACATAAAGCCGATGGCCGGCGCCTCTTTGCCGAACTGCGCCAGGAGCGTATCATACCGCCCGCCGGTTGCCACCGGATCACCCACGCCGTAAGTATATGCCTTGAACAAAATGCCTGTATAGTAGCGATATTTGGACAGAAGCGAAAGATCGAAGCTGATGTACTGCTCATAGCCGTAAAGCTTTAATATCCGATACACCTCGATCAGCCGGCTGATGGCGCTGCCGGCCCGTTCATTGGGGGCAGTTTTTCGCATCTGCTCCAGATCCTCATCGTTCCCTGCAAAGCCGGCAATCTGCAAAAGCTGGCCGGCGATGGCCGGATCCAGCGCCTGTTTTTTCAGAAGATTTTCTGCGGCAAAATAGTTTTTCCCGGAAATGTAGTCTCTAAGCTCGCTCTCTGTCTCCTCATCCAGTCCTGCCGCCTCGCAGACGCCGCGGAAATATTCAACATCACCGACGGTAATCTGAAATTTGCCAAGTCCCGCGCCCAGCAGTGCCTCGATCAGAAGGGCCAGCATTTCTGCATCGGCCTCTGCAGAGGGCTCATTGATGCACTCGGCACCCATCTGGGTGGATTCCTTGAGCTTGCCCTGCAGATTGGAGGTGTTGATAAATGCGCTTCCCTGGTAGCAGAACTTCAAAGGGCGCTCTTCGTCCATAAAATACTTGGCCGCGCACCGGGCCACCGACGGCGTAAAGTCCGGCCGCAGCACCAGGGTGTTTCCCTCTTTGTCAAAGAATTTATACAGCTCCCGGGACGGTGTTGTTCCGATTTCTCTTGAGAACACGTCGAAGAATTCAAAGGTTGGGGTTTTGATGCTCTCGTAGCCGTACCGGTGCATGGTCTCGCCGATTCCCTGGATGAGGGTTTCGTACTGGGCGCAGTCTGCGCCGTAGTGATCCCATACGCCCTCCGGTGTATGGAGGAGCTCCTGTCTTTTTCGATCTGCCATATTTGCCTCACTGAATGTTCTGCACAGGCGCGCAGGAACACGTACATCCAGACGCTTTAGTGCTGTGCAGTGATAATTTAGTAAATAGTTAAACCAGGTGTGACTATACCAGAGGGATTGCGTCCGTGTCAAGCGCGCCGGGGATGATAGCCTCACGTCTCGGGGCTGATCGTCGGGAATGGAGGGTGCTCATGCCTTCCTCGCAGGGATTCTCTATGAAGGTTCCAGATTCACCATGCGCCCGATTCGCGCAAATGCAAGGAGAAATCCGCGTACGCGGTTTCTCTGAAGCAGGAGTGCAGCGCCTTTAGGCGCTCACTCCAAACAGAAGGAATTGCCATCAGGCAATTCCGAGTGTCCTCGTCCGTCCACGGGTCTTCCTTCGGAAGGCCCGTGTCTTGGACTCAAACATGTTGCGCTCCTGTCGGGCTGGCGAATCTGTTTCCTTCATGAGAATCCGACTGCTCGTCACAAAATCGCACCACTCCATTTCCCGGCGATCATCCCCTTATACATTGCTACCAAAAGGAGCTTCACGCCTCACTCATGCGTGGAATATCCTAAATGCATTTTCTGCATAACACTATGTTTCTCGCTCGGTGATGTCCTTATTAATCATCTCCAGGTAGGGCACCATGACGCCGGGACGTTTGGGGAGCAGGTAAGTCTGGTCCAGCTCGTCAAAGCGGAAGCTCTTGCGCCCGCCGGCCTCCATGCGTTCCCAGAACGGGAGAAAATCGCGAAAGGGCAGGTAGTAGTACTGCTCCATACCGGTGTAATAGATCAGGAAAAAGGCGATACCATCCTGCTTTTCAAAGCGCTGCATGAAGTCTACCTGGTGGGGATGAATGTTCTGGAGCGCAAAGGTGGAGCTTTTGACCTCCTTGGCGTCAAAGCACACAGGATACCCTTGTACCACACCGATGTAGTCGACCGTGCTCTTCTGCTCAAAATAGGCGAGCGTGATGTGCCGGGTTTCCTTGTCGAGCTGAATGGGGGTGATGGGCGTCGGGATTTTCTGGATCAGGCACAGCCCCTGTTCCTTGTAGGTTTCGTTTGTTCGGTTGATTTCTTCTTCCAAAAGCGAGCCGCGAAGGCCTCTTGAGTTCCAGGTTGCCATTGTGTGTCCTTATTAATCACTTCTTTCGTTTCCTGTATTCGTTCACCGCCGGCCGGTCACATCAGGGGTTTCTGTAACCGTCTTTTTTCCCCCCCCACTCATGCGTTATCCTTACCTCTTCTGGCCAGTGACGGCTTTCCCTGCATCACCGCCGAATAGACCTCCGGCTCTTGACAGGCGATGATTTTCCCAGCTAAGTCCTCTCGTCCAAAGAGCTTCAGTGCCGCAGTGTCTTTAGGGAATTCAACTCTTTGGCATAGGAGAAGCTGGGAGCGAATGCCGTATTTGCCCAGTGCCTGATTGTATGCAGGATTCCCGTATTTGGGATCCCCGATGATCGGGTGTCCGATGCCGGAAAGGTGTGCGCGAAGCTGATGCGTCTTGCCGGTGATAAGCCGGGCCTCAAGAAGTGTAACGGAAAGCCGGCCCTCCAGCCGCCCACGCTGCAGCGGCCGGTACTCAGTTCTCGTATAAACGAGGCCGTCTCCGGGCGCCCGGTAAATCCGTACGGTGTTGTTCCTTTCGTCCTTAGCAAGATACGCTTCGATGCAGCCGGCGTCTTCCACCGTGCCGGCCACAATCATATGGTAGTACTTGCCCAGGAGGTGTTCTCGTTGGAGACCGGTCAGAAGGTGACTTCCGGGGAGAGTCTTCGCCAGGAGGACAATCCCTTCCGTATTGCGGTCCAGACGGTTCTGCGCAGAGGGTGTGAAGCGGTAAAGGGACTCCCTGCCAAGCTCTCCTCGCGCAAACAGAAGCCCCAGAAACCACTCGTTCAGGGAAAGGTCCTCCGGTTTTGCCTTCTGCGAAAGGACGCCGGAGGGCTTATAGGCCGCTGCGATGTGATCATCCTCGTAGAGAATGTGCAGCTGCGGAAAACGTTTCTGCAGGGTCTCGTAGGCTCTCTTCCACGCGGATATGCGTAGATCTTCCTGCGGTCCCCGTTCATTCAAAGCTTCCTTGCCGTCACCTCGGAGGCTCTTTTTTCCTGTTGCTGCTTCCTTTGGCTTGACACCGGCAGGAGCATATTGCTGCCCGGCCCCGGCAGAAAGCCTTTGTTGCTTACCCCCGGCAGCATTTTGCCCGGTTCCGGCAGGAACCAGCCGTCCGCCCATCTTCGCATAGGTCTCGTCAGACAGGAACAGCCGAACGGTATCCTTGTCTGCAACGATTTCGTTTCCTGCGGCCTTTTTGCCGTTCAGCGTTATGTTCTTCTTGCGAAGCATTTTATAGAGAAAGGAGGTCGTCGCATCCGGCAGCAGCCGGTGCAGATATTTATCCAGGCGCTGCCCGGCCTCCAGAGTAGTAACGGTTTGTTCCTGCATAGCTATCTCCAACCGGATCGATATTACAAGCTTATTCGGTACAACAGTATAAAGAGCGCCTCATGATCTGCGCCCTCCTCACTGCCAAGGTCCTGCAGCTGATCCAGACGTGTCAGATACGTGCCAAGGCTCGTGAAGATCTTCACCTGGTAGCCGTGGAACCCGTTGGACATCAGCATCTTCCGGATGTGCTGCTCTCCGGCCTGACAGTCGCATGTAGGGTCCTGCGTGAGCGCCGCAACGGTCTTGCCGGCCGAAGTAAGGTGCAGGATGTTAAAGTTCTTTTTCTCGGTTGTGAAATACAGCTCATACGCATGATCCAGCGATCCCACATGGCTTTCCACTGCAGTATGCACCTCCTGCGGGCAGTCACCTGCGCGAAACAGCATGATCAGTGCCACGGTCTGCTTGGCCGCCGGAAGAAGAATCAGAACCGCCAGAATGGTGAACCAGTTCTGATTGGTCCCGAGCAGGCCCTTTGCTGCAAAATACATGGAAAACGCAGCCAGATACAACACAGCGGTGAGAATGAGCTTCCCGGTGCGCTGGCTTTTGTGATACCCATAGTCGCCTTTGGCGATTTTCTTCCTGTTCGTATGCATTGATTCCTTCCTAAAAGCAAAACGTCCGCCCATTCCTCTTTCCAGAATGAACGGACGCTCTGCGTCGCTTTTCTAAGGCTGATTTTGTAATTTTATGGTGTCTGTTCAGCACCTGCCACATTTCAACGTAAGCCCGCTGCTTGCAGTCATATTCACAATTGAAATTAGCAAGCTACATCGAGGATTTGCGACAGCAAATACGAGATGGGCCCTGAATAGTTACGCCTCGCCTTCCTGAACCGGTCCCGCTTCGACATTGTCCTGCGGGGCTTCTGCTGACATTGCCTCTGCTGCAGCCTGCTGCTGGGCCAGGACAGCTGCCTGTGCCAACGCGCCGGCCTCCTGTACAGCCTGGTTGGCGTTCTGCTGCTCAATGGCCGTTGCCTGCTGCCGTGCAAATGCAGACTCCTGCATCTGCTGAGACAGCGCGTTGCGGTCGTTCTGCACGTTCTGCAGATACGAGTTCATGCTCTGCAGCGTGGACTGGTATACCGTATTGGTATCACTGATCACACTCTGAGTCAGCTCCTCGAGATGGGCAAGCATATCAGCCAGATAAGACTGTGCCTGCTGATTAAAGTCATTGACCTGCTGGGACGCCGAAGCAACGATCTGCTGAGCCTGGTTCTGTGCCTCCTGCACCATTGCCGCGGACTGCTGCTGGGCCTGCGTCATAATGTCATTCGCCTGTCCCTGCGCAGTGGTGATCATTTCATTCGCCTGATCCGCCGCCTTCTGCGTGGTATCCGCTGCCTCCTGATTGGCCGCCGAAACCATCTGGCCTGCCTGCTCATAGGCCTGCTTCATGACCTCTTCTTCGTTAATCTGCTGATTCATCTGCTCGGTAGCCTTCTGAATCAGCGCCTGCGCCTTATCCTTGGCATCCGCAAAGATGGCATCCTTCTGGTCGAGCACCTCGCGGTATCTGGCGACCTCATCCGGAATGACATCCCTCAGCTCTTCCACAAGCGTGTCGATTCTCTCCCGGTTTACCAGAATATAGTCCTTGGAAAGGGGCTTGTATTTACAGGTTTCAAGGAAATCCTCGATTTCATCAATCTTGCGTTCGATCTTGTTGCTGCTCATAGCGGGCTGCCTCCATCGTATTTAGCTCGTACCATCTGCTCTACCTCCGGCGGTACGCACACACTGATGTCACCGCCAAAGGCGGCTATCTCCTTCACACTTGAGGAGCTAAGATATGCATACTGCAGACTGGTTGTCAAAAAGACCGTGTCCAGCTTCCCCTTGGAGAGGAGCTTGTTGGTCTGGGCGATCTGCAGCTCATACTCAAAATCCGTCACTGCCCGAAGTCCGCGAATGCTCACATGCGCATCGATCTTCTCCGCATAATCTATGAGCAGTCCGTAGTAGGAATCTACACGAATATTCGGCATACCGGATGTGACATCCTGTAGCATTTTAACACGTTCCTCTACTGAAAACAACGGAGTCTTGGCCTTGTTGTCCAGTACACAGACAACCACCTCGTCGAACATTCTTGCTGCCCGGCGAATGACATCCAGATGCCCAAAGGTCACCGGGTCAAAGCTGCCCGGATAGATTGCTTTAATCATGACAATCCTCGTTTTCTTTACGATGCCTGTTCCGCCGTCTCGAGCCTTTCACAGGGAAATCAAAACGGCTGCGGCATCGTTATTTTCTGCGGATAAACAGATGGCGCTGGGAGCGATAATCCTTTTCCCGGACAATCTCCAGTCCCGTCTCCTCCAGAAAGGAGAAATCGGTGTCCAGTGCCGTTTCCACAATGATCAGCGTGTCCTCTGTCACATAGGACATATCATCCAGTGCCGTCAGTACCCGCCGGCAGGTATCGCTTTGGTAGGGCGGATCGAGGTAGATGATATCGGCCTGCTTTTCATGGATGTGGTGCAGTGCATTCATGACATCCATCTTCAAAAGGACGCCGTCCTCTTCAAAATGCGTTTTGTGCAGGTTCGCCTGAATGCAGGCAGCCGCGGTCTTCCCGCTCTCCACAAGGTACGCCTTCTTCGCTCCGCGGGAGAGCGCCTCGATGCCGATGGAGCCGCTTCCTGCACAAAGATCCAGGAAGACACAGCCCGGCACATCAAACTGAATGATATTAAACAACGTTTCCTTGATGATGTCCTGGGTTGGCCTGGTATCCATTCCCTCCGGCACCATCAGCGGCATGCTTCGCGCCGTTCCGGCAATTACTCTCATTTTATTTACTCCTAACTATTCAGCAGCTGCCATATTTCAACGTACCCCCACTGCCTGCCGGCATTCCCACGATGAAAACGGCTGCCTACACTACTTTTTGCTTCCCTTGCCGCCGCGGGCCGTGGACTTTAAGTGATTCAGATCCACCTCGCGGTCATGGAAGGTTACGGTATTGGCTTCTCCCGGCCGCAGGACCCAGGCATCCTCCACCTCGTCCTTCGCAGAAAGCTTGATGCCTTTCACACCTCTGGCGTTTTTCTTCTGCTCAGGCACCTCGTCCAGCGCATATTTCAGGAAAAATCCTTCCTTCGTCCGCAGCACCAGTGCATTCTGGTCTGTCACCGCATGCACCATCACCAGACGGTCATCGTCCTCGAGCTTCGATGACTGAATGGTCAGACGCGTCACATCAAACTCTCCGCCGCTGACCACCTTAACATAGCCCTGCGCGGTTACAAATACAAGGCGGTAAAGGTTCAGTTCGCTCTGATTGGTGATGTAGACCACATTTTCCCTGGCCGAATCGAACTTGCACACATTGTCGATGGGGCGTCCCTTTTCCTTGAGCTTGCCCATCGGAAGATCACTGACCTTCACCGTATGCATCATGCCGGTATCCGTGAACACGCACACACGCCCCAGGTTGGAGCATTCGAAGTGGACTTTGTAGTCATTTTCCACCGTTTCCCGGTTCCGTTCATAGGCCGCAAGGTCGATGGTCTTGGCATAGCCGAAGCGGTCCATGACGAACATGACCTTCGTCTCTTCCTCCTCGGGCTTCACGTATACTGCTTCCTCCCCCTGAATGATCTCGGTTTTCCTGGGCGCAGCAAACTCTTTTTTAAAGCGGGTCAGCTCATCGCGGATGACTCTTGTCATGGAGCTTTTCTGCTCCAGGATATCCTCATAGCGATATATATTGGCGACCGTCTCCTCATGCTCCTTCAAAAGGGCATTGATTTCAAGTCCCACAAGCTTGCGAAGACGCAGCTCTAAGATGGCATCGGCCTGGCGCGGTGTAAAGCCAAGTTGCGACGCCATCACCGCAGACTCTCTTGTTTTGAACCGAATGCCTTCGGTCTGCCCCTCCACAAGGCACCGTTTGGCCTGCTGCGTGGAGTCGGAGCCGCGGATGATCTCAATGATGAGGTCGATCACGTTGCAGGCCTTGATCAGGCCCTCCTGAATCTCACGCTTTTCCTGCTCCTTGGCAAGCATGGTCTCATACTTGCGCCGCGTCACCTCAAAGGCAAAATCGATGTTCGCCTGCAGCACATCGCGCAGTGAAAGCGTCTCGGGCCGTCCATCCTTGATAGCCAGCATATTGACGCCGAACGTGTCCTCGAGCTTGGTCTTTTTATACAGGAGTGCCTTGAAATTCTCGACGTCTGTGTCCTTTTTAAGCTCGATGACGATGCGGATGCCCTCCTTGGAGGACTGGTTGGAAATGTCCACGATGTCCGAGGTGATCTTGTTCTCATACAGGGCCGCAACGTCCTGCAGGAACTTGGCAATGCCGGAGCCGATCATGGTGTAGGGAATTTCTGTTATCACCAGCTGGATGTGGCCGGACTTGCCCTTTTCCACCTCCACCCTGCCGCGCAGGCGGATCTTGCCCTGGCCGGATTCGTAGATGGCGGGCAGGTCGTTTTTATTTACCACGATGCCGCCGGTCGGGAAATCCGGTCCCTTTACATGCCGCATCAGATCCCGTGTGGTCGCCTGCGGATCCTCCAGCAGTGCGATCTCAGCGTCGATAGCCTCCGCCGCATTGTGCGTCGGCGTGGAGGTTGCCATGCCGACAGCGATGCCCTCAGAGCCGTTTATGAGGAAATTGGGGAACATGGCCGGCAGGACCGACGGCTCCTTCTCCGTCTCATCAAAGTTCGGAACAAAGTCTACGACGTCCTTATCAATGTCCGCCAGAAGCCCTTCCTCCGTGATCTTCTGGAGCCTTGCCTCGGTGTAACGCATGGCAGCGGCGGAATCACCTTCAATGGTTCCGAAGTTTCCGTGGCCGTCGACGAGCGGGAGCTCCTTTTTGAAATCCTGTGCCATCACGACCAGTGAGTCGTAGATGGAGGAATCGCCGTGCGGGTGGTATTTACCCATGGTATCACCGACGATACGCGCAGACTTGCGGTACGCACCGTCGTGGTGAATGCCCAGCTCCGACATATCGTAGAGAACACGGCGCTGCACAGGCTTTAATCCGTCCCGGATGTCCGGAAGCGCGCGGCTGATAATGACCGACATCGCATAGTCGATGTAGGACTTCTGCATCAGCTCCGAATATTCACTGGGGATGATCTGCTCTTCAATTGTTTCGGTAATTGGTTTTCTCGCCATACAAAATCCTTATCACACATCCAGCTCAGCATCGGTTGCATGTGCATGAATATAGTCGCGTCTGGGCGGAACGTCGGTTCCCATCAAAAGTCCGGTCATCTCCGACGCCATACGTCCGTCATCGATCTGAATCTTGCGCAGACGTCTTCTCGCCGGATCCAGCGTGGTCTCCCACAACTGGGCGGGGTCCATCTCGCCAAGGCCCTTGTATCGCTGAAGTGTAAAGCCGGAATGGGTCTTGCGGTATTTCGCCAGTGCCGCGTCGTCGTAAAGGTATTCGCCCTCTTCGCCCTTCTTTTTGGGCACAACCTTATACAAGGGCGGCATTGCAACATAGACATGTCCCTCGTAGATCAGGTCCGGCATGAACCGGTAGAACAGCGTCAGAAGGAGCGTTGAAATATGCGCGCCGTCCACATCGGCATCGGCCATGATGATAATCTTGTCATAACGGAGCTTGGTAATGTCAAAATCCTGTCCGTACCCCTCGGAGAAGCCGCAGCCGAAGGCATTGATCATGGATTTGATCTCTGCATTGGCCAGCACCTTATCCATGGAGGCCTTCTCTACGTTGAGAATCTTGCCTCGAATGGGGAGAATGGCCTGGAACATCCGGTTTCTTGCCATCTTGGCGGAGCCGCCGGCGGAATCACCCTCGACGATGAAGATCTCACACTTAGACGCGTCCCTGGATTCGCAGTTGGAGAGCTTTCCGTTGGAATCAAACGAAAACTTCGGCCGCACCAGCATATTCGTCTTGGCCTTGGCTTCAGACTTGCGGATCTTGGCTGCCCGCTCAGCGCATTCGATTACTGCCTTTAGCTGCTCAAGATTCCGGTCAAAATAGTGCGTTGTCTCGTCGGTCGTTACCTGTGAAACAGCCTTGGAGGCATCCGGATTGTCGAGCTTGGTCTTGGTCTGTCCTTCAAAGCGCGGATCCGGGTGCTTGATGGCAATGACCGCCGTCATGCCGTTGCGCACGTCGGCGCCGGTATAGTTGACATCCTTTTCCTTGAGCGTTCCCAGCTCTCTTGCATAGCCGTTGATGACCTGAGTAAAAGCAGTCTTAAACCCGGTCAGGTGCGTGCCGCCTTCGGAATTGTAAATATTGTTGCAGAATCCCATGATCTCCTCCCGGAAATCACGGATGTACTGGAAGGCACACTCAACCTGAATGTTCTCATACTGTCCGCTGAAATAAATGACGTCCGTCACGGTCTCATCGGACTTGTTCAGCTCACGAACAAACCCGGCAATACCGTCCGGCTCGTGGTAAATCTGCTTATCCTCAGTGCCCGGGCGCTTATCCTCATAGACGATGGTGAGCTTTGGATTTAGGTAGGTGGTCTCGTGCAGGCGGGATTTGATGTCCTCCTCCTTGAACCTGGTCTTCTCGAAGATGGTCGGATCCGGAAGGAAGTTAATGGTCGTGCCGCTGGTTTTGGCCTTGCCGACCACCGGAAGAAGGCCCTCCACCAGCTCCTGATCCGGAATTCCCTGCCGGTAGCGGTCTTCATAGACGAGTCCACCCTTGCGTACCTGCACGGTCATGTGCTCCGAAAGTGCGTTCACGACAGAGGATCCGACGCCGTGGAGGCCGCCGGATGTTGCATACGCCTTATTATCGAATTTGCCGCCGGCATGGAGCGTTGTGAATACAACACGCTCCGCGGACACGCCCTTTTCATGCATGTCAATGGGGATGCCGCGCCCGTTGTCGGCCACCGTGCAGGAGCCGTCCGCCTCCAGCGTCACCTGGATGGTGTCGCAGAAGCCGGCGAGGTGTTCGTCGACGGAGTTATCCACGATTTCATAGATCAGGTGGTTTAAACCTCTCGTGGATGTACTGCCGATATACATACCGGGTCTTGTGCGGACTGCCTCGAGTCCCTCCAGCACCCGGATGCTGGAGGCATTATACTGCGTACTTTCTGCCATGTAATTCCTCGTACTTTATTTATTCGTAACTATTCAGAGCCCATTCGCAAAATCGCTGCTTCGCAGCTTTCCTTTTGCTCATGTGGCGTTCTCGCCAAATAAAATTTCAAAATCAGCCTTAGAAATGCAAGCATTTCACGTCTGATTTATGAAATTTTGCTTGGCTCTGAATAGTTACATTTATTCTATATCCAACTTGCGTGAGCAGGCGATAGCCAGGGCGCCCTCTCCGATGTGGCAGTTGATGACCGAAGGAAGCTTGTCCTCCTCCACCAGGTGTCCCGGGAACGCGTCGCGGACCTGCTCGCTCCATGCGGCGAAATCCGGTGTTTTGGATTCCACGGCATACAGCCACACATTGTCCATGCCGCCGTAGAGCTTCTCGCAGTCGTTCTTCATCGCATTGATCATCATGGTGCGGGCCTGCTGCTCGGTTCTGGCCTTTGCGAAGGCATCGAGCCGTTCACCGAAGATCTTCAGCACCGGCTTGATGCGCAGCAGTGTTCCGATGGCTGCTGCCGCCGGAGTGATGCGTCCGCCTCTTTTCAGATAGGTCAGCGTGTCGACCATGATGTAGATGCTCTGCTCGTAGCGAACCTCTTCGAGCTTGTCCTTGATCTGTTTGGCCGTCCAACCCTTTGCCGCCATTTCCATGGCGTCCTGTACGGAGCGCTTCTGGGTAACGGAGATGCGCTGGTTGTTCACAACCTCGACCTTCCCGTCGTAGTCTCCGGAGAGCATCATCGCCGACTGGCAGGATCCGGAAAGTCCGGAGGACATGGGGATGTATACCAGAGAATCATTTTCCTCCAGCACCTGGTCCCAGACCTTCAGAACGTCGACGGGTGAGGGCTGCGAGGTGTGTACGGTCTCGCCGGACTTGAGCCGTTCAAAGAACTCATCTCTTGTCAGGTTAATATCTTCAAAATAGGTTTTCTCATTATCGCCGAACATGAACGGGATGGACACAAGTCCGACTCCCATTTCTCTGGCCTGTGCCAGGGTAATGCCGCTTCCGCTGTCTGTTACAATTGCTACCTTTGCCATTGTGACCTCCATATGGTATCTGTTGTGCACCTGCTGTGCATTTAAAAAGCTGCGTTGTCTGCAGGCGCCATGTTTCAGACATACAGACTGATTTTACGTGGATTTCGGATTCCTTGCAAGCGTGACGGTAAGGAGGCAGCAACCGGGAATGGAGTGGTGCGATTTTGTGACGAGCAGCCGGATTCTCATGAATAGAACAGATTCACCTGCCCGACCGAGCGCAACTGTTTGAGTCCAAGACACGGGACTTCCGCAGGAAGCCCCGTGGACGGACGAGTTTTGCGCGGATCGGGCGTTTGGTGAATCTGCGATATTCATAGAGAATCCCTGCGAGGAAAACATGAGCACCACCCAGCACGGTTGCGCCTCCGAAAAGTCAAATGCTACGGAAATCCACGCTCTTTTCCCCAGCGAAGGTGAACTGCGGATCCTTCTCGAGAACTTCATCGGCGTAATTGGCCGCCTTGGTCAGGATGTCTGCGTCTTCGTAAATGTCTGCAAGGTGAAACCCCATCTCACCGCTTTGCCGGATACCGAAGAGATCGCCAGGGCCGCGCAGCTTAAGATCCTGCTCCGCAATTTCAAAGCCGTCGTTGGTTTTCTCCAGGATGGCAAGGCGCTTTGGCTTTTCTTTTTGATTTTCGGAATACAGAAACATGCAGTAGGACTGCCACTGCCCCCGGCCGACGCGGCCGCGCAGCTGGTGAAGCTGAGAGAGGCCGAAGCGTTCTGCATTTTCGATCAGGATGCAGGTGGCATTGGGGACATTGATTCCCACTTCGATTACAGTGGTGGACACCAGTATATCGATCTCATGCGCCGCGAATTCGCTCATAACCCGGTTCTTCTCCGCCGGCTTCATGCGGCCGTTTAAAGACTCAATCCGAATCTCGGGCGGCAGACTCTTCCGCAGATTTTCGGTATAATCTGTCACATTTTCCATCTGCTCGAGACCGCTTTCCTCCACAGCCGGGCAAATGACATAGGCCTGCCGTCCTTCTGCAATTTCCTTCAGGATGAAGCGGTAGAGCTTCCCGCGCTGACTGGCGGGTGCGGCCAGATTTTTGATGGGCAGGCGGTTTTTAGGAAGCTCGGTCAGCCGGCTTACCTGAAGATCGCCGTACAAAATAATGGACAGTGTTCTGGGAATCGGTGTCGCGCTCATCACGAGAACCGGTGTGGTTTCCCCCTTTCCGGCCAGGGCCTCGCGCTGGCGCACGCCGAAGCGGTGCTGCTCATCGGTAATCACGAGTGCAAGATCCTGGTAACTTACGGCATCCTGAATCAATGCGTGCGTGCCGATGACGGCGTTGGCCTCCCCGCTTTTGATGGCGGCAAGCACTTTTTTGCGTTTGGCACCTGTGACGGCGCCCGTCAGAAGGACCGGACGAATCGGGAGGTTATAGTGCTGTGCGAGCTCCGTGAGATCCTTGGCGTGCTGTTCAGCCAGCACCTCGGTCGGTGCCATCAGGGCGCCTTGTCTTCCGTTGGCTGCGCACAATAAAAGTCCCAGAAAGGCGAGAATGGTCTTGCCGCTCCCCACATCGCCTTGCAGAAGGCGGTTCATGACATACAGGCCGGTAATGTCCGCCTCGATTTCCTTCCACGCGCGTTTCTGAGAGTCCGTAAGCTCATAGGGGAGTGCTGCAATGAGCTTTTTCGTCTCATCGGATGCCGCAAGGGGTCTTGCATTGACCAGTGCCTGCTCCTTTTTCTTCTGACGCCGGATGGTCAGAAGGAAGGAAAGAAATTCATCAAAAACTTTGCGGTTTCTGGCGGCAATCAGGTCCTCCCTGCTCGCTGGGAAATGGATGGCGTATACTGCGTTCTCCTCCCGCATAAGGCCAAGGCGCTCAAGGTCCTCTTCCGGAAGGTCATGAAATATCCCACTGCCTTCCCTGCCTACCTCAGATACACATCCTTCCGATGTGCCCGCCTCTGATGAACGTTTCTTCGGTGAACCGGTTCCGGTTTTGGAGCCAGCCTTGTCAAAAGCCTTTCCAGGCAACACGCAGCTATCAAGTGCCTTCTTCATCACGCGCATGATGCCACTGTTCGTAAGTCCCTTTGTGAGGCTGTACCTTGGAAGATATGTATTCTCCAGTGCCGCATACTCTTCCGGCGTGTAGATTGCAGGGTGCTCCAGTGAAAGCTTCCCGTTCTGATGGCGCTTTACAATCCCGCGGAACACATGTGCACTTCCGGCCTGGAGCTTGCCAACCAGGAACGGCATATTGAAAAAGGTGATGCGAATCTCCCCGGTAGCATCTACCGCCTGGAAGCTGGTCATCTTGTAACGTCCTGCATACGCGGTGCGCCCGGTTCCCAGAATGGTGAGTGTCACCGCCGAAAGCTCTCCGGACTGAAGACTGCTCACGCAAACCGGCGGCATAAAAAAGTCATAATCCCGCGGATAAAAATCCAGGAGCTCTCCAACCGTGCGGATGCCTTTATTCGCATAGAGCTTCGCCGTCTTCTCTCCTACCCCGGGGAGATCCGTGAGCATACTGTCTCTTGTGATCATTTCTCTTTCAGCCTTCTTTCAACGCAGTGCCTTTTAGCACCCATCTCGATTTGGAGACTCGAAAATGCCCGATGGCATTTATCCTTGCATTCGGAATTCCACGCAACCGCAGTCCGGGATTATTACACTAACAGATGGAAAAGGAGACGGATAAAATCCGTCTCCTCACAAATAATGCTGTCAGGGGAAAAGCGGCTGCTTACTCCGCGGAAATGATGTAATAGTACACCGGCTGTCCGCCTGCCTGCAGCTCCACATCAATGCCCTGGAACTTCTCTGAGGCTGCCGTGCGAAGTGCCTCTGCCTCTTCCTCGGTGGCTTCAGAGCCGTAATAGATACTGATCAGCTCGGTGGTATCGCCCACCATCTTCTCCAGTGCCTCCAGCGACACCGCGTTCCGATCATCACCGACACCCAGAATTCCGCTGTCGCCGATCGTCATGATGTTACCCTCGTGAATCTCCACGCCGTCAATCACCGTATCACGAACCGCATACGTAACCTCTGCACTCTTGACCTTTGCGATTTCCTCGGTCATCGTCTGCTCGTTCAAATCCGCATCCTGATCCGGAATGAAGTTAATGGCCGCCGTAATGCCCTGCGGCACGGTCTTGGTCGGAATGACCACCAGTTTCTTATCTTCAGAAATCTCTGCCGCCTGTCTGGCTGCCAGAATGATGTTCTTGTTATTCGGCAGAATGAATACGGTATCCGCATTCACCTTCTCTACTGCATTCAGAATATCCTCGGTGCTCGGATTCATGGTCTGTCCGCCGGAAATGACATAATCAATCCCAAGTCCGCGGAAAATCTCTGCAAGTCCGTCACCTGCGCAGACGGCAATCATTCCGATTTCCTTGTGCGGCTGCTCCGGCTCTGCGCTCTCCTGCGGCGACTCTGCGGGAGTCGTATCTGCTGCAGTCTCCGGCGCAGCTTCCTCGTTCTTCAGAGGCTCAAAGGTCTCTCCCGCGCGAAGGTTCGCGATGGAAATCTTCTCCAGCTCACCGTACAAAAGCGCCTTCTGCAAAACCAGCCCCGGATCGTTGGTGTGAAGCTGAACCGTCATCGACTTCTCATTCCGATGCGTTACGATCAGCTCCGCGATGGTGTTCATGTAGTTGGCAACGTCGCGATCAATTTTGTCATTGTAGGGCTTGGTAAAAACCTCACGGAACGTAACCACGTAGCCATACCGGATGTCCTCTCCGGCAGATGCCGCCTTCTCCTCCTCGCCTTCCCCGCTCTTGCCGGGATGAAGAAGAGCCTCCTCGTCATAGTCCTTACCCTGATATCCTTCCAGTGCTCCCTTTAAGAGCTGCACCAGTCCCTGTCCGCCGGAATCCACAACCCCGGCCTGCTTCAAAACCGGCAGCATGTCCGGTGTTTTGGCAAGGACCTCTTCTGCGTATACAATCACCTGCGGCAGGAACTCGTCAAAGTCCTCCATGCCGGCATCGGCCAACTCTCTTGCCTTTTCTGCAGCTCCCTTGGCAACGGTCAGAATCGTGCCTTCCTTGGGCTTCATAACTGCCTTATACGCCGTCTCCACCGCCTTATCAAAGGCATCTGCGCACAAAGGAACCGTAACCACCTGGCAGTCGCGCACAATCTTGCAGTAGCCACGCAGAAGCTGGGACAAAATAACGCCGGAATTACCGCGGGCGCCGCGAAGAGAGCCCGAGGAAATAGCCTTGCAGACCTTCTTCATATCATTCGGATCCTCTGCCTCAAGAACCTCTCTTGCCGCAGAGATCACGGTCATGCTCATGTTGGTTCCGGTATCGCCGTCCGGTACCGGGAACACGTTCAGCTCATTAATCCAGGCTTTGTTCGACTCCAGATTC
>CAVFRZ010000028.1:0-15804 GCA_963624875.1 Anaerovibrio sp.
CGGTATTGTTGATTGATACGAATATCCTTCTGAATTACATTACGAACCGTGAGGATCTGTATCTTGAGCAGTCTGTGGAGATTGTAAGAAGGTGTGCAATGGGTGAATGCACTGGTTACATTGCATTCCATACGCTTTCCACACTCTGGTATGTACTAAGAAAGCGCAGCGACAGTGTCCGCAGACAGAATTTAAAAGATATATGTGAAATTTTTACAGTTGCAACGGCATCACAGACAGAAATACTGGATGCAATTGAAAAGGCTTCCTTTGCGGATTTTGAGGATTGCCTGCAGGATAAATGTGCGAAGGATATCGGAGCAGATTACATTATCACCTGTAATGTGAGAGATTTTGAAAACTCTGAGGTCCAGGCGATTACGCCGGATGATTTTATTAACGCGTATAGATAGGGATATCAAAGGAGATTGAGGCACCTACCAGAAATGGTAGGTGCCTTCTTTATGCCCAAGGTCCTTACAGTAAAGATGTTCGCAGAAAAATCTGTTTGCTTCATGAGGAGGAAACGCGGCTGTGATTGAAGAAACAATTAACGGCGAAGGCTGCCGGGAAAATACTGACTCGATTAGTGCTTTCCCGGTAGCCTTCGTTGATTTATATGCAATATACAGGTACAGGCGCGGAAATTTTAGTATGCAAACAGCAGAGGATAATTTCACCAACGGATCTATAGAATGGGAACCTGAGGTGGCGGGAATGTCAAATGATTTTGAGAAATACAGCAGACTTTATCGAGAGCTTGCGGAACTGATTGGGGAGACCTCAATGAGGAAGCTCTGGAAGGCCTATGGAGGAATCAGTGTTACCTTTCCGACGAAGCTGTTCTCGCAGGAGTACATTCGGGGGTATGTGCTGGAACATCAGAATGATTTGACACCGACTGAGATGGCGAAGGAGCTGATGCTCACGGAACGGCGCGTCAGACAGATTTTAAAGGATGTGCGATCGCAGGAGGACGTTAGATGAAGCTTATGAAGATGAAGTGCCTACAGTGCGGGACGACAATAGAATTGTGAAGCTAAAGGGGGAAAAGGAAAAATGGCATATTGTAAGAATTGTGGACAGAAAATACCGGAGGGTGCCAGATTTTGCACGAATTGCGGAGTGGCTGTTGAATCGGCAAATGCAGTTCAAGAGCCGGCAGAGGAAGAATGGGAAGAAAGTTGGGAGGATTATTCGGAAGACGAATATGAAAATCCGGCGTATGAGGAACAAAAGCCTAGTGTAAAGGGCAAAAAGAGGAAAAAGAAAAAGGGGAAGCGGAAGGTTTGGGTGATTGCGGCCGTGGTTATCGTTTTCCTGTGTTTGGCAGCTGCATCCGGAGGGAAAAATAAATCTGCTGATTCTGTGTCAGAAACAGAGGATGAATCAGGTGATACGTTGGAGGCTGCTTCAACTGCTTCGGACACAGCGGAATCGGAAAAGGATACAGAATACAGCATTGCCGGAATCACATTTACAATTCCAGCGAAATACAAGGAAGATGGAGGTAATTTTGAAGCTGCAGATGGCAATTCAGGTATCTTTTTGTTTGCTGGCGACGGAATCACGGCTGATCAGTTCGATAAAGCAGGTAATCAGCTGGATGAGAAGATGGACGAATTCGTTGCAGAGCTGCTTACATCGCCTGTAAGGAAAAGCGCATTGGAATCGGAAGTGGCAGGATTTAAGGCAAGATCCTATTGCTATACCGGTGAAATAGATGGTCATCAGATGACAGCTTATCTTGATTTGATTAATTCTACTGAAAAAGAAAAACTCGTAATAGCAGCGGGAGTGGCGGAAGAATCTGTGGATGAAGAACTGGAGACAGACTATAAAAATGTCCTGAGTTCAGCCCGGTATACGAATGCTGCCGATACAGAGGCTTCTACTGATGATGCTTTTTCGGAAAATGGCTCATCTGCCCCGTCTGGTGTCGATCCGGATCTGGCGGCCTTCCTGGGTGAATACGAGTCCTTCGTGGATAAATATGTTGATTTCATGCAGAAGTATGAAGCCAATCCATCGGATTTGACGTTGCTGACGGAGTATGCGGAAGTGATGCAGGAGTATGTCGATTTTGCTGACAAAATTGACGCCTATGACTCGGATTCTATGTCCACAGCGGACGCATCCTATTATCTGGAGGTGACAACGAGATGCTCACAAAAGATGTTGGCAGCGTTGGGGAGCACAGGGAATTAGTCACAAAGTACAATCACAGGAGATTGCCAGATGAAGCTTATGAAGATGAAGTGTCCACAGTGCGGGGCGGCAATGGAATTCAATGAGACGCACACGAAGGCAGTCTGCGACTATTGCGGATGCGAGATGTATGTTGATGATGAGTGCTCTTCTGAGGAAGCGTATGAAATTCGCAGACAAAATCGGATCAATCAGCAGATTGAAGAATTGGAGCATATTGCCAGATGCATTCCGAAGGAGCAGAAGGCTCTGTCACTGGTGCATGAAGCGGATAGTAAATTAAAAACAGCTAGGGAAGACGAAGATAACCTGGTGAAGCAGCATAAAGGGATGCCTTTTGGCGTTGTAATAGCTGCCCTTATTAGTATCTGGATGGGTGCCTACGTTGACATTGGCATTCTGTCAAAGGTTTTATGGGTGTTTTTGACCATTGGAATTGCCACAGGTGTATTCTATTTGGAACGATTCCAATTTGAACGGAAGTTCCCGCAACTTGAAGATGCGGTTCAAACTGCGGAAGAAAATCTGAAGAGAAGGCGGAAATCACTTCAGGACATTCGTAGACAATACGATCTTACGATTCTGCCGGAGAATTTGCAGGATCTTAAGGCAATTCAGTATGTCATTAAGATGCTGCGCTCCGGCAGGGCCCAGAACATCTCTGCGGCAGAAATATTATATGAAGAATATCTCGAGAGGGAGAATCTACAGAGTCAGCTGGAACTGCAGCGGCAGCAGATGAATAATCTTCAGAAAAGTCTTCAAAACGGAAAGAAGGGAGTCGCTGCCAGCGCTAATACGGTGGAAGATTCGTCGGATGATGCCGCAGATATTTTAGGAACGGCGGCAGCTGTCGGCGGAGCATTCATTGTGGGTGCTAAGGTGATGAAAGAAATCGGAAAGCACCTGTGAGTTATTCTCTATTCGGAAAGTGACTGTTGTTGATCCCGGCGGGACAAACGACAGTCACTTTTGCTTTTAAGGAAACGCTGATTTCTGCGCTGTTTGTGGCATAATGTTGCATGACATTCTTAGAATTTGACGAATGTGAACACGCGATCGCCGCAGTCGGACTGCGGCGGAAAGGGGGAGAATGAGAAAGTATATTACAAAAGGAGTAGCTGTTGCATTATGTATCGTTTGTTTTCTGGTCGTTATTTTTAATGCACTTAGGCAGGTGAAAAAAGAATATGATCACGAATCAACATCCTCCGTGCAGGAAGAGGATGATATGTGGATCAAGGAATTCCAGGTAGATGACGGCGGGAAAATTGTTGCGGCTCTGCAGCATGCGATGATGGGGGATTCCTCTACGCAGAAGAGGCTGGAAGTTTATACGCAGGAAGTAACTGACGTAACAAAATTGACAGATGAAGGAAATCTGCTGTTTAGGCTGGGAGCGAAGTATCAGTATGTTAAATACACAGGAACGGCTGCGTATTTTGTTGATTTAAGCAAGGTTGGCTCTGATCAGATCACGGTGAATACAACGGATAAAACAGTAACAATTACAATTCCGCATACCTCACAGGAGCTTGATATTGATGAGGAGAAAACAACGACGGAGGAGACAGAAAAGATTGGTATCTTTGCCGTTGGTGATCCTAAGCTGTCGGAGGAGGAGCGGAAAAGAGTGATCACAGAGGTTCGAGAGGAAATGGCGAATACGCTGTCTGAGAATAAGGCAAGCGAAAAGGCGGATGAGATGGCGCTTCTCATTGTGAGGCAGATTTATGAGCCGGTGGTTTCTGTAGTCAGTAAAGATTACAAGGTGAATATTCAGTTTGCTGATGCGGCATGATGACATTCTGAAAATCGCATCTGGGTAGAAAAGAACACCTCATGAGCAAAAAGGAAAGTTGATGGTGGCGATTTTGCAAATGAGTTTTGAATAATTACTCTGTAAAAAGGAGAATGGTGAGTAATATGATGAATGATCGTGGACGTTGTATCCGCTTTGTTGCGTTCTTACTTTTGGCGTTGGTTTTTTCGTGCGTTATTGGTCCGAAGGTGTCCAATCCGGATACGTATGAATATCTGACAAATTCGCTGGATGAAAAGAAAAATAATGTGGAGAAACTGGCCGGGGCTGCGGCTGGAGCAAGTGCGGTGATTACCTTGATGCCGGGGGATTTTGGAACACCGATTGCAGACAAATTGGTGGATCTTTCGGGCTGTTTTCTGGTTATTTTATGCGCGGTATATGTTGAAAAATTTCTGGTCTCCATGACTGGTGTTTTGTTCCTTGGTGTTTTGCTCCCAATTGGTCTTATTTTGACTGCTGCAGGGGAATACACGAGGGAATCAGTGAAAACGTTTGGACACAAGATCATTGCACTTGCGATGATTTTGGTACTGTTAGCACCGACCAGCATCATGGTGTCTGACTTGATCGAACAGCAGCATAGTACGGAAATTGAGCAGACTATTAGTTCGATGAATAGCGAGGTTTCAAACATTCAAGGTGCTGCGGATCAGGCGGACAGCGATAATTCGTCGGTATGGAGCCAGTTCATTCAGTCAGTGAAGGGCGGAAGCGAGGCGCTTTTGGAAAAGCTTCAGGATGTCTTGAACAGCACAGTGGATTTGGTTGCTATTTATATAGTGACATCCTGCATTGTGCCGGCAGCGTGCTTTTTTGTGGGCATATGGCTGATCAAGATGTTGTTTCAGCTGGAAACGCCAGGTGTGGTGCAAATTGTATCGGACGAAAAGGAACACTTACGGATGCCGGAGCATCATCGCTTGCCGGCAAAACATGCAAGGCCGAAGGACGATAATGCCTGCGACCTGTGATAGAATACAGGCATGACAGAGATTACGATTTCGGTGCGCAGCCTGGTGGAGTTCCTGCTCCGGGGCGGCGACTTGGACAACCGAACAGGCGGCGGATCGGAGGAAGCGATGGCAGCGGGGTCCCGGATGCATCGCAAGCTTCAGGATGCAGCGGAGGGCGATTACAGGCCGGAGGTTCCGCTGGAGGTGCTCTGGCGGTATCCGCTGAACGAGAATACGGGAAATATAGAAGGCGCACTTTCATCAGAGGAAAGTGCGCCTGTTTCTGATACAGAGCTTTGTTTAAGGACGCAAGGTGAGCGGGAGAAGCAGGAAGATACCATCAGCGAGGCGAACGCGCTCTGTGTCCACCTGCAGGGACGGGCGGACGGAATCTATCATGGAACAAACCCGGGACAGACAAAAGGCTTGTGGACGATTGACGAAATCAAAACAACCTATCGGCCGCTGCGGAGAATCAAAGCCCCGGACCCCGTCCATCTTGCCCAGGCCAAATGCTACGCATGGATGTATGCCAGCCAGAACCACCTGGAAAAGATCTGTGTCCGCATGACCTACTGTAATCTTCTGACGGAGGGGGTGCGGCACTTTTATGAAGAAAGCTCCATGGAAGAGCTGACAGAGTGGTTTCATACCCTGATGGAGCAGTACCGCCCTTGGGCGGAATTTACAGCTGGCTGGCAGGAGAAGCGGCAGGCGAGCATCCATCAGCTGACCTTTCCGTATCCGTACCGGGAGGGACAAAAGGAGCTGGCGGCCGGGGTCTATCGGACCATTGTGCACGGCAGAAAGCTCTTTCTGGAGGCTCCGACCGGAACGGGGAAAACCATTTCCACACTGTTTCCGGCGGTAAAGGCGGTGGGAGAGAGGAAGACAGAGCGGATCTTTTACCTGACGGCGAAGACAGTGACGGCGGCCGGTGCGGAGGGAGCAGTTGCCTCAATGCGGACAAAGGGTCTCTCCTGCAAAAGCGTTCTCCTTACTGCCAGGGAGAAGGTGTGCATCCTGGACAAGCCGGACTGCAACCCGGACAGCTGCGAGCGGGCAAAGGGGCATTTTGATCGCATCAACGCAGCCATCTACGCACTGATTACAAATGAGGACAGCTTTACAAGGGAAACAATTGCAGCCTATGCGGAGGAATATAAGGTGTGTCCCTTTGAACTTGCGCTGGACGCAAGTCTGTTCTCGGACGTCATCATTGGAGATTACAACTATCTCTTTGACCCGCACGCTTATCTGCGGCGCTTTTTCGCAGAGGGCTCCGGGGGACAGCGGTACATTTTTCTCATCGATGAGGCTCATAATCTGGTGGACCGGGGCCGGGAGATGTACAGCGCTGTCCTGCCGCGAGGGAATGTGCTGCAGCTGCGCCGCGGGGTGAAGGATGTCTGGCCGGCATTGTATAAAAAGCTTGGGCGACTCTCCGGAAAGATGCGTGAGATTGTCAGAACACAGGGAGAGGAGAACGAAGAAGGCGGCATCCTTCGCTGCGATATGCACGAACTGGGCGGACTTGCCGTGGAGGCGGATAATGAAATCTCCGGAATTCTGAGCGATCAGCGCATTGCCAGCCAGTCGGGGAAGCTCCGGAACGACCCTCAAAGAGAGGAGAAGCAGGCCTTGCAGACAGAGCTTCTGGATTTTTATTTCATGCTGGATCATTTCTGCATGATCTACCAGGAGCTGGATGAGCGGTACGTCACTTATTTTCAAAAAGATGGGAAGGAGATTGCGGCGCACCTGCGATGCATGGACCCGTCGAAAAAGCTGCAGGAATGCATGGATCGGGGGCGCGCGTCAGTGCTGTTCTCGGCGACGCTGCTGCCGATCACCTATTACAAGGCGCTCCTGGGCGGAACGGCGGAGGACTATGAGATCTACGCACAGTCAGTCTTTGACCGGCGCCGTCAGGGACTGTATCTGGTAAGAGACCTTACCAGCAAATATCAGGCGAGAAATGAGGCAACCTATTCGGCCATAGCCGGGTGCATTGCATCGGTGGTGTCAAAGCGAAACGGAAATTACATGGCGTTTTTTCCGTCGTATTCGTTTCTGCAGAGAGTGGCGGAGAAAATAGAGAGCCTCCTGCCGGAAGAGGTTACCCTGTTGCTGCAGCGCTCCGGCATGCAGGAGCAGGAGCGGGAGGAGTTTCTTGCCAGATTTCAGGAGATTTCGGATGAAAGGACGCTCTTGGGGTTCTGTGTGATGGGCGGGATCTTCAGTGAGGGAATCGACCTTAAGCGGGACGCACTCATTGGTGTTATGATCGTTGGGACAGGAATTCCGCAGGTATGTACGGAAAGAGAGCTGCTGAAGGAATATTTTGATGAAAGAGGGGTCAGCGGTTATGATTATGCATATCGGTTTCCGGGGATGAATAAGGTGCAACAGGCAGCGGGACGTGTGATTCGAACCAGTGAGGATCTGGGAATTGTGGTCTTGATCGATGAGAGATTTGTGACGCCGGCGTGCCGACGGCTTTTTCCGGCGGAGTGGTCGCAGGCGCAGGTTACGGACAGTCATGATGTGGCCAGGCTGGCAGAACGGTTCTGGGATGAGTGGCTGTAGAAGAATTCAGAATTTTGTGAATTCGCTGAAAGAGAACGACAATTTAAAAATGACAAGATGAGAGGTAAACGGGTAAAAACGTTGTAAAATGTGGATAAGTCTGTGGATAATGTGGATTATTCGCAAAAACAGACGTTGGAAAATGATGGATACATGATTGAATAGACAGAAAATATAACGCGTGACAGAACGGGTACAGTGCAATGGTATCAGCGGGTGTGGGGCTGGGATCGTTGGGCTTTTGGAATCAATCAAATCCGTCACTAATCAATGCAGGGAAAGGATGAAGAGAATATGTGGGCAGAAGAAAGTGTAATGTATCAGATTTATCCGCTGGGAATGTGCGGCGCTCCCTTTGAAAACGATGGGAAGCCGGAGCACCGCATCCTGCGCGTGCTGGACTGGATTCCGCATTTGCAGAAGCTGGGGGTGACAGCGGTGCTGTTTAATCCGCTCTTTGAATCAGATACGCACGGATACAATACCAGAGATTACCGGAGGGTGGATACGCGTCTTGGAACCAACGAGGATTTTAAGAAAGTTTGCGAGGCGCTGCACGAGGCAGGAATGAAAATCTACCTTGACGGCGTGTTCAACCATGCCGGACGCGGATTCGGTCCCTTTCAGGACGTGCTGCAAAAGCGCTGGGACAGTGCGTATAAGGACTGGTTCTATCTGAATCTGGACGGAAATGATGCCTATAACGACGGCCTTTGGTACGAGGGGTGGGAGGGCAACTACGACCTTGTGAAGCTGAACCTGGACAACGAGGCGGTGCGCAGCTACCTTCTGGAGAGCGTCGGTATGTGGATCGACGAGTTCGGCATTGACGGGCTCCGATTGGACGTTGCCTATATGCTGAACCGGAATTTCCTGAAGGCGCTTCGCTGGTATGTCGATCAGAAAAAGCCGGAATTCTACCTGATTGGTGAGATTCTGGGCGGAGACTACAAGCAGATTGTCAATCCGGAGATGTGCAACAGCGCTACAAACTATGAATGCTGCAAGGGACTGTGGTCCAGCTTCAACAGCATGAATCTCTTTGAAATCAATCACTCGCTGATCCGGCAGTTCGGCTCGGATCCGTGGTGCCTGTACCGGGGCATGCATCTGATGAGCTTTGTAGATAACCATGATATCTCGAGAGTTGCGTCGACGCTGACGAATCCGTCACACCTGCCGCTGATCTATGCGCTTTTATTCGGCATGCCCGGAATCCCGTGCGTGTACTACGGAAGTGAGTGGGGGATTACAGGAAGGAAGGAGGACGGGGATCCTTGCCTTCGTCCTGCGCTGGAAAAGCCGGAATGGAACGAGCTTACGGAATGGATTGCTGAGCTTGCTGCTGCGAAAAAGAGCTCAGAGGCGCTTTGCTATGGCGATTTCCGAAGCGTCCTTCTGACCAACCGTCAGTGCATTTTTGAACGAAAGAGCGAACATGAACGGGTACTGGTGGCCATTAATGCGGACGGAGCTGATTTCACGGCACACTTTGATGCGGGCTGCGGTCAGGCAGTGGACCTGATCACCGGGAAAATACATGACTTTGGCGGCGGAAGCCTGCTGCCCGCTTACAGTGCTTATTTCTGGAAATGTGAGAGATAGACGCTGTTAAAAACATTTACCGGCTGCCGGTATCGGCTGCTGGCACAGTTTATTTGGCGAGAACGCCGCATGAGCAAAAGGAAAGCTGCGAAGCAGCGATTTTGCGCATGGGATCTGAATAGTTTTACTGCGAATGAAACACGAACGAGACGGTTTCTACAAAAGAGACGGTGTCGTTCGTGTTTATTTTTGTGAAGTTAGACGTATTTAACTAACTTGAAAGCGGTGGTATTCTAAATGAAGGTTAGCTACGGCTAACAATTATTCAGACAATCAAGGTTTTCCTATGGAAAACATCGATGCGGCTGGCCGCAGGCTGCGAGAGGGAGACGGCTATGAGTGAGAAAAGTTTTCTGCGTATTGAGGATTTAAGGAAAAGTTTCGGTGAAGGGGAGACCCGGCAGGAGGTGCTGCGAGGGCTTTCCTTTGATGTGGAGAAGGGGGAATTCTGCGTGCTTCTGGGGCCCTCGGGTTCCGGGAAATCCACACTGCTGAATATCATCGGCGGCATAGACAGTGCAGACAGCGGCAGGATTTATATTGGCGGAGACCGAATGGAGGATATGAATGAAAAGGCGCTGACCATGTACCGGCGCAGACATCTTGGGTATGTCTTTCAGATGTACAACCTGATCGCCAATCTGAATGTAAAGGAGAACATTGAGGTGGGAGCCTATCTTTCGGAGAATCCGCTGGATATTGATGACCTGCTTCATACACTGGGTCTGTGGGATCACAGATATAAGCTGCCGAATCAGCTTTCCGGCGGTCAGCAGCAGAGAGTTTCCATCGGGCGTGCCATTGTCAAGAATCCGGATCTTCTTCTGTGCGATGAGCCGACCGGGGCGCTGGATTACAAAACGAGCAAAGAAATTCTCGAGCTGATCGAGAAGATCAATCAGCAGTACGGCAACACGGTCGTCATGGTGACGCACAATGAGGCGATCCGGCAGATGGCCGACCACTGTGTGCGCCTTCGTGACGGCAATGTGCGGCACAATGACCACAATGCGAATAAGATTCCGGCAGCCCAGCTGGAGTGGTGAGCAGTCAGAGGGCAGGGAGAATCAAAGGCCGCGAGGAACAAATGCTGCAGCTTAAACCTTCCTGCCGGCCGCATATGTCTGCGGCGGGGGATAAAGAGATGAGTGAACATAGAAAAAAGAGAATGCGTAATCCGCTGCGGCGCCGGATCCTGCGGGAGCTGACAGGGGAGTGGACGAAATATATCGTTATTGCACTGTTCCTGATATTGACGGTTGGCTTTGTTTCCGGAATGTATGTGGCGAATGGAAGTATGCAGCAGTCGGCAGAAGACAGCATTGAGACGTACCGGCTTGAGGACGGCCATTTTGAGCTGAAGGAAGAAGCCGATGCAGATCTGATAATGGCCATTGAATCCGGCAATAAGGCGGATCTTCTGAGCTATTGCCAAAGGAAAGCGCGCAGCAAGGCGGATGAAACGCTTGAAAAGGAGCTTGGAGAGCAGCTCCGGGAAGCGACGGATGAAACGGTCCGTTCGATGCTGGAGGAGGCCTATAAAGAGGCACAGACAAAAGTCTATGAGACGGCGGACGAAAAGGCCGAAGAGGAGTATGAAAAACTAAAGGACCGGTATGATCTGGAGGATCCGAATTTTGAAGCCAGACCGGTTACGCTGTATGAGAATTTCTACCGGGAGGGAAGTGAAGTTCGTGAGCATGCGGGCGGTGACACGACGCAGACAGAAGGGACCATCCGGGTTTACCCGCTTCGCGGCGAAATTGATCTTCCCTGCATCATGGATGGAGCACTGCCGGCAAGCGAGCATGAAATTGCCATTGACCGGATGCATGCCGACAACGTGGGATTAAAAGTCGGCGACAGCGTGACCGTTGACGGAGAAGCCTTTACCGTCAGCGGCCTGGTGGCGAATGTGGATTACACCACGCTGTTTGAGAAAAATACCGAGGTAATGTTCGATGCCATCGGCTTTGATGTAGGGCTTCTGACCCAATCCGGGTTTGACCGGCTGTCCTCCTCGATCCATTACAATTATTCCTTCCTCTACACGTCAGAGGCCGGAAATGGGATCGTAAGCCGTGCAGATGGCGACGTGCAGGAAAAGAGCTGGTCGGACGCATTTATGAAGGCACTGATTACGCAGGCGGCAGCAGGAGAAAACGAGCTCAAGAGCTATCTGCCGACCTATGCCAACCAGGCGGTTCAGTTCACAAGAGACGATATCGGCAGCGATAAGGCCATGGGCGGCGTGCTTTTGTATGTGCTCATCGTGGTGCTGGCATTTATCTTTGCAATAACCATCGGAAACACCATTCAGAAGGAGGCCTCGGCGGTCGGAACGCTGCGTGCCCTTGGCTATACGAGAGGCGAACTCCTGCGCCACTATATGGCCGCACCGCTGCTGGTGACATTGATCGCAGCGGTTATCGGCAACATCATGGGATATACGGTTTTCAAGGATATCGTGGTGGACATGTATTACAACAGCTACAGCCTGCCGCGTTATGAGACGATCTTCTCGTCAGAGGCCCTGGTCAAAACAACGATTATCCCGGTGGTATTGATGTTCCTTATCAACAGCTTTGTCATCCGCAGAAAGCTGAAGGCGACTCCGCTGCAGTTCCTTCGTCATGATCTGAAAAAGAGCAGGCGCAAACGCGCGATGCGGCTTCCGGGGTGGAAATTCCCAGCCAGGTTCCGGCTGCGCGTGCTGCTGCAGAATCTTCCGGGGTATGTTGTTTTGTTTTTGGGCATTCTGTTTGTGATGCTGATGCTGGCAATGGCGATCGGCATGCCGGATACGCTGGACTATTATCAGGACCGGGCATCAGAACTGGTTCTGGCGGATTATCAGACCGTTCTGACATCCTGGAAGGATAAAGACGGTGAGGCAATTACAACGACGGCGGAGGGCGCCGAGAAGATCGGGATGAAGTCGCTCCTTCGAAAGAGCAGTGAAAACGAAGAGAGTGTAACGGTATACGGCATGCAGATGGGCAGCAGGTACGCTGAAATTCCGGAGCTGGCGGCGGGAGAGGTCTATATCAGCAGCGCCTATGCGGCCAAGTACGGCACGTCAGAAGGCGATACGATTACGCTGTCTGCACAGTTTGAAAACGCATCCTATAACTTCTGCGTGGCAGGAGTGCAGGAGTACGACGGTGCTGTTGCAGTCTTTCTTCCGATTGAGGCCTTCCGGGAAACGTTTGAGTTGGAGGAGGATGCCTTTTCCGGCTATCTTTCCGAGGAGGAAATCACAGATATCCCGTCCAGATACGTTGCCTCGGTGATTACGCCGAAGGAGCTTACGAAAATGGTGGACCAGCTCAAGCATTCCATGGGATCATATATGCTCTACTACCAGTATCTGTGCACGGCACTTGCGGCGGTGCTGATGTATCTTCTGACCAAGCTGATCATTGAGGCGAACGAGGATGCGATCTCGATGACGAAGATTCTCGGATACAGAACGGGCGAGATTGCCTCCATTTACCTTCTGGCGACAACCTGGGTTGTCATTGCAGAGGAGATTGTCGGTGCCTTGATGGGGGTCTGGCTGATGGAGCTCGTCTGGAAAATGATGATGCAGCGCATGGAGGGGTGGTTTGAGTTTGTGATGCGGCCTGCAGGATATGGCAGGATGCTGATCTATGTATTCGCTGCGTATCTGCTGGTTACAATCCTGGATTTCAGGCGTATCCGCCGCATTCCAATGGAAGAAGCATTGAAAAATGTGGAATAGAGGCCTTGAGAGGCGCCCTTACATGGGGGGATTCTTGTTGGAATATCATCGTCGGCGTGAGAAAATTTGGATTCGCGCTTGACAGATACCGATAAGAAGAGTATTATCCGACTAAATCGGTAGGGAATACCGATATTAAAGTGTTCAAGCAAATTATTGACTGGAGATTTTCGAGATGACGCACACGGCACACAGTTCCAACTTCACATCGATGATGCGAATGATGTGCTGCTTCATGGACATGTGCCATGAGGCTTATTGAGGTGCATCTGCTCGCGAAGTTTTCTTTCCAAGTCAGAAATGGATGGGTATAATAGGGCGGATGCACGCAGGTGCATCCGCTTTTTCTTTTGAAAGAAGCGAGTAAGCGGCAAATCGGCAGATAAAGCTGCCGGCGGAGTATGAGGGAGAATGCATGGCAATCATAGAGGTTAAGAATCTCTCCAAGACCTTCACCACCAAGGATGCAAAGGTGGAGGCACTGAAGAATATCAACTTCTCAGTGGAAGAGGGAGATATCTACGGCATCATCGGAATGTCGGGCGCAGGAAAGAGCACGCTGGTGCGGTGTCTGAATTATCTGGAGGTTCCCACACAGGGAACGGTTACCACCTTTGGCAAGGAGCTTGGAACGCTTTCAGGAAAGGAGCTGCGACGGCTTCGCGGGAGCATCAGCATGATCTTCCAGGGGTTCAATCTCCTGATGCAGCGCACCGTGCTGGATAACATCATCTTCCCGCTGACGCTGCAGGAGAAAAAGCTTTCCAGGCAGGAGGCCAGGAAAAAGGCAGAAGAGCTTCTGGAGATTGTGGGACTGAGCGAGAAGGCAAAGGCCTACCCGGCACAGCTTTCCGGAGGCCAGAAGCAGCGCGTCGCAATTGCAAGAGCACTGGCCAGTGATCCGAAGATCCTTCTGTGCGATGAGGCAACCAGCGCACTGGATCCCCAGACGACACAGTCCATTCTGCAGCTTCTTCGCAAGATCAACGAGGAAACCGGCATTACCATCGTGATCATTACCCATCAGATGTCGGTGGTTCGGGAGATCTGCCGTCATGTGGCGATCGTCGAGAGCGGCGAGATTGTAGAAGATGGGCTTGTGGAGGATATTTTCACTCATCCGAAGTCAAGAGCGGCCAGACAGCTCATCATCGAGGGAAAGGATCCCGATGAGTGGGAAAAGGAACAGGAAGGGCAGAAGTCGCTGCAGCATGCGAAGCTCCAAAGTGAGCTGCATGAGACGCGCCGTGTCCGTATTGTGTTCAGTACGAACTCCTCCTATGAACCGGTAATTGCCAACATGATTCTGGAGACCGGACATCCGGTGAACATCCTGCGGGCAGATACCAAGGATATCGGCGGTGTTGCCAGAGGAGAGATGGTTCTGGGACTGGATAATGATCCAGCTGCGGCTGATCGGCAGATTGCCTATCTGGAGCAGCGCGGGCTTGCAGTGGAGGAGCTGACGGGCGAAGGAACTCTTCCGGGAGGTGAAAAGGCATGAGTGCACAGGAAATTCAGATGATCGCCGAGGGCGTTCGGGATACGCTGTATATGACGTTGGTCTCCTGCCTTCTGGGGTATGTGATCGGACTTCCCTGGGGAATTGTCCTTACGGTAACGGATAAGGACGGACTTCATCCTAATGCGGGAATCTACCGGGTTCTGGACATTATTACGAATGTGATGCGGTCGGTGCCGTTTCTGATCCTTCTGATCATTGTGCTGCCGCTGACGAAGGTAATTGTAGGAAAGACCTATGGATCTACAGCAACGATTGTTCCGCTGGTTATTTCGGCGGCACCGCTGATCGCCCGGATGGTGGAATCCTCTTTGAAGGAGGTTGACCACGGCGTGATCGAGGCGGCACAGTCCATGGGAGCCAATAATTTCCAGATTGTACTGCGGGTCCTCCTGGGAGAGGCGAGGGTATCGCTGATTTCCGGTGCGACCATCACCATCGGAACGATCCTCGGGTATTCCGCAATGGCAGGAACCATCGGCGGCGGCGGACTGGGTGACATCGCCATTCGGTACGGTTACTACCGCTTCCAGCCCAACATCTTATATGTGACAGTTATACTGCTGATTCTGTTGGTACAGGTCTTCCAGCTGATCGGCTCCGTTCTGGCGGTTCGTCTGGATAAGAGACATATCTGATGATAGGAGGACGTAGAAGTCCAAACGGTTTGGTAGGGTGTTTTCTACACCATCACGTATGATTGCTTCGGCCTTCTGACAGAATCTGCCAGGGTCGTTGTGATAGAGGAGTTGTACCGGAGGTTCATACATAAGGTGTATCGACGGACCGGTACGCAAACATTTATGGGGTACTTCCCCGCAGGCGCAGTAAGCGCAGAAAGAGGAGAATTATGAAAAACAAGTTTTTAGCAGTACTCGCAGCATCCACACTGGCAGCAGGTCTTCTGGCCGGCTGCGGCAGCTCTTCCTCCGATTCCGCAGTAGCAACGTCCACAGAAGCTGCTGAGGCATCTACAGAGGCGGCCACAGAGGCAGCTGAGGAAGCATCCACAGAGGCTGCTGCAGACGGCGACAATGTAATCAAGGTTGCCGCTTCCCAGACACCTCACTCTGAGATCCTTGATGCAGTAAAGGATCTTCTGAAAGAAGAGGGATACGAGCTGGAGGTTACCGTATTCGAGGATTACGTACAGCCCAACAACGTAGTAGAGTCCGGCGACTTTGATGCCAACTACTTCCAGCATGTGAATTACCTGAACTCCTTCAACGAGGAGAACGGCACACATCTTGCCATCGCTGAGAACGGCAGAATCCACTATGAGCCTTTCGGAATCTACGGCGGAACCAAGTCCAGCCTTGATGACATCGCAGACGGCGATACCATTGCAATTCCGAAC
>CAVFRZ010000029.1:0-15400 GCA_963624875.1 Anaerovibrio sp.
CCGCAGGACAGCAGTGAAATACTGCCCAGCAGCACCGACAGCAGCGCATTGGTGGATTGCTCACGGCTGTTGAAAAGATGTCCGTGCAGTCGTCTCACTTAGTGTACTCCATACTTTGCATAGTAATCGGTAAGTGCCGTCTTCAGCTCATCCGTAAGGAAGGCCTGTGTCTGTCCCTCTCTCGGTTCTCCGAGATAAGAGATGACATCCTCCATGGTAACGATGGCACCGGCCGGGAAGCCGTATCTGGCCCGGATCTCCTCCAGTGCCGATACCTTTCCTTCCTGACCAACCTCCATGCGGTTTAAGGAAACCATAAGGCCCAGAATCTCTACCTTTGCCTGCGCGCGCAGGATCGGTACGGTCTCTGCCATGGATGCACCGGATGTCGTCACATCCTCAATGATAACAACCCGATCCCCGTCCGCAAGCTTGCTGCCCAGAAGGATGCCGGTATCTCCGTGATCCTTTACCTCCTTGCGGTTTGCACAATAGCGAATGTCCTTTCCGTAGAGACGGCTGATCGCCATGACCGTCGCAACGGCCAGCGGAATCCCCTTATAGGCAGGTCCGAAAAGAACATCAAAGTCAAGCCCGTAGGTGTCGTGAATAGCACGTGCATAATACTCACCGAGCCTAGAAAGCTGTGTTCCGTTCTGATAGGCTCCTGCATTCATGAAAAACGGAGATTTGCGTCCGCTCTTAAGCGTAAAATCGCCGAACTTCAGGACCTTGGATTCCAGCATAAAATCAATGAATTCCTGCTTGTACTGCTCCATGAATTGATTCCTTTCCGGCAAATTATGCCAACACCGAGCGAAGATCCTCGATCATATCAACGGTCGCTGCCCGTGCAGCATCCGCAAACCGCTCTTCGCCGTATTTAGCGTATTTATCCTTTTTATAAGCTGCAATGATGCCGCGGGAGGAGTTAACGATGGCACCCACGCCGTCCTTATCAAAAAATCCTGACAGGTCCTTCGCCGTTGCGCCCTGGGCGCCATACCCCGGTGCCAGAATAAATGTATGCGGCATCAGTTCACGGAGGATCCTGGCCTGTTCCGGATAGGTGGCCCCTACCACGGCACCCACGTTGCTGTACTGTCCATCCATGGACGTCTCGCCCCACTCACGAACCTTCTCGCCGACCACCTCATACATCGGGCGTCCGTCCTGCGTCTTAATGTCCTGAAACTCTCCGCTGGAGGGATTGGACGTCTTAACAAGGACAAAGATTCCCTTGTTCTCCTGATTGCATACATCGATAAAGGGCTTGATGCCGTCGGTTCCAAGATACGGATTCACGGTTGCAAAATCCTCTCCGAACACCTTTACGCGGTGCCGGCCGATCTCGACCCGGCCAAGGTGTGCCCGGGCATAGGCTTCGGATGTCGAGCCGATGTCGCCGCGCTTCACATCTCCGATTACAATAAGTCCCTTCTCCTGGCAGTACCGAACGGTTCTCCAGTAGGTCATAAGTCCCGGAATACCGAACTGCTCGTACATGGCGATCTGCGGCTTAACAGCAGGAACAAGATCTGCCACGGCATCGATGATTTCCTTATTGAAGTGCCAGATTGCCTCTGCCGCAATGCCAAGATCCTCATCATAGACAGTATCATCTACATGACGTTCCGCATCCCGAAGCAAAATTTCAGGCAGAAAGTTCATCTGTGGATCCAATCCCACTACCACCGGTGCGTTTTTTTCCTGAATCTTCTGAATCAATTGACTGATCATTGCTGTCCTTTCTATGTCGCAGTTCCCCTGCGGCCAATCACATAGCTACTCAGAGCTTCATCGCAAAAGCGTCGTTAAACAGTGCCGGCCCTGAATCGTTATCACTATACTATACTTCATGCCGCTTTTTCTATGCAAGGCAAGCACCTCACCTACCTTGTCTTTAAGAAAATTTCCTCCCTGGCAGCGTTCTCATCGCCCGGATAAGCACTGCGGTAGGACTCCATAAGCGTTCTTGCCTCGTCAAATTCGCCGAGCCGTTCATAGGCTACGATTTCATTAAAGGAAAGGCTCTGCAGCGCCTCACTGGTTCCCAATCCCTTACCGCTTTGAAACGCCTCCAGTGCTGAGCTGTAATCTCCGGTTTTCATGCAGCACAGCCCCAGCTGGTTGTATATCTCCGCCGAGCTTGTATTCGAAGCAATCCACGTCTTGTAGACATTGGTCGCGTAATTATAATCTCCCAGCGCCTCATAGGTACGTCCCAGCATCAGCACCGTTTTCTCATCTGAGTTGGTCGGCAGCTGCTCCAGATTGGTGCGGGCAGTCTCATAATCCCCGGCATAGTAGGCGATGCGCCCCCTGTCATACTGGGACATACTCTCGGCCCCAGTACTTAGTGCATCCTGCAGATACTGCCTGCCTTCCTCCTCATACCCGTTCTCTGACATGGCAAGATAGATCGTAAGAAGCCGGTCATAATTGGAGGGCTCCAGAGAAAGTGCCTTTGAAAAATCTCTCTGCATTCCCTCTGTATCGCCCATCTGCATCAAAACGCCGCCGCGCATCTGGAGTGCGTCCGCATCCCGCGGTTTCATTGTGACAATGGCATCATAAATCTTCAGCGCCTCTTCATAGTTGCCAAGCTTATCATAACAGGAGCCAAGGTAATAATTGATGTCGTATTCTGTTTCGGTCGGAACAATGCCGGACTCCTGAATCGCACTTTCCAGCGCCTGCGCAGCCTTTTCATAGCTGCCAAGGCCCATGTAGGCAATTCCCAGCTGGCGATAATTCTCTTCCGTATCCTCTCCGTCGTCTATCCTTGCCTTCAGGAGATCCGCTGCCTCCTGATAGCTCCCCGCTAAAAGGAGCGATTCACTGCTGCCGGTCTGCTTTGTCTGCGTCACACCGGGTGCTGCGCTGCATCCCTGCAGGAGCACAGCGCAAAGGGCTGTCACCAGGTTAAAAACAGCCGCCCGGCGCCATCCTCTGTTTTCATCCATTTTCCGATTCGCGTGCCTCATTCCTCTCCCGTTTCTCCGTGTGCTTCGCCGTTCACTGTTGGACGCTCTTGCCTTCTCTTCAGCGGAAGCTGTACCAAAACGATGGCTCCGGACATCAGTACACATCCCACAAGCTCCCGGATTGAAAGCGTCTGATGCAGCAGAAAGAACCCGGAAACTGCACTGATCACCGATTCCAGAGACATGATCAGCGACGCAATCGCCGGATCCGCACCCTTCTGGCCTACAACCTGCAGCGTATATGCGATGCCGCTGGAGAAAATTCCCGCATAGCACAGTGACAGCAGTGCCTCCGCAGAAACACTCTGCATCGGCAGCTCACCGTGCAAAGCGGCTGCCGCCGTTCCCAAAAGCCCTGTCACCAGAAACTGTATACAGGCCAATTCTACACCATCCGTCCGAACAGCAAAGTAATCCACGCTCATAATCTGAATCGAAAAGGCAAGCGCACACCCCAGGAGCATCAGCTCCCACGGACCAATGCCAAAGCTCTCTCCTGCCTTGCTGCAGAGGCAGTAAAGTCCCGCTGCCGCAATCACCGCTGCAATCCACACTTTTGTACTCGAGCGCCTGGTGAAGATCAGTGACAGCATCGGCACCATTATGATGTACAACGCCGTTAAAAAGCCTGCCTTTCCGACGGCCACATGGGCAATAGCCGCCTGTTGCAGGACTGATGCCACCATTAAAGCTGTACCGCACACAATACCGCCAATCACTGCCTGTCTGTGGTCCGGTTCCTCTGCATGCAGATCCCCTTGATCCCTGCGTCTTTTCCTGGCTCTTCGGCGCATTGCCACGAGAGGCAACAGTACGATGCATCCCATTAGAAAGCGCTGTCCTACAAAGGCCAGCGCAGGGATCTCATCCCCGCCAACCTGCTGTGCCACAAACGCCGTTCCCCAGATCAAAGATCCGAGAAAGCAATAAACGGCATTGCGCAGCGGCATTTTGCCCGCTGTCTGCGCGGTGCCTTCCGAGCCGGAAGCCGGTTTCATCCTTTCTTCTGCCTGTAGCATCTTCACAATCATCTCCTGTATCTGTTACTGACAGCGGCTGCGTGGATGTGCGAGCTTGCGCGCGCAGCCTACTCCTCTTCCTCAAACAGGACCGTCACGTAGAAGCCGCGTTCGTTTTCGATAACCGACCGTACAACTCCCTTTGAGGCATGCAGCCGCTGCGTAAAGGGAATATTGCCGCTCATGGCAAGAGAAGGGTTGATGGTATAGTAATAGTTGCTGGGGAGAAGTCCCTCCGAAACCGTCACCGCATCGCCTTCCTTCAAAAGTCCCGGCCGTTCCATTTTAAATTCCATTTCACGCTGTTTCATCTGCAGCTCTTTTCTCCTGTTCCGGAATGCTACAGTAAAGGGCGCACCGATATAGATGCGCCCTGCTGCCGTTCCATGGTTTTTTCAGCTGTTGCTGTTATCCGGCAGTGCCGGTTCCATCTGCTGCCGCCCCCGTCGTCTGACTGGTTCCTGTCTGCTGCGCCGTCCCGGATGTCTGACCGGTTCCTGTTGCCGCGTCAGCTGTAATATCCGCCGATTCCGTGCTGCCGGATGTCTGCGTATCCTCCTGCACCTGCGGAAGCTGTGTCAGAAGCGTATTCGCTTTCTGCGTATACTCCGAATCCGGATACTTCTCCGCCAGATCGGCAATGACTTCCCTGGCCTTCGTAATATTCTCTGCCGCTGCGGTCTTGTCCTCTGCCGCAAGGTAAAGCTGATAATAGGAATCTGCCAGATAATACTGCCTCTGCGCCCAGGTCTGTCCCAGGTTGTCCGCATTCTCGAACTTATTCGCCTTTTCCAGATCCGCAGCCGCCGTCTCATAATCCGGCGTGTCTGCCTCATAGGCCTTGATTCCGGAATCCGCATAGGACTGCAGAATCTGCGCACGAAGAAGCGGATACAAGTCGTTGTAGAGCTTCACAAACTCATCCGACATATCCTCTGAGGCCGTCTCCGGGTCGATCTGGGCCAGCGCATCCGCCGCATCCTGCACCTGTACCGAATCCTCGATATACAGTGCCGCACTCTTCATCAGCGCATTGCTCTTGGACGTACTGTCCTCTCCGGCTTCCGTCTTGGCCTGCTGCTCCTGCAGTGCCTGCAGATCCGCCGTCACGGTATCCAGCTGGCTTTGCAGATCCGTCAGCTGTGCGTCCTTCTGATCCGACTCCGACGACACCTCACGAATCTGATTCTGCGTATCCGAACGAATGGACTGCACCCTGGCCGGCATAATAAGAAATGCCACGAGCGCAGCGCCCACCAGCAGCCCGATCACACCGCCGTAAATCCAGGAGGGGAGTCCAAAGCCGTCTACTCCCGGGTTTCTTGCATTGACCGGTTGGATAATGGTCTCATTCCCTGCTGTATAGGAGATGACACTGCCGATTTTGGGCTTTTTGTTCCTGGTGCCCGTTTTCTTACCGGCAGTCTGCGCCATATCTCCCAGACTTGCCGTCTTTACGGTACGGACGTTCGCCCGGGCAGAGGATGAATGACCATTTCCCGAGCCCTCCGGCGCAAGCTTGGCATTCACCTCCTGCAGATAGCGCAGCGTTGTTGTATTGCTCCCGTCCAGTGCCAGGCAACGCTGGAGCTCTCTTGCCGCTTTCTTATGCTGGCCGCTTTCAATGAACAAAAGCGCCAGAAGCTGCCGCGCACGAAGGTACCTGGGATTGACCGACAGCACTTTCTTGAGCTGCAGGACCGCCACATCCAGATTGCCGGAATAGCAGCACTCCAATGCATGGTTGTACCGCGCAATGGACGCATCCAGATTGTCCATGGTCTGCTTGCTGGCCTGAACCTGTGCCAGATAATCCGCGCCCAGATTGTTCTTGCGGTGCAGCCGCTCGTCGTTGATGTTCTTGGAAATCACCCACTCCGAAAGAGCCGCCACCGTCTCGCCGATCTCATAATAGACCAGCCCCAGAAGATTTCGGGCATCCAGATTGTCCTTATTGAACCACAGACTGTTCTTGAGGGATAAGATGGCGCCGGACAGATCCCGCACCGACGCCTTCTGCAATCCGTCATTGTACAGCTCATTGGACGTATATATGATTTTCTTATAGGTCGCTACATCCGCTCCGCAATTCGGACAATGATCCGTCTTGTTGAGCTCGCAGCCGCATTTGTAGCAATACATGCCTACATCATCCTCATTGCATGAGCCGGAGAGCTCTCCGCCCCGTACACCCCGTCCTTCGTCATCTTGAGCATCACATCAACCATGTCCTTCATGTCCTGGTTGTAAATGGCATTCTCGACATCATTGATTTCCAGACTCGGATGGAATTTCTTGATCTCTTCATCAAAATTAATCATCTGTATCTACCTGCTGTGGCATCCAGTGCATCGTTTGAAAATCAACCGGCTAAACGGCGCAGAGCTTCCTTATAACGACACGTGTTAAAGTGCCTTCAGCTGCTGCAGCATCGCGTCCACCGACGCATACTGGAGGCGGTAATTCTCCTGTTTTTCCTTCTCCTCATCGATCTTTGCCTGCGGTGCCTTAGCAAGGAACCGCTCATTGGAGAGCATCTTCTCCGAACGGGTCAGCTCACCGGACAAGCGTGCCAGCTCCCTGGTCAGACGCTCGATCTCAGCGGAAATGTCCATCAGATCCTGCATCGGGATAAAGAAGGTCGCAAAGGGCTCAATGACCGATACCGCACCTTCCGGAATATCACTCTGATCCTTCTGCAGAACCACCTCGTTCGCATACGCCAGTGTCTCAAAGAACAGCTGATCCTTACGGAACACCTCCAGTGTCTTATCACTGTCGGAGACAACGTATACCTTTGACTTGCGGGAAGGCGCCACATTCCGGTCGCTGCGCATCTTGCGGATGCCGGATACGGCGTCCTTTATCATTTCGATATCCTTCTCCTGCTCCGGAAAAGAGAAATCCTCTCTCCACTTCGGCCAGGAGGAGATCATAATGGACGCCTCCTTCGTCTGTACCGTTGTGAAAATCTCTTCTGTAATGAACGGCATGAACGGGTGCAGGAGCTTTAAGCTTCCGATCAGAACCGTCTGCAGCGTCCAGAGTGCTGCGCCCTTTCCGGTCACATCGTCGGTGCGATACAGACGGGGCTTCACCATTTCGATGTACCAGTCACAGAATTCGCCCCAGATAAAGTCATAGACCTTCTGCACGGCAATGCCCAGCTCGAACTTCTCCATGTTCTCTGTCACATCACGGACAATGCTGTTAAAGCGGGAAAGGATCCACTGATCCTCCGGCTGAAGGTGCTCCGGCACCACGCCGGCATCCGCCTCCTGTCCCTCTTCTACATTCATCATGATGAAGCGGGTGGCATTCCAGATCTTATTGGCAAAGTTCCGGCTGTTCTCCACGCGTTCAATATAGAAGCGCATGTCATTGCCGGGTGCATTGCCGGTGATCAGCGTCAGGCGAAGCGCATCTGCGCCGTACTTGTCAATGATCTCCAGGGGATCGATGCCGTTTCCGAGGGACTTGGACATCTTCCGTCCCTGAGAATCCCTCACCAGGCCGTGGAACAGCACCGTCTTAAACGGACGCTCTCCCATCTGCTCATATCCGGAGAAGATCATGCGGATAACCCAGAAGAAGATAATGTCATATCCGGTTACCAGCACATCTGTCGGGTAGAAATACTTAAGGTCCTCGGTTTCCTCCGGCCAGCCAAGGGTCTCAAAGGGCCACAGAGCAGAGGAAAACCATGTATCCAGCGTGTCCGGATCCTGATGGAGCTTCTCGGAGCCGCACTTCGGGCACTTCTTCGGCGCTGCAGAGTCAACAATCGTCTCGCCGCAGTCATCGCAGTACCACGCAGGAATCCGATGCCCCCACCAGAGCTGACGGGAAATGCACCAGTCCTTAATGTTGTTCGTCCAGTTGTAGTAGGTCTTCTCCATGCTCTTGGGAATGAGCTGGATCTCACCGTCCTCAACTGCCTTCACCGCGGGCTTAATCAGCTGGTCCATCTTCACGAACCACTGCTCCTTCACCATCGGCTCTACCGTCGTGCCGCACCGGTCATGGGTTCCCACGTTGTGGGTCAGATCCTCGATCTCCACGAGAAGTCCCATGTCATCCAGTTCCTTAACGATGGCATCCCGGGCCGCATATCGGTCCATTCCCTGATACTTGCCGCCGTTCTCGTTGATGGTGGCATCATCATTCAGGATGTTGATCACCGGAAGGTCATGGCGCTTGCCGACCTCAAAGTCATTCGGGTCGTGGGCAGGCGTAATCTTTACAACACCGGTGCCGGCCTCCGGATCTGCGTGCTCATCTCCCACAATCGGGATCGGACGGTTCACAATCGGAAGCATCACGCTCCTGCCGATCAGATCCTTGTAACGCTCGTCCTCCGGATTCACCGCAACCGCAGTATCCCCCAGCATCGTCTCCGGACGCGTCGTAGCAAACTCCAGGAACTGTGTCTTGCTGACCGTACCGTCCTCCTCGATCAGCGGATACTTGATGTGCCAGAAGTGGCTGTGCTGCTCTTTATATTCCACCTCTGCATCCGAAATAGAGGTCTGGCATACCGGGCACCAGTTGATGATACGGTTGCCCTTATAGATCCAGCCCTTTTTATGCATTTTAACAAAGGTCTCTGTCACCGCACGGTTGCAGCCCTCGTCCATGGTGAAGCGCTCGCGGTCCCAGTCGCAAGAGGAGCCCAGCTTTTTAAGCTGCGTCACAATGCGGCGGCCATACTCCTCGCGCCACTCCCAGCACTTCTCAAGAAAACCCTCGCGGCCAAGATCTGCCTTCGTGATGCCCTTTTTCTTGAGCTCGTTGATAACCTTCACCTCCGTTGCAATGGAGGCATGGTCCGTTCCCGGCTGCCACAGTGCATTGTAGCCCTGCATTCTCTTGAAGCGGATGATGATATCCTGCATGGTCTGATCCAATGCATGTCCCATGTGCAGCTGCCCCGTGATGTTCGGCGGCGGAATCACAATGGTAAACGGAAGCTTCGAATGATCTACCTCCGCGTGAAAATACTTTTTCTCTTCCCAGTTCTCGTAAATCCGATCCTCAATGGCCTTCGGATCGTAAGTTTTTGACAGTTCCTTCATAAAAAATGACTCCCCGGCCTGGACATGCAGGCCCTATACACAGCACTTCGATATCAGTTCATTCTCAAAGGCGCTTCGCGCCCGGCACCGTCTTATGCTTCCTGCAGTCTCTGTACCATTTCATACAGTGCCTTTGCGCTGTTGAAGTTCTTCGGTACAATCTCACCCGCCGGAATCGAAATGTCATATTCATCATTCAGTGCGCTGATGATCTGCAGAATGTCGAAGGAATCCAGAATTCCGTCATCAATCAGTGTCGTGCAGTTCTCAAAATCCACGTCATCATTTACATCCTTCAGCAGTGCAATCAGTTCTTCCATTTCTTCCTCCTAGGCGACATCAGATTCTCGGTGTGTTGATCGGATCCGTGTCGACAAAATCTCTAACCAGACAAATATCCGAAATATCATTATATAACACAATCTGGGGCATTTTTCTACTAAGGAACAGGTATATGCCCTCCGTTACGGAATACGCCCCCAGATTTTCAAATACCAGGATGTCCCCAAGCCTTGGCTCTGCCATCCGCCGGGTCCGCACCAGATCGTCATTGGTCGTGCAGAGGCTCCCGCAGATGGTCCAGTCCTCCGGTTCCTCTCCCGATTCTTCCGTATCACTGATCCTGCGGTAATTCACCGTCTCCGGCTGTGCATCCGGATCACCGTTTCCTCGGAAATGCCGGATCACCGGCTCCTTCATGCCCATGATCTGTCCCAGATAGTTCACATGGTTGATGCCGCCGTCTGCGATGCAGTACCGTTTGTCCTCCACGCGTTTGCTGTCCACAATTTTGGTCAGATAGAAGCCGCACTCTGCCGCATAAAACCGTCCCGCTTCCACAGTAAGCTCTGCCCATCCGGCCGCCTCCTGCAGCGCTTCGGCCAGTTCTCTTGCCGGTGCCAGCGTATCGGAATAATCCCCGTCTGCGAACAACGGAACCGGGAGTCCCGGACCATACTCCAGTCGCCGCAGGGTAAAGCCCTCATTCTCTTTAACCTCTGCAAAAAGTGTGCGCAACATCCGGAGCTCCTCCTTCTGCTTGCGAAGCTCCTTGTTCTTGCGCTGCGTCCCTGCAAAATAATGAATTCCTTCCAACGACAGGTGAGGATAGCGTTCTCTCCCACGGATCACCTGCAGAAGGTCCTCTTTCGACATTCCGAACTGTGCTCCGCTGTTCAGACGCAGGAGCACCGGCACCTTGCGCCCGGCCTTTTCTCCTGCCTTTTCCAGAAGCTGCATGTGGCGAAGCGACTCTGCCGTGCAGATTCCCACCTTATCTTCCATCACCGCGCGTTCCACATCCCACGGTTCCTTGTTGACGCCGGAGTACACGACTCTATCCATATCGACGCCGAGCCTCTCGCAGATGGCGAGCTCTCCGGGGCTGCAGACCTCAAGGCACTCTGCTTCCCCCAGTGCCGCCGGAATCAGGAACGGGTTGGCTTTAATCGAGTAGCACAGCTTCACCTGCGGTCCGAATATATCCCGGATGGCCGCAAGACGCTTTTTCAATGCCCCTGTATCAAAAACAAAGGTTGGTGTCCCGTATTGCTGCGCAATGCCGGTCAGTATTTCATCTGTCATTCTTATCTCTCCGCGCCGCGGCAGTTATCCGCGACGAATGTTTGATCCCTTGTATCCGTTCTCTTTTACATCGATCCGCTCGTCAACCGTTTAATTTCTTGCCTTTCCGGCGCTCGTTTCACGGTAGATACCCTCCAATGCATGCCGGTCGATCTTGCCGTTTTTGTTCAGCGGCATCTCCTCCAGCTGCAGCGTTTTGTTGGGCACCATGAATGGCGGCAGCACCTCTTTGAGCTCCCGTTCCAGGTCCTTCCTGTCCCGTTCTCCCGTGTAAAAGAGGATCAGACGCTTTTTCGCCGAATCGTAGATGCAGCAGGCACGGCTCACACCGTCCCTTGCCATGGCATCGGCCTCCACCTCGCCCAGCTCAATGCGGTGTCCTAAATGCTTGATCTGGAAATCCTTCCGGGATACATAGATCAGATCCCCATTCTCATCGTATCGTCCGATATCGCCGGTCCGGTAGATTCTCTCCGGATAGAACGTATTCAGCGGATTCTGCACAAACGCAGCCGCCGTCCGCTCCGCATCCTTATAGTAGCCCAGCGCAACGCAGGTTCCTCCTACGCAGATTTCACCCTCGCCCGTCGTATCCGTCTGCGGCACCAGGTGATCCTCCTCGTCCAATAAAAAGACCTTCTCATTTTCAAAGGCCTTTCCGGCAGGAATCACCTCATCCAGCGCATATTCCTTATGAGGATCCAATACATAATAGGTGCAGTTACAGGTAATCTCCGTCGGTCCGTACAGATTCACATACATGGCATCCGGCAGATATCTGCGCCATATATTCAGCTGCTTAATCGGCATCACCTCGCCGGAAAAGCCGACCGCACGGATCGTCTCCGGTGTCTTGTAATCCAATGCATTCATGATGGAAACAAAGCACATCGCGCTGACCGCCCAGATCAGAACCGTTGTCTTCTTCTCACACAGATAATCCATCAGCTGCGTCGGATTGCTGAAATACTCCCGCGGAATAATCTGGACCTTCGCTCCGGCGGTAAGACCGCTGTAGATGTCCTTCACCGACACATCAAAATCAAACGGCGCCTGGTTGCCCATGACATCCTGCTCCGTGATACCAAAGAGCGGAACAAAATGTGCAATGAATTCGATTACGCTGCGGTGGCAGACCGCAACGCCCTTGGGAATACCGGTGGAGCCGCTGGTGAAATTCACATACAAGGGTGCCTTATCCGTCATCTGCTCCCGGATCCGGGCGAGATTCCTTGAAAGCCCCGTCTGAGGTCTCTTTGCAGCAACATGCTTCGTACCGGCCGAGTTCTCAGCCGCCGAAAAATCCGTATCACAAGGCACCTTTGCCGTCCCATCTTCTGCATCTCTCCGGCTCCGGATCTTCTCCGCCTGCTCTAACAGCTCCTCCAGCAGAATCCGCTTTCCGCCGCAAGCGATCTCCTCTGCCCGCCCCTTATTGGCCGCATCGGTAATGAAAACCGCCGGCTCCAGAACATCTGCCACCTTCTGTGCTCTGGCTGCCGGCTGTCGAACGTCAATAAAGCTGTAGAAGCCGCCGGCATAGACAACACCGAACATAGCAATAACGGCATCCACGGATTTCTCCAGATAAAAGGCCGCCGGACTCTCCATCGTCATATATTCTGTGAGAAGCTCTCCTACAGCCCTTGCCTTCTGCACAAGTTCCGCAAAGGTAATGTCCTTCTGCGGATCTCCAAAGGCCGGGCGGTTCGGAAATCTTTCCGCCGTCTGCTCCAAAAGCTCCAAAACGTTCTTTATGTAGTTACTCACTGTTTCCTCCTGCCGTCGACGGATATCCATTATGTATAATCATAATCCGTTCCTTTCAGTGTACAACATTGCTGCGTGAGTGGCGAGCCTGCAAGCAGTCAATTCACGTTGAAATATGGCAGGTGCTGAACGAATACAAAAAGCATCCATTCTGCGCAATGCAGAACAGATGCCGGTATCGGAAGGCCGCCCGAATATGTATGAGGGAGGGAGTGATAACTTCGCAGCGGCACATTTTGTTGGGGGAGGGGCTGCAACAAGGCTGCAGCCCGGTTATGAAAAAGAAAAAGCGTTGTGTGTCATCAGATGTTCTTTGCTTCATCTGATGGTTCTCATCATAATGGTCACCTGTGAACAAACTGTGTTTGAACTATGGGGATTCTGTGAGCGATTTGTGAAAAGCAATTTCAGTCTCTTTTACAGATGATATCCACTCCTGCAGCATCTGATTGATCCTCTCCTGCATTTGGGGCACGCTGTGACGCCGCATGCGGGCGCAGATCTGGGCCTGCTCTCCGCAGAGAAGACAGGTTCGATACTGGGAGCGGCTTATCTTTTGACCGGTTTGGTCGATCACATCAATATCAAAAAGCCTCCCCAGAGGATGCGTGTCCTCGATGTGCTGCATGAGGCTTTTGCAACGGCCTGCATCTGCGTCCACGCAGAGCAGCATTTCATCTCCTGTAGGTGCAAGCGTACCCTGCCGGGCAAAAACCCTGATTTTCTCCCGCTGCAGGGTGCTGTTAATCTGCAGGACACCGTCTGTGTACAGCCGGTATATCTCGTCATTCGTTTTAACCGGCCCCGGGATATTCATGCAGAACGAAATCAAGGTGCTGTGATATCTCTCCAATGCGGCCCTCTGCATGGCAGCGCGCTTTTCGCGGCAGCGCAGCATATCAGCCAGCGTAACCTCCGCTCCGTTCATAAGGAACCCTCCTTATAATCTTTTCCAGAAAAAGTGCTGCCGCCAGGAAATCAGCCGAACCTCCGGGGCTTAAATTGCGCTGCACGCAGGCCCCGTTAAAATCCAGGAGCTTTTGTTCCTCGTGCAAAACAAATACGTCGCCCCCTGCCAGAAGCGCAGCAGCCCTCTTCTGTATCCAATACAAATCTCCAATCGATCCACGGCTTAAAATGCAGGTGTCCTCCAGCACTGCCATGCTCTCCAGCAGCAGCTGCACATTCACGCTCTGCGAATCATATCCCTGGCTGCGCAGGCTCTGCAGCCGCGGATAAAGGCGATTTGTTATCACAGGGAAGCCCTGCTGCGCCTGTCCGCGAACGCCCTTAATTCCATAGCGCCGGTACAGCGTTTCTCCGTGCGTACGCGGCGAGCGGCTGCGCATGGCTGTAAATTCCTGCTCGATCGGATTGCAAGTCATCCTCGCAGCATATGCACCGATATCCTGTGCAGAAACTGTTCCCTGTGCCGCACACTGTCCTGCCGCAGCGGCCAGAACTGCAAATGTGAAAATAGCTCCCTTGTGCGTATTCACACCGTCCGTTGCATCCAGCATTGCGCCTTCCGCCTCAAGACCCATCGGCCGCAGCATGCCAAACAGCTCCCAAGGCGCGGCCGTCCAGCTCTTTCCCAGCTCGTACATGGCCGCAATATATGGTGCAATGGCAGCGGCACTTTTTTCAAAGGAAGAGCAGGTCATATCCTTATGCGCACCGGTATCCCGGCAGTCCACCAGTCCCGGCTTAGGCGTCGTGTAGACCTCCTCCAGAAGCGCTTCCTGTGCCAATTCTGCAATCATTCCCATTCCTCCCGCAGATACCGCCATGTTGTTTCCGGAGTAAGCCTCTGTACAGTGCTCCACTCGCCGCTTTCCAGTGCACGGCGCACCTTGCTCGCACTCACAGCTTCTCCTTCTATTTCCATCCGCGGCAGCTCCGTTACGGCAATGCCGAAGCCCGGCAGCTCCCGCTTCAGGCAGTCGTTATACTGCGCTGTAACACTGCAGTCCGGCTCCGTCCCCACGAAGCGGTGCGTCATCCCCAGCGCCGGTGCAATGCGCATGCCGAAAATCCGAATATCCAACTCGCAGTTGATGCCGAAGGCGCTCACCTTATCCTTGATAAAATATGTCGGAAACACCGCCGGAGAAATCAGATAGTCCGATGTGCTGTGCACCAGCACATTCGGAATATCTGCTGTTCCCCGAAGGACCATCTCCATCCGCTGCGCGGCAGTAAACATTCCATGCTCCTGCGCCAGTACGAATACATGCAAAAGTCCGCACTGCGCAGCCGCCTGTTCTATCAGCCACCGGTGGCCTTTGGTAAAGGGATTACAGTTGGCAACTACAGCGCCGATCCGCCCGGCCGCTCGGGGGGTCTCTTCCTTCAGTCCTGCGATATACCTTTCCAGTCCGCCGGGCCGGTTTTCCATCAGCATCACCCGGTCCGTGGCTTCCACTGCATGCAGTCCCATGCCCTCGAACAGCTCCCGGTTCTCCGGCTTGGTAAAGAGAAAGTAATGAGAAATTCCTTCCTCAAACAAATGAGCCACCAGCTGTGTCATAACAGTTCCCAGAAGGTTTTGCCCGCGGTGTGCCGGATCAACGGCGACGCATTTGATTACATTGTTGTGGCACGATCCGCAGGCCGCAATATCCGAATCCTTCTCCAGCAGTACGGTGTAGGTAATACTCTCATCGTAGTCCAGGCCCTGCTGCCGCAGGAAATCCTCCAGGTGCCTTCTTTCTGCTCCTGAAAAGGGTGTGCCGATCCGCATACTCTGTTCTTCCATTCCACCCTCGCTGCGCAGCCCATTTTCACTTCCTTCACCGGCTGCGATTATAGTTGATCAGACATCCTGCCTTGACGATCTTTTTCTCATCGTCTGTCATAGGAGCAATGAACAGATGCAGCTCCTGCACGTTCTCCCCCAGCACGTAGGCAGGGATATCCCGCATATCACCGTCCAATGCCCTGCGGACATTGGGAACAAGAATGT
>CAVFRZ010000030.1:0-15275 GCA_963624875.1 Anaerovibrio sp.
CCGTATCGAAATTCAGGGTCTCCCCCCTGTGCCCCTGAGCTCCCTGTAAACCCGCCGTGAAAGCTGCTCCCGCCGAAGCCTCCGCTGCCGAAGCCGCTCCCAAATCCGGCCGTTCTTCCGGAAAAGCCTTTTCCTGCTCCTCCGAAGAGGCTTTCGAACAGGTCACTCATGTCACCCATATCGCCCATGTTGCCGGAGGAATAATAGGTGGTTTTCCCATCCGGTGAGCGGTAAAAATGTCCGCCGTAACCACTGTAAGTACCTTGTTCTCTATGTCCTCCGGACGCGCCCTGACTCTGGTCAAACGCCGCCATTCCGAACCGATCGTAGAGCTTTCGCTTTTCCGGATCGGACAGAACCTGATAGGCCTCTCCAATTTCCTCAAATTTTCTCTTAGCCTCTGCATCGCCCGGATTGGTGTCCGGATGATACTTTTTGGCCAGCTTTCGATATGCACTCTTTATCTGTTTATTGTCAGCAGCTCTGGTAAGTCCCAGAACCTCGTAATAATCTCTTTTCATTGAGGAGCTTCCTCCTTTCTGTGTATCTCATCGTTCTTTGTTTGTTATATCACATATAGAACAAATAGTCAATGCAGTCTCACTTTGTCAAGCGAGACAACAACATTCAGATATGCAAAAAAGTTACCGGCCGGCCGGCTCATACGGTATACTGAAGTGGTATATTTATCGGCCTAAGGTGCCGTTACAAGCGAGGGGAAATTCAGATGGAATTCAGATTTAAGGACAAGGACACATATTATCAGCACATTCGCCGGGTCATAGAGGAAGGGCCCTACATAGACAACTGGGATTCTCTTTCCGCTTTCGAAATGCCCTCCTGGTTTGAGAAAGCGAAATTCGGAATTTTCATTCACTGGGGTCTGTTCAGTGTTCCGGCCTTCAATAACGAATGGTATTCCCGCAATATGTATGTGCAGGGAAGTCCGGAATTCGAGCACCACATTAAGACCTACGGCCCGCAAAAGGATTTTGGCTACAAGGATTTCATTCCTATGTTCACGGCGGATCAATTCGATCCGGACGCCTGGGCAGAGCTGTTTGCAAAAGCCGGTGCCAGATATGTTGTCCCGGTTGCCGAGCACCACGACGGCTTCCAGATGTACGAGAGCTTTCTTTCTCACTACAATGCCGTGGAGATGGGACCCCGGCGGGATATTATCGGCGAGCTGAAGTCAGCGGTTGAGAAAAAGGGAATGGTGTTCGCCACCTCCAGCCACCGCGCCGAGCACCACTGGTTCATGGGCGTGGGCAAGCACTTTGACAGCGACATTAAGGAACCGCTCTCCTGCGGTGATTTCTACTGGCCGTCCGAGGAAATTCAGCCCGATCAGCAGGACCTTTTCGCCGTGCCCTCTCCCAGCGAGGAGTTTCTCATCGACTGGGTGTGCCGCACCTGCGAAATTGTGGACCGCTACCATCCGCGTGTGCTGTATTTTGACTGGTGGATTCAGCACAATGCCTATAAACCGTACCTTCGTATGATCGCCGCCTACTATTACAACAGGGGGCTGCAGGAGGGCTTCCCTGCTGCCATCTGCTACAAGCACGATGCGTTTGCCTTTGGCTGCGGTGTCGTAGACATTGAGCGCGGTAAATTTGCAGATGCCAAGCCCTATCACTGGCAGACGGATACCGCTATCGCCCGGAATTCCTGGTGCTACACCGAAACGCTGGATTACAAGAGCAGCTATGAAATTCTCTGCTATCTTGTGGATGTCGTCAGCAAGAACGGAAACCTTTTGCTGAACGTAGGACCCAAGGCAGACGGGACCATCGCCCCCCGCGACCGGCAGATTCTTGCCGATATCGGCAGCTGGCTTTTGGTCAACGGCGAGGCCATTTACGACAGCAAGCCCTGGCGGTATGCCGAAGAAGGTCCTACCAAGGAGGTCGAGGGGCAGTTCAGTGATGCCGCCGCGACGGTATACACCTCAGAGGACTTCCGCTTTACGGCAGGGCACGGCGCCATCTATGCCGTCTGCCTCTGCTACCCGGAGAATGGCCATGTCACCATCCATTCACTGGCAACGAGTAAGGATCCCAACAAGCCGGCCTTTCACGGCATTATCAAAGATGTGCAGGTACTGGGATTCCCGGAGAAGGTGTCCTACGCCGTTGACGGGGACGGTCTGCACCTGGAGACCAGAAACGTTTCCAGCCGCTTCCCGGTGGTCATCAAGGTAATTACAGATTGACGCCTCTGCCGCAGCTTCGTTCAATGGTGCCGAAAACAATCCGTGATACGGCGCCCCGGCTCCGAGGTTTTAAGATTTGAAAACACTCTACATCGCAGAAAAAAATCCTCTCATCACAGAAAAGCTCCGCAGCAGCGCAGACTGGTCTGCACTGTCCGTGGAGCTTGTGGGTGAGTGCTCTGACGGCGAACGTGCTCTGGAAGAAATTCTCCGGCTGCGGCCGGATTTTATCATGCTGGATGCTGCTCTTCCCCGCGTTTCCGGTGCAGATGTCCTGTCGCGTGCCAGGCTCCTGGGCTTTACCGGCACATGCATTCTCCTGCTCGACATGCCCTCCTATTACACGCTTCAAAGGCTTCTTCCGCTCGGCGTCCGGTGCTGTCTCACGCTTCCGGATGATCTCCCGCAGCTCCAGACGAAATTGAAGGAGCTGTTCCTGTGTCTTCAGAAGGAGCAGAGCTCTCTGCACCGGCTGTCGGCTCCCGTTTCTGTAGCCGCTGGCGGAAAGCTGCCTGACGGTCTTCGTTTTGCCCAAAACACCCCCCCGTCCTCCGCTGCCGATCCATCTTCCCGGATCATCGTCTTAGACGAACTGCTCCTGTATGTAGAGGCACATTACTCCGAAAATCTCAAGCTTGAGCTCATTGCACCGCTTTGCGGATACAGCAGTGCATACCTGGGCAAGATTTTCACCAAAAGGGTAGGCGAGAGCTTTAACTCCTACGTGGATCACTGCCGCATCCGACATGCCAAGGAATTCCTGAAAAACGAAAAATGGAAGGTCTACGAGGTAGCCGCACAGGTTGGCTACCGAAGCGTAGATTACTTCCATAAAAAATTCCACCACTATGTGGGTATGAGTCCCCTGGAATACCGCCGTCAGGAAACCGGCGCATCCGGCGTCTTAGATACCTCCGACACATCCATTGCAAAATAACCGGTCAAATGGCGCAAATCCGGCGAAAGCCGGTGACGTGTGAACTGCGTCCGGAGCTTTTCCCGAGAAATCTCCTAGTGAATTCCGCCTCCCGGCAGCTCCTTAGTCCAGCGCCAGGCAAGCTCAAACCAGCTCTCACAGGACGGCTCCACCGCGCCGCCTTCCCGGTCCCTTGTAATTTCGCTTGCAAGTCCCAGGCCGTGATCTCCCTTCATGTACATATGCAGTTCCACCGGGCGTCCTGCTCTGCGCATTGCAAGAGCCAGCAGCAGAGAATTCTCCGCCGGAACCAGTCCGTCCTGATTGGTATGCCACACAAAGGCCGGCGGCGTATCCTTGCTCACCTGATTCTCCAAAGACATGTCTTCCACCAGCTGAGCATACTGATCCCCCAGCAGATTCTCGAAAGATTCTCTGTGCGCAAACTCTCCGGACGTGATCACCGGATAATTCAGGATCATTCCGTTAGGGCGCAGCAGCTCAGCATCTGTGTTCAGCGCCTCAGCAAGAAATCCGCGGTTCCAGAACATGCCGTAGGACGCCGCCAGATGTCCGCCGGCCGACGACCCCTGCACGAAAATCTGATCCGGATCCACATCCCACTGCGCTGCATTCTCTCTTACAAGCTTCACCGTCCTGGTCAGTTCCAAAAGAGCCGTCGGATATACTGCCGGCCGATACGAATACCACAGGACAACTGCCTGGTAGCCATAGGCATTCCACTTCAGGGCAAACATCTCCGCCTCTCTCTCCGAGGTAAAACAGTATCCGCCGCCGGGGCATATGACGACCATCGGCCTTTTCTGAATGCTGATCTCCTCTGAATGGCTGATGAGATACGTATCTGCATGTGCGTAGTCCTGCGAACCTTCTCCTTTGATTTCCAGTCTCTTGCAAATCATCCTTTTCTCCTTTACCGGCTTTTCTCAAGCCTTGGTTTCATTCTCCTGTCCTGCGGCGCTTTTCTCACGTGCCTCCTGCTCAATTTCATGAAAGGTTCCCAGCGACATCCCGGCAATCGAATATATGATGCAGGCCGGCCCGATGAGGACGCCGATGAAAATGGTTGTCGAATTAAACATCCATATCAGCACCTCCAGGAGAACCACTGCCACCATCGCCATGGTTCTTCCGAAATACCTCCGGGAAATCCGCAGGGAGTTTTTCAAAATTCCCAGAATGGTATTCTCATACCTTGCTGCCAAAGGGAACGCATACAACAGACAGAAGAAAAACAGAAAGCCGGAAACAATCGTTACCACCAGAATCCATACCGGATTTCCGGAGACCGCTTCAAACAGCTGCAGATCCAGGTAGATCACGTACACGCACAGGAAAACAATTGCCTCCAGGATCGTTCCCTGCTTCCAGTTCTCCTTGAAGCCCGCCCAGTATTCCTTATAAATGTATCCTTCCTGCTCCTCCGCCAGATGCAGACATACCTTGAAGGCCGCCGCCGTGGACGCTCCGATGGTGACGATAGGAAGACAGCCCAGCAGCCAGAAGAAATTCACCTGGATAATATCCCAGAGCCTGCATAGAAACTGATACAAAGGACTGTTCGTGCTGAAAAATCTCATGTTGTCTCCCTTCCTGGTACATCGTTTGCACGGATCTGATAACGCAAAACTTATTTCTGTCGAAAAAGGAGATCGCCCCTTCCCGAGCGATCTCCCCCTATTTTACTGCAGCTTGCTATGCTCTGTGAATCATCAAAGTCATCAGCCGCCTGCCATCATGAATTTTCCTGCAAGCAGCGGGTTCATGTTGAAATATGGCAGTTACTAAAACCACCATGCCTGCTCGCGCAGGCACCACCACAAATAAAAATCATCTGCTCCGTGTCTGCGACACTCCCGCAGCTGACGCATACATTCGTAATCCGGGCTATCGCCCTACTTACTCATGTATGCTAACCCGTCCAATGTCTGCGCGTTTGCGCGAGCAAGCTCGCACATCCACGCAGCCGCTGTCCGGGATTTTTACAGTAACAGATACAATTACTGCTCGCTCAGTGCTGCATCCTCTGCTGCTGCGCGAAGCTTTGCCTCATTCTGCTGGAATTCTACGCACTGATCATAGCCGTAGCTGTCTGCCTTCTTGATCATCTCTGCCACGATGGAGTCAAACTCAGAATCGCTCTTTGCGTAGATGGCCTTCCAGGAGTAGGTCTTGATGCAGTCTGCAACCTGATTCCAAACCATGGTCAGCTCATCCGACATCGGAGTCGCAGAGTACATGGTTCCGGGAGAAAGGTTGTAGTTCCAGTCATCAAACAGGCTGTCCAGCGTGGTTGTTCCGTAATGCTCTCTCCAGTCTGCCTCGATCTCAGAGCCTGCCTCACTGGAGTAGCTGTCCCATTTCTTATAATTGTAGACATCTCCGTTGGAATCCAGGTTCTCTGCGTCGATTCCCCAGGTTGTGTTGTTGATCTTAAAGTTGCCGTCCTCGAAGGTTCCGGAATAGCCGTCTGTCATTTCGGTCTTGCCGTCAAGCTTCGCACTCTTTCCAAGGTCGGTGAAGCAGGTCTTGCCGTTCTCATCGTAATACCAGCAAACATCCTTCGGTCCATACTCCGCTGTCATGCGGCCTTCCGGTGTGCTGAGCCAGTTCAGAATTGCCATGCACAGCTCCGGATACTCTGTCTTGGCACCGATGGTCCAGGGTCTGTTGCCGCCGTAAATGTTCTGGCCATAGCAGATCGGAGTTGCATCGGTCGGCGGGCACGGATACATTTCCTTGCCCTGCTCTAAGTGCTTCTCGGAGTTATACATTGCAGAGCCCAGGAAGTTGAAGACGTTCAGGAATGCTGAGCCGTTCTGGTAATCCTCTACCATTCCGTCATAGCCCTGTGTCTGAGAGTCGGGATCCAGGAGTCCTTTCTGATACAGTGTGTTGTAGAACTTCAGCATCTCAAGATAAGGACCATCCTCCTGCAGTGCATCATAGTATACCTGCTCGGTGGGATCATACAGGCCAAAGCCAAATTCATCATATCCATAGTATGCAGAGGCCGTGGACTTTACGAACATAACCATGTTGCCGTCCCAGTCACTGAACAGGGAAACACCGTAGGTCGGGTTGCCGTTGTCATCCGTAGGGCAGATCTCCTTCATCTTTCCAAGAACGTCTACAAGATCATCCAGGTTCTTGATTTCAGGATAACCAAGCTCTTTGTACAGATCCCAACGAAGATCCCACTCATACATCATTTCCTGACGTGCCGTTGCATCTACCGCAATATCAAAGCCAATGCCGTAGGTTGTACCGCCGGAAATGGTTGCATTCTTCTCAAGTGCAGCCGGCATGTGCTCCTTAATGTAGGGGCCGTATTCATCCAGAAGATCATCCTCATTCCAGTCATACAGAAGTCCCTTATCAATAGCCTGCAAATACTCATCCGAGTCATTGCCCCAGACGACAAGATCGCCCAGATTACCGGACTCCATACGTGTCTCATACACGCCGTCCGCATCCTGAATGATGTTCAGCTTCACATTGAACTTCTCCAGCATAACCTGCGCAAACCAACCGATCTGCTCACCGGAATAGTTCGCCAGCTGATCAAAGACGTCCAGTGTAACCGTCTCTTCCGGGATGACATCCGCCAGGAGCTCATCGTAGCTTTCCTCATCGTCTGCATCCTCAGCGTCTGCAGTATCCTCATCCTCGGCATCATCCTCATCCTCGTCCTCATCGGAAGAATCCTCCGCAGCGGAGCTTCCGGATGTTCCGGAAGACGAGCCTCCGCAGGCTGCCAGAGAAAATACCATGGTGGACGCCAACAAAAGCGCCATGAATTTCTTTGCTTTCATAAACTTTTCACCCTCCTTGAAAAACTATGTTGTCTTTTATTTTTGCCGCATTTCTGCGGAAAACAACCGTATGTCATCAGCCCTTTACAGCTCCCAGCATGATGCCTTCCTCGAAGTATCGCTGCATGAACGGATACACCACCAGAATCGGAATCACTGTCACCATGGAAATGGTGTACTTGATTACCTTACCGCTCATGGCCGACTTCAGTGCCGCATCGCTGACTGAACCGCCGGACTGCATCAATGCACTAAGGTTAGACGCCTGATTCAGGTAGATATACAGTCTGTGCTGCAATGTGTACAGCTGCGGAGCGGACTGCATCAGGATCATGGAATCCGTAAAGGAATTCCAGTGTCCAACCGCACCGAAGATCGCAATCGTAGCCAGAATCGGCTTGCAAAGAGGCCAGATGATCTTGCGGAAAACCGTCATATAGGTGGCACCGTCGATCTCTGCACTCTCCTCCAGCTCTGCCGGGATGGACTCGATGTAGGTCTTCACCAGAATGATGTTGTAGGGTGCCACGATTCCGGGAATGATGTAGGCCCAGAAGGTATTCGTCAGTCCCAGCATCTGCATGTTCAGAAACCAGGGAATGAGGCCCGCATTGAAATACATGGTGATGACCAGAAAACGGTACCAGAACTTTCTCCCCCACATCTCCTGCTTGGTCACAAGATATCCGACAAGTCCCGATGCCGCCACCATCAGTGCAGTTCCGACAATGGTTCTGGCAATCGATACCATAAATGCCGTTCCAAGATCACTTACATTCAGCAGAGCCTTGTAATTGGCAAGCGTGAGTCCCTTTGGAACAAAGTTCACCAATCCCTTTACCACGTAATCATTGTCACTGATGGTATTGATGAACAGGTAATAGAACGGGAAGACGCAGGCCAGTGTGAAAATCCCAAACACCGCATAGTTAATGATATTAAAGACGATCTCTCCCGGTCCCGCCTTAAATGAACTTTTATGCGTTTTTTTGTACAGGCGTTCCGCCTTTGCATCAGCCTTTTCCTGTGCTGTCTTTGCCATAACGCTGCCTCCCTCCTTAAATAATGCTCTCGCCGCGGACCAGCTTCGAAATTCCGTTGGCGCCGAACAGCAACACTACACTGACAATGGACTTGAGCATACTCACCACCGTTGTGAGCGGGATCATGCCCTGACCGATACCCAGCTTATATACATACAGATCCAGCACCATGACATAGTCGGTATTGGTTGCATTTTCAAATACCAGGTACTGATCCATGCCGTTGCTCAGAACATTTGCAACCGACATCAGCAGCAATACGCAGAAGGTCGGAATCAGGCTCGGTACCGTGATGTTCCACATCCTCTGGAATCTGCCGGCGCCGTCCACCGTAGCTGCCTCATACAGCTGCCGGTCGATGCCCGAAATGGCTGCAATGTAAATAATGGCGCTCCAGCCAACACCCTTCCACATGCCCCAGGCCCACATTTTCAGCCATGTATGGGAGCTGCTCATCAGCATGTTTTGTCCGGAGGACCAGATGCCGGCATTCACCATCAGGCTGCTGACAAATCCGTCAGTGGAGAAAATGCAGAATGCAATGGCGTACACGAGAACCCAGCTGATGAAGTTCGGAATCGTGGTGAAGGTCTGTACAAATCTGCGAAACTTGTCGTTCTTGATTTCAGACAGGAAAATAGCAAATGCCATCGGGATCCAGCTGGTGCAGATGCCAAGTGCGCTCATTCCCAGTGTGTTCTTAAGCACACGGACAACATCCTTGACCGTTGCCTCATTCTGGAACAGCTGCGTGAACCACTTCAGGCCCACGAAATTATCCATACTCAGCGTATCACCCACCTTGTAATCGAAGAACGCGTATCTCCAGCCCCACAGAGGCAAGTAGCTGAACACACCGCATAAGGCCAGGAACGGAAGGAAGAGAAGGAACAGCTTGTACTTGGATTCCATCTCATACTTGTCTTCCTTGGCCGCCTTCGGCACCAGCACCGCTTCGATCAATGCAAGCACCAGGACAATGAGGATAATAACAACAAAGGGCCAGAAGGCACCCGAGAACATCGGCTCAACCTTCTTCGGCTTGGATGTTTCAGCGATCTGTCCGTATGCATTAAAGATCCCGGTCATGCCCAGAAGAGATGCCACGCTTCCCACCAGAATGAACAGATTGGAAAGCCTCTTGAACTTTGTATTGCCGATGGACATGCACGCACCTGCAACTCCCGCAAATACGCCCAGGCAGATGATCATCGACGAGCCAAACAGCAGCTGCATCGTAGAACGCTCCACCCATCCCTTTTTAAAAGCCCGGCCAAAGCCGGATGTCAGATTACTGTAGGAAAAGCCCGAAGAAAACAGAGACATGTTCCGGTTGATCAATCCGCTGATTCTGGCAGGATTCAAGGCCGGCACAAGTAAAAAGATAACCGATACCAGGATTGCGACTCGCAGGACACAATACACCATATCTGATGTACGTTCCCTTGCACTTTTTGAATTCTTCATTTCATACATCCCTCCCTCTTTTGAAAATGCCTTCTTGAAAACATCGTCTCGCGCCGTACATTTCCTGTACATTTTCAACCTTGCTGTACATTTTCCTCATTTTGCGTCGATACCGTCTCTATACCCATTCAGGTATTGTTGATATTGTGCAAAAATCATAGGATTGCCAGCGCTTTTTTGTAGCTTAAACATTTTCAGAAGATAATCCTTTTTTCCTCTCCACATACTATAAGAGCGGGGAAGTAAAAAATATACCATAAAAATTAGGGATGTATGCCGTCATTTTTATGTATGTTTTGTCATATTGCATCATTCTCATAGTGTATTTTGCACATCATCTGTTCTCTCAGATATCCATTCCCGTTTATTGGCAAAAAATCCCCCAACAATCCGCACGAATTCACTAAAACGTTTTCGTATTAATTCTGTGTTTGCGGAGCGCCCCAAAATCCGACCAAACCTGAAATCTCACGTCCCGGCCGCCGGCAGCCACTGACACAGCCGCCTGCTGCTTTCTCGCCCGTCAAGTGTCTGTACGGCAACAAAAAGCTCTGCAGACAGGACGAATCCATATCTGCAGAGCTCTTTCCGCCCTTGCATTCCCGGCAATAATTGTTTAGCCAGTTAAAGGCCGGCAACTATTCAACACTCATAGATGGGGTACTTCTTTCCTTCACGAATCATAACAGGAATTACATTCAGCGGTGCAGGAACTATCACCCTCTGACCGCCCTCGTACACCGTTCCGGTGTATGCATCCGTCCAGCTGCAGCCCTTTGGCAGATAGATCTCTCTCTCCCGCAGGCCTTCCTCCATCACCGGTGCCACCAGAAGATCCGGTCCGAAGAAATAGGAATCCTCGACCTCCCAGCACACAGGATCCTCCGGAAATTCATAGAACATCGTCCGCATAACCGGTGCTCCAGTCCTGCTGGCCTCCTGCATGCACTTGCGAATGTAGGGGCGAAGCCTCTCACGGATGAACAGGAACTGTGTCAGGATCTTATAATTCTCCTCGCCAAAGCTCCAAACCTCATTGTCCTGTCCGCTGGTCAGCTGGCGCACACCGTTAATAAATTCCTGCTCCCGCTCATACCAGGGAGACCGCTCCCCATGCATGCGGAACACCGGACAGAACGCCCCCCAGGCAAACCAGCGCACCAGAAGCTCTCTGAAGTGCTCATCATGAATGTCACCGCCCAGGACCCCGCCAATATCCGATGTCCACCAGGGAATACCGGCCATACCCATGTTCAGCCCCGCCTGCAGCTGTTCACGCATTGCCCGGAAGGAGGAGCAAATGTCGCCTGACCAGGTCAGCACACCGTATTTCTGGCTTCCCGCCCAGGCACAGCGCACAAGACTCATGACATCCTTTTCTCCTGCCGCCTTCAGTCCGTCATAAAAGCCCTTGGCATAACCGACCGGATAGATGTTCGAGCACTGCAGAGCCGGTCCCGCATAATACCGATAATTGTCAAAATCATACGGTCCGTACTCCGGCTCCGCCTCATCCAGCCAGAAGCACCGGATGCCCTTTTGATAATAATTCTCCCTGCATCTGTCCCAGACGAACTTCTGCGCACCGGGATGTGTTGCATCGTAAAATACCGTATTGCCCATCCACGTCATATGGTTGCCGTTGCCGCGGTCCGTGCTGACAAGATACCCGTTCTCTGCCATAGCTCCGTAGTTCTCACTGCGTTCATCCACTGTCGGCCAGACGGAAACCACCGTTTCAATCCCAAGGTCCTTCAGCTCCTTCACCATGCCTTCCGGATCCGGCCAGTCCCTTGGCTCAAATTTAAAATCGCCCTGCATGGTCCAGTGGAAAAAGTCCACCACAATAGCATCCATAGGGAGGCCTCTTTTTTTGTGCTCTCTGGCAACTGCGAGAAGCTCCTCCTGATTCCGATAGCGAAGCTTGCACTGCCAGTATCCCATGCCGTACTCCGGCATCATCGGCGTACGCCCGGCTGCCTGGCTGTACTGCTCTTCAATCTCAGCCGGCGTATCTCCTGCCGTGATGAAATAGTCCAGCTTTTTGGTGCTCTTTGCATACCATTCCGTTTTATTGGCGCCAAACGTTGCCGTACCAATCGCCGGATTGTTCCACAAAAAGCCATATCCTCTGCTCGACACCATAAACGGCACGCTGGCCTGGGAGTTTCGATGCGCCAATTCCAGGACTGCTCCCTTTTTGTTCAGGTTCTTCTCCTGATATTGCCCCATGCCATAGATTTTCTCATCATCGAATGCCTCGAATCTGGCTGTCAGTTCGTAATCGGTGCTGCCCTGCATGGGCCTCAGTTCTCTTGCATCCACGCGAAGCGGAACGCAGTACCGGTTGATCCTGTTGCGGTTGCGCCAGTATTCCCGGGTCAGAAGATCGCCTTTCTGATTGTAATAGCTGATCCAGCCTTCAGTGGACACGCGGGCCGTTATTTTGCCGTTGGTCAAAGCGGCCTGTATGCCGGTCTGATGATACTTGCTCCACTCATCCCCTTTATACCAGGGATCCGTCACATCAATCTCTTCCATGGAAATCTGCGCATCCGTTTCCTCCACCGGCTCCGTAAGTGCCCAGTCATTCTCAGCCATCCGGGCTTCCTTCGTCATGCGAACCCGAAGAGAATTCGCACCCCACGGCTCGATTACCACTACAGAATTTCCCTCTTTAATCAGCAGTTTCTTCCCGTCCTGTTCCAAATGCATATGTCCCCTCCTTCGCAGTATTTCTGCGGTTATGGCATCTGTTCCGAATCTGGCTCGCCATATAGAATTCCCCTGCTGCCGGTTCCAATGTAAAACCTTCCGTACACGCAGGCATCCCCGTCAATGCTGTTGATCTCACCGAACATCTGCCTGTCAGTATTCAGCCGCACATAGGTTTTGCCGTCATCCGTGCTGCGATAGAATCCGTACTCGCCGTCAATCACACCCGACAAGTAGATGGCCTTATTTTCCCTTGCATAATCCGCACCTTCGCGGCCGATTCCAAGGCCCATCCGGTAAATTATATCTCCCTCCCGGCTCAGTTTCTTTGCATCCGCAGCCCTTCTTTCCTTGTCATAGGACAGTTTCCAGAGTCCGCCTTCGCCAAGTGCCATGTAAAAGACGCCCTCTTTGCCGCATTCACCGCGCACCTCTGTCTTGTTCGCGCAGTCAATCAAGGAAAAATCGGCAACCGGAAAATCCTCCGGAAGCGCACACTGGCGAAAGATTCCGCCGCCGTCCTCACTGACATAGAAATCCGAGTGATCCCCGAATCCATAGAACAAGTCTGAGTTCATCCGGTCAGCGAAGGCCTTAAAGCCGCCCGTCTTTTTTTCCTGCCCGTCAAAGGTATACACAATCGCCCGGCAAAAGCTCTCGCCCGCATCCCGGCTCACGATAACCTGCTCCGCCGGCAAATGAATCCCGTCTGCCACCGACCAGACAAGGCACCGTCCGTCCGAAGACATAGCAACCCACCCGCTGTTCACATTGGGCTGCTCAATCCGGTGCAGCGCCGCGTCAATTTTCTCCCCAAGTCCAAACGGCATCGGAAGTCGCCGGAATGTCCGGCACTGATCCTTTGAATAAATCAGGCCGCCCTTTGTTCGCCCCGTCCAGTTTCCCCGCGGTGTAACGACCACCAGCTCCGGATGAAGATCCGAATAATCTGCATTGATACAGGTGATATAGCGGTTTCCGTCCGCATCATCAAAGGAATTGTCACAGGGCCGGTCCAGCTCCCGGAACGCAAAGCCGCCGAGATCCCCCAGAATATCAATACACTTCATCTCCCCGGCCGGCGGTCCATAGACATTTAAATGAACCGTCTCCTCAATCCCGTCACTCCAATCTTCAAAAACTACGGGCTCCTCGCCGATCTTACTGACAAGGTTTCTGGAGCGGAACACGCCGGTCCCGGTATTGAACCACATTTCATCCGGACAGAACGGATTGATCTTCACATCCGTCAGCCAGTGAATCAGATTGTGCCCGCCGTTATACCGCGGCTTCAGATACGACGTCCGAAACTCCATTCTGCCGGTAACAAGATCACACAGAATACACTCCCAGGATGCCCCATAGTCTCTGGAGCGGTACACGCAGTCGCCGTCCCCCTTGCTGATCGTGGAGACCACCACCAGCCCCGGTACGCTCCGTGCCACGTCAATGCCGGAAAAGCCGTATTCCAGTCCGTACGCCGGAAGCGTTCCGGTCTCGCCCCCCGCCTCAGCCGCCGACGGTCTTTGTCCGGCAGAATCTCTGTCCCCGGCTTCCCCTACATTTTCTCCGTTCGGAACCGGCTCTGCCGGCGGCGGCGTAATGTCCACCCCCTGCCCGATTCGCCCATCCTCCTCCAATGGGTAACGGACCACCTTTCCGCCGATCACGCTCCCTCCGTCACAGCTGTAGCCCAGCTCACGCACAAAGGCGTTCCGCCCCATCACTGAATAGGTCACATACAGATACTGCTCATCCATGGCGTAGCGCTGCGCTACAAGCCCGGCCAGCTGTACACCTTCAATTTCTGCATCCGCCGGTTCCCAAAGCTCCCGGAACATCTCCGCATCATCGTAGGATACGAAAAGACTGTGCCCGCGGAGCGACTTGCTCCTCAAGGTCGTCGCTCCGGCACCGGCAACGATCAGTGCCTTCCCGTCTGCCGTCTGTCCCACAAAGGTTGCATACTGTTCCGCAAAAGAGCGGACCGGCGACCAGTTTCTTCCGCAGTCATCGCTTCTCCACAGTCCGCTGTCCTGCGAAGCAAACCAGAGCACGTTCTCCCGCGTTCTGTCCACAATAAGCCGAAAGCCGGTTCCCCGTCCGTTCATGTTGCCGTGCACATGCATCGGCATCTCATAATACGCAAAGGTCTCGCCGTAATCCTCCGAGACTGCCAGCTTTCCATGGGCCTTTGCGTAAATTCCGCAGGCAATGTACAAGCGCTCCGGGTGATTCTCATCCAGAGCAATGGCCGCAGGAAAGGTCTCACTGACATCCTCCATGGTCACATGATCAATCAGGCTGTGCCACCTCCGGTTTCCCGCGTCAAAGCGATAGGCTCCGCCTATATCCGTGCGCAGATACAACACGCCGTTCTGTCGCGGGTGAAATGAAAATCCGGTAACATACCCACCGCCCGGAATCGGCATATTGCAGTAACGGTAGCGTTCCTCCCCCCGTACCTGTTGCTTACCATTTCGATCAAAGTCATCCGAACATGCCATGGCATACCTCCATTTCTGCATCATCCTGCATGAACCGCAACTACCTTTCGGATTGCAAGCAGAGCAACCCGATGACGGTCAGAAGTAAATTCTTCCATCCACTCTTGATACCGAATTATAGCATTCTGTCAATTTCCCGCCAGTATTTCAACGATTCTTTGGCAATCTTTTGAGGTGATGCGCACAGAGGAACGAATAGGGACCAGTTAACTTTCACAAGCGCAACCATTCCGCATTACAGTTCACGTGCCAGTGTCATTTTACTTGTAAGTTCCGCATCCAATTCTGCTTTGCATTCCAGCACTTCCTGTGACAGCTGACGAATCCGTTCATTGTCCATGCGGCCGATGGGAACCGAAATGGAAAATGCATACCGCGCGCCGCCATCCATTGCAAGTGCTGCCGCAATGCACCGAACGCCGGTCTCGTTTTCCTCATTATCCAATGCATAGCCTTTTCTGCGCGCTTCTGCCACCTCCTCCAGAAAATCCTCCGGATTGGTGATCGTATAGGGCGTCTTGCGTTCAATCGTGCAGGAATCCCAGAGTCTGCGAATCTCCGGATCACTAAGGC
>CAVFRZ010000031.1:0-15154 GCA_963624875.1 Anaerovibrio sp.
AAATGCCATCGGGCATTTTCGAGTATCAAAATCGAGATGGGTGCTGAATAGTTACAGCAATGTAACCATTCAGCACTCATCTCGATTTTGCGACACCGGCAATGATTTGGTAAATTGCATCCGCATCCCTTCATGCTATGATGTTGAGGGTGTAGTCAACACCACCAATGAAATCATAATATCTAACTCAGACAGGAACACCTATGAATACCTATCTAATGAAAAAAGCGATGATCGAGGCAGCGGTAGACCGCGGAATTCGCGACATGCAAAGCGACCCCGAGCGTAGCATCCGGCGATTGACCGATCTCGGGAAGCAGTTTTCCAAAAACCGTTTTCAGACCTCCATCTTCTCCGTTATGCAAGAGCTTCTGAACAACGAGAACAGCGCATATTACGATATGATGCACAACCTCCTGAAGAATTCCGATCCGGAAATGCTTCGAACCTTCGGCGTAAATTTCGGATATATGAGCTGGACCTACGGCGCTGCGCGCATCCGCGAAAATGAAGCAGAATGCGGCCACTGTATTCCCTGGGCCATGATGCTGCGCTACGATGCCAAAAGTGCGGACGGTCTCTCCCGTGAGCACCTGGAAAAGCTTATGGAACAGGGGCAGGACCTCGGCATTTACGCCTGGTTCCTTCGAGAGTGCGGAGATGATTTGGATTCCTACCAGCTCCTCACCCTTCTGGAACGGTACAAAGAATGCGCCTGCGTCTGGTTTAAGAACAGCGGGCGTTTGACGGCCGCTCAGATTCAGATGCTGCGTATCTGCAAGAACACACTGGTATGCCTCCCGCTTTCCGATCCGGAAACGCTTCTTACTACATCGCTTCTGCGGGATCAGAAGGTTCCATTTGCCCTCTGTCTGGAGTATGACCAGAATCTGACCAAGGAAGATGCAGAAAGTTGCATGGAAACGGTACTCACCAGTGAATCTGCCATGCTGTTCCTGATCGCCAGAGACGGCGTGGAGGCCAACCTCGGCGATATAGCGTATCGTTCACGGCTGGAACAGAAGCACCCCTGTGTCATTATGGACTACTACGGTGATGGTCAGTCCATCAGCAGAGTTCTGTGCGAGCACACCAACCTCCTGGAAATCGGTGCAGACGGTCACATCATTCAGCCGGACGGCAAAAGAGGCTGCAAATTCCCCTTCGAAAAGCCCCTGGCAGACGCACTGTGCGAGATCATGCCGCCGCTGCAAGAACAGTAATTGTATCTGTTCAGCACCTGCCATATTTCAACGTGAACCCTCTGCTTGCAGGCAAATTTACGATTGAAATTGGCAGGCGGACGAGGTGCAAGCACCACAGGCCAGCCACATCGAGGATTCGCGTATGCGATTTCTCCGACGCACGGAGTGTATTGTCGGCTTTGCCGACAATCACTCCAAGATAGGAGAAAATGCCATCGGGCATTTTCGAGTATCAAATTCGAGATGGGTGCTGAATAGTTACCAGTAATTATTCAGCACCCTAACACAAAAAGACTGCGGAGATAATGCAACTTGCATCGTCTCCGCAGTCTTTTTATCGAGGCAACAATATCAGTACCCGTTCAACACCTGCCATACTGCAACGTAAGTCCGCTGCCTGCAGGCAAATTCACGATTGAGCGTCTTTTTCCACCGCCATCGCCATTTTCAGGATGACATCTTTAATCTTCGCCGTATACTCATAGGCATCCATCCGTTTCCGATATCCGCCCGAAAGCCAGCGCACCAGTGAATTCAGGAAGGCGTCCATAATAAACGTAAGATAGAAATCCTCATCTTCTTTACTGTGCGGCAGAACATCCTCCAGAAAGAATTCCGTCACCGGGCGCATAGCCTCCACCAGATAATCCTTAAACGAATTCTGGCCTTCTATCTGCAGCGCAGCATGATAGAACTCACGCTCCGAATAAAAATACCGAAGCACATCCGTCAGACAGTCCCACCCGTTTTGGTAGTTGGACAGATCCATGCCGCCGACAAAGCCAACGTAGAATATCCAGTTCACCAGATCATACTTGTCCCGGAAATGATAATAAAAGCTCTTTCGGTTAATCCCGCAGTCGTTGCAGATATCCGACACGCTGATCTTCTCAAACGGCCGCTGACGCATCAGCTTTTTCATGGATGCAGCCAGAGCATTTTTTGTCATATTGGAATCTGACACAGTTCCACCCCGCGGCGCACTCCCGCCGCCGATATCTTACGCTTTTATCCGAGGCCGCGTATCAATGCTCTTCCACGCGGCACGCACTGCAGGCCTCGCTCTGCTCCCCCCGCGCGGAGGCATCCGTAATTCCTTCCTTCTGAAGCTTTTCGACAACCTCACGCATCGTACGCCATCCAAGTGTAGCACATTTCACACGCGCCGGCATGTGTGCCACATCCTCCAGCGAAGCCGCCTCATCCAGCTCCTCTTTCTCCTCTTGTGTCGCCGTTCCCTTGATCATCCCCATAAAGATATCTGCCAGCCGCAGTGCCTCTTCCTGGGTCTGCCCGATAACCAGGTCGCACATCATATCCGCACTTGCCTGGGATACTGCACATCCGCTGCCGTTGAAGGATGCATCCTCAATCACGCCGTCCTTTATCAAAAGCTGCAGGTTAATGTCGTCTCCGCAGCTGGGATTCACTCCGTTCAGGACGATCGTAGCATTCTGCAAATCGTGCTTGTGCCCCGGATGCAGATTATGTTCATTTACAATTTCACGATACAAAGATTTAATATCCAAGCCAGCTTCTCACTTTCCGAAGAGCCGCCGCAAAGCGCTCCACTTCCTCTTCCGTATTATAAAAATACAAGCTCGCACGCACTGTCGCATTGGCACCCAGAAACTTCATCAGCGGCTGTGCGCAATGATGTCCTGCGCGAACTGCAATGTGCTCCGTATCCAGAACAGAAGCGACATCATGCGGATGGCACCCTTCAATGTTAAAGGTTACGATTCCATTGTGCCGTGTCGGATCCTTAGATCCGTATATCGTTATCTCCGGAATCGCAGCCATCGCCTCCATCAATTGCCTTGTCAGCGCATCCTCTGTGCTGCGAATGGTCTCAAAGCCCACCTGCTGCAGGTAGTCAATGGCGGCCCCCAGTCCTACAGCACCGGAGGCGTTCACCGTTCCTGCCTCAAATTTCTCCGGAACCTCTGCGAAGGTTGCGCTCTGCCGGTCGACGTACTCAATCATTTCTCCGCCGGTCAGGAATGGCGGCATCTCCTCCAAAAGCTCCATCCGTCCATATAAAACGCCGATTCCCATCGGAGCCATCAGCTTATGTCCGGAAAACGCATAAAAATCGCAGCCTAAATCCTTCACATCCACCGCCATGTGCGGTGTTGACTGTGCGCCGTCCACAACACACACCCCGCCGTGCTCATGCGCGATCTGCGCCGCCAGCTTCACCGGATTGCACACTCCCAGCACATTGCTGACCTGCCCCAGAGAAACAATCTTTGTCCGGTCTGTTATTTTGCTTCGAAGCTCCTCTTCCGAAAGCGTTCCGTCCATGGACGGCTCCAGATAAACCAGCTTCGCCTTTTTCTCACGACATACCATCTGCCAGGGCAGAATGTTGGAGTGATGTTCCATCACTGAAATGACAACCTCATCTCCCTCCTGCACATGGCTAAGCCCGTAGCTGTAGGCCACCAGGTTCAGACTCTCGGTTGTATTCCGGGTAAAAATAACCTCTCCATCCTGCCGGGCTCCGATCAGTGCCGCTGCCTTATGCCTGGCCTCCTCGTACCGATCCGTGGCCTCGATGCTCCATCCGTACAGACCGCGAAGCGGATTCGCATTGCAGGTGTTATTGAAGTGCTCCATCGCCTCCATCACGCACCGCGGCCGCTGCGTTGTTGCAGCATTGTCAAAATAAACTACATCGCTGCCCTGCAGAATCGGAAAGTCCTTCCGAAATACATTATGGGCTCCCGTTATTTCACTCATCCGGCAAAGGCCTCCTCGATTTTATTCATAAGCTCTGCCCGAAGCGCAAGATCCGGAATCTCCCGGACCACAGCTCCCAGCCTGGCACGTACCATAATCTGCTCCGCTTCCTTCCGGTCAATGCCTCTTGCCGCCATGTAAAACAGCATGTCAGCATCCAGCTGTCCAATGGAGGCCCCGTGTCTTCCCTCTACGTCCTCTTCTTCGCATAGAATAATGGGCAAAGTCTTGTTCACAATATCATCCGAAAGGAGCAGCACGTTCTCCTGCTCATCTCCCTTCGAGCCCTTCGAACCCTTCCGGAAATCGATGGTTCCGCGGAAGGTTTTCTCGCAGCTATCATCCAGCACTCCGTCAAAGGTCATCCGGGCGCCGGTTTTCCGTCCTCGTTGCAGTACATTGTAATTCACATCAATCCGGCGATCTCCCTTACCGAGATACCCGGTTTTGGTCTCATAGGAGGAGCGATCACCGATCAGCTCCGGCTGCGTCCCCACATAAACCCGGCCGCCGCCCAGCTCCGCCTGAATCATTCGAAGGGATGCGTCTTCTCCCAGCGCCGCTCCGGTATCATCCAGGAAGACAAAGCCATCCCCCAGAAGCTGCGCCTTTATCAGAAACAGACTCGCACCCTTCTCCAGAACAACCTTGGTAGACAGCGCAGCTGTTCCCTCTCCGGCAGCAGAGCGCGCACTGATAATCAGCGTCAGGGAGCTACCTTCTCCCACATGAATCAACTGCCGAAGAGCAGAATGCTCTCCATCCGCAAAGGAAAGCTTCACATGAACAGGATGCTCTGCCTTCACTCCCGGTGCCACCTCCAGCAGCTCAGCGTTTATACCGCTTTCATTCAGCAGATCATCAAACTCCTTCCCAAGGCCTGTTCCCAGGCGCTGGGGATGATAAATCGGCACCTTCCCCGCCGTTACACTCTCCGGCACTTCCTCCGGCGCATACCGCCGCAGCCAGTCCTCTGCGTCCTGCGCGCTAAGCTGCGTCCGGGTAATCCCCTCCGGGAGCTTTGGCTTCTCATATTCCGCGGTCTGTGACAGAAAAGGAGCCTCCTCCAGTTCCGCACAATTGGCCCGCAAATGATTCCAGGTAAGAGAAGGGATATGTCCGACAGCCATTGCTGTATTCTTCATTCTAGCCTCCATTCCTTTCTCTACATTCCTTCCATCTCAAGACGGATCAGATTATTCATCTCCGCCGCATATTCCAGAGGCAGCTCCTTGCTGACCGGATCGGCAAAGCCGGATACGATCATAGCCCTGGCTTCGGATTCACTGATACCTCTCGACATCAGATAAAAGACCGCTTCATCGCTGATACGACCAATCTTGGCTTCATGTCCCACATCAGCATCCGCCGTCCGAACATCCATGGCAGGAATCGTATCTGACCGTGAGATATCATCCAGCATCAGCGACGCACAGTCCACAGAAGCCTTCGCTCTTTTGGCTGTTTTTTTAATCTCAATACTGCTGCGATAGGTGCTGATGCCGCCGTCCTTGGAGATCGACTTTGTATTGATATAGGACGATGTATCCTCACCGATATGCACCATCTTCGCGCCGGTATCCAGGTTCTGACCGCCGCCGGCAAAGGTGATGCCCGTGAATTCACAATGCGAACGATCCCCGCGCAGAATCGTGGTCGGATACAGATACGACACATGCGATCCGAACGAGCCGGATACCCACTCCATTCGGCCGCCCTCTTCCACCAGCGCCCTCTTGGTATTGAGGTTGTACATGTTTTTGGACCAGTTCTCAATCGTGGAATAGCGCAGCCTTGCATTCCGCTTTACATACAGCTCAACACAGCCTGCATGAAGATTGGCAATATTGTATTTCGGTGCCGAGCACCCCTCTATAAAGTGAAGGTCTGCCCCCTCGTCAACAATAATCAGCGTATGCTCAAACTGGCCGGCTCCCTTCGCATTCAAACGAAAATAGGACTGCAGCGGAATATCCACCTTTACACCCTTCGGCACGTACACAAAGGAACCGCCGGACCAGACAGCGCCATGGAGCGCCGCAAACTTATGATCCGTCGGCGGCACCAGGTGCATGAAGTATTCCTTCACCATATCCGCATACTCGCCGTTAACCGCTTCCTCAAAGCCGGTATACACTACACCCTGCTTGGCCACATCGTCCTGGAGATTATGATAAACCAGCTCTGAGTCATACTGCGCTCCGACACCGGCCAGTGACTCACGCTCTGCCTGCGGGATGCCCAGCTTCTCAAAGGTATTCTTTATCTCATCCGGGACCTCATTCCAGTCCCCCTTCATATCCGCCCGAGAACGAACATAGGAGGAAATCCGGTCCATGTTCAGGCCATCAATCGACGGCCCCCAGTCCGGAACCCGCATTTCATTGTACAAATCCAGACAATGCAGGCGAAACTGCCGCATCCAGTCCGGATCGTTTTTTTCCTCGGATATTTTCTCAACGATGTCGGCCGTCAGGCCCTCCTGCATCCGGTAGAAGCCCGTGGATTCATCATCCTTGAAGTCATACAGACTCCGATCGACATCCTGTACTTTCTGTTCTGCCATTTTTTGTTACCCTTTTGGCTGTCATGCCTCAACAAAACGTTCAAACCCGCGCTGATTGATTTCATCCACCAGTTCCGCACCTCCGGTATGTACGAGATGTCCCTTTACCAGTACATGCGTATAATCCACCTGCAGTGACTCGAGAATCCTGGTGGAATGCGTGATGATCAGAAGTGCGCCGTTGCGCTTCTTCTGGTATTCCTCAATTCCCTTTGAAACCACACGAACCGCATCAACATCCAGTCCCGAATCCGTTTCATCAAGGATTGCAAGCTTTGGATTCAACATCAGAAGCTGAAGAATCTCTGCCTTCTTTTTCTCTCCGCCGGAAAATCCCACATTCAGATCACGATCTGCATAGGAGGAATCCATGCTCAAAAGCTCCATGGTTGCTTCCAGCTCCTTTTTGAACTGAAAAATCTTAAGCGGCTTACCGCTTTTCTGCCGAATGGCATTGCGAAGAAATGCCTCCAGAGAAAGCCCCGGAACCTCAAGCGGGTTCTGGAAGGACAGAAACATTCCCTTCTGCGCTCTTTTATCTGCAGAAAGTGCCGTGATATCCTCTCCGTCAAGTGTAATGGTTCCGTTCGTTATTTTATAATTCGGGTTTCCCATCAGCGTATAGCCAAGGGTGGATTTCCCGGCGCCGTTGGGTCCCATGAGAACATGGGTTTCTCCCGGCTTAATTTCCATATCAATGTGGTGCAGCAGCTCACCTTCTTCAATAGCTGCCGACAGGTCTCTCACCTGTAATAATGTCTCCGACATAGTATCCTCCGTTCTGTATCCGGCCGCACGGCGACGAATTCATCGAAACCAGGCAAGCCGGTCCTTGATTGCAAAGTCCGGTGCGAGAAACGCTTCAAGCAATGTTTCACTAGATGACAAAATCATTTCCTGCCAGTGCCAGTGCCTGATCCTTCAGGTCCTGGAGCGTCACGCTGTCTGCATAATCATTTATTGCCTTGGAAAAGCCCTTCCAAAAGGGAAGAACTGCACAGTCTGCACTGCGCATACACTGCGCTGAATTCCCCTCCAGACACGGCACCGGCTCCAACGGCCCCTCCATAATGCGAAGAATGCTCCCGACGGTATAATCCGCCGGGCGCCTTGCCAGACGATATCCGCCGTTATTCCCACGCTGTGAACGCAGGAAGCCCGATTTTGTCAGGGCTGTTACAATCTGCTCAAGATATTTTACAGTAATATCCTGCCGTTCCGAAATATCCTTCAATGAAATATACTCGCCCGTATCGTGAACCGCAAGGTCCAGCATCATGCGAAGCGCATACCGTCCCTTTGTTGAAATCTTCATCTATGTTATCCTTTCTGCCTGCCCGGCACTTTGCATCGGCGAAAATCTCGATTATACTGGTGAAGCGTTGCGCCGAAGGTGCTGCAAGTCCTAGTAATTATCCTATTCCTATCGGTGCTCGGGTATTTGACATATGTATCATATATGCCATCTGCTCTTTTCGCAAGTAAGGCAGCCATTTCGGGACGCGCCGATGAAGCATTTTTCGCGTCGGATTTGCGTCGCGGTGAAACTCTTAGGTAAGGAGTCTGTTGCATGCCCACTCAGGATGAACGATATATGAAGCAAGCTTTGACACAGGCCAGAAAGGCAATGGCTCTTGGTGAGGTTCCCATCGGCTGTGTCATCGTGTATGACGGCAAGGTCATCGGACGGGGCTACAACCGGCGGAATACTGACCATTCCACCCTGGCTCACGCAGAGATTGCCGCCATACGAAAGGCCACCCGCGTCATCGGCGACTGGAGACTTGAGGGCTGTACCCTATACTGTACCTTAGAGCCTTGTCCCATGTGTGCCGGTGCTATTGAGCAGGCACGAATCGACCGCGTCGTAATCGGTGCTCCCAGCGACAAATCCGGTTGTGCCGGCTCCATTTTAAACATCGTTTCCTGCGAAAAGCTGATGCACCAGTCTGAAATTACATGGGGCGTTTTAACTCCCGAATGCCGGTCCCTCCTGCAGCAATTCTTCCGCGAGCTCCGTATGCGCACCAAAACGCCGGCAAAGTAAGTTTTAGTTCTTCGCAGTTACGCATAGACGAATTGCCTGGAATTTGGTATAGTAAACACCAGCCTGCCTGTGGCAAGGCTCGGGCAGCCGCCCGGATGTATCGTATCGAAGTTTGGGTCTTACGCAATGAATCCTGCGAACCGTGTCAGATCGGGAACGAAGCAGCACTAAGCAGACCCTTTCATGTGCCGTGAGGAAACCTGGCGGAGCGATGCACCCGGTACCGTGCCCGGGTCTTTCCACAGGCAGGCTGTTTTATTTAAGAGGTTTTACCATGTCATCAACATCTTCCGTCTTTGACCTTTCCAGCTGCACACTCTGTCCAAGAGAATGCAGGGTAAACCGCCTCGCAGGAGAGCTTGGCCTGTGCGGGATTCCTGCGCAGGTCCGCGCAGCAAGAGCCGCGCTTTTGTATTATGAAGAGCCCTGCATTTCCGGATCATGCGGCTCCGGTGCCATCTTCTTCACCGGCTGTAATCTGGGCTGCATATTCTGCCAGAACGTCGCCATATCCTCCGGTCTTCGCATTTCCCATGCATTCGGTGTCGAACACTGTGACGGTTCCGTACTCTCTTCCGATGCGCTGGTCCGGATCATGCTGCAGCTCCAGGACCAGGGTGCTGCCAACATCAATCTTGTCACGCCGTCCCATGTGCTGCACGTGCTGATTCCTGCATTGGAAGAAGCCAGAAGCCACGGTCTGCAGATTCCCATTGTCTACAACACCTCCGCCTACGAAAAAGCGGAGGTTATTCATGGGCTGGATGGTCTGATTGATATTTATCTTCCCGATTTAAAGTTTTATTCCTCTCAGCTGGCCCGGCGATACGCTCATGCAGCCAATTACTGGGAATGCGCAGCAGCTGCCATCGATGAGATGATCCGCCAGTGCCCCGAGCCGATTTTCGACGACGGCACCCACGCGCTGGACGCAGAGGATGATTCCATGACTCCTTTAATGAAAAAGGGCGTCATCGTGCGTCACATGGTCATGCCGGGACAAACGGAGGATTCCAAAAAAATACTGCAATACCTTCACAGCACCTATCGAGAGCAGATCTTTCTGAGCATCATGAATCAGTACACTCCCATGCCGGGCTGCGCTGACGATCCGCTTCTCTCCCGGCCCGTCACGCAAAAAGAATATGACGAAGTCGTTGACTTCGCCATATCCATAGGGGTTGAAAACGGTTTTCTGCAGGAAGGCGGCACCATTTCCCAAAGCTTCATTCCGGCCTGGGACGGAACCGGCCTTTCCATTTAACTGCGGCATTCAAAAACGTCGGATGAAGTTCCGGGCCGATCAATAATCCTTCGCGTCCAAATACTTCAGATAGTTGATGACCATCAGCGAAATCTTAAAACGCAGCGCATCGTCAAAGTTCCGAATATCCAGACCGGTCTGCTTCTGCAGCTTCTCAATGCGGTACACCAGCGTGTTTCTGTGAATGAACAGCTGCCGCGAGGTCTCGGAAACATTCAGGTTGTTCTCGAAAAAGCAGTTGATCGTGGAAAGTGTTTCCGCATCAAGATCGTCCGGAATTTCATCTCCGAAAACCTCATGAATGAAGACGTTGCAGAGGTTGGAGGGAAGCTGATAGATCAGCCTTCCGATTCCCAGCTGATTGTAGGAATTTACCATCTTCTCTGCATTAAAGATCTTGCCGACATCCATCGCCATCCGCGCTTCCTTATAGGAATGCGAAATGTTCTTTAAATCCGTCACAATCGAGCCGTAGGATGCTCGAACCTTCAGCATCGCCTCTGTATTCAGCATATCAACCGCAACGGTTGCTGCCTCCTCCAGTTCATGGTAGGAATCCGCTGTCTCAACAGCCTTGATGATGATGACGCTTTTCTCGTCCACCTCTGTAAGATAATCACCGTTATGGGCCGTAAAAATGCTGCCGAGAAGCTCGCTTGCAGAGGCTTCCCCATCCGATTCCAGCTCAATCAGAATAATTGCACGGGGAACCTGATAGTTGATGTGCAGCTTGCGTGCACGATTGTGAATATCCACGAGAAGGAGATTGTCCAGAAGCAAATTCTGGAAAAAGTTATTCCGGTCATACTTCTCACGATAGGCCACCATCAGGTTCTGGATTTCGCTGACAGCAATGCGGGCAATCATCAGCGTATGATCTCCGTCTCCGATTGCTGTTAATACGTATGCAATGTCCTCCTCATCACGAACCTTCAGAAAATAGTGATTCCCGACTATCTGACTGTCTACCGAGGACTTGGCAAATCCCGACACAATGTCCGCAGCCGGAATCTCGGCTCCCTGTGTCATTGCGAACAATCCGCCGTTCACATCCTGCATGCAAAACTCAACCTTCGAAATCGAAGCCAGTTCCTCCAGGCAGCTTTTTACGATCTGTGATGAAAGCATTCTTTGTCCTTCCCTTTCTGCCGCAATTACTCACGTAATACGTTCATTCTGTTGCTTATCGGTCTATTTTAATTGTACCGTTTGTAAAAAACAACCGAAAACGCACAAAAATGGGGAATGCGCCATGCGCATCCCCCACTCCTATTGTAATCTTTGGCTGAAATCCCAGGCACACCCATAAGGTCTGTCTGATGTTCCCATTCCATCACAACCAATTAGTTGCAGATGGTCTTCTCTGTTTCCTTATCGAATACATGAACCTTCTCTGTATCGATTGCGAACTGTACCTCAGAGCCCGGACGAGCCGTCGTCTTAGGATCAACTCTTGCAGTTACCGGTGTCTCGTTTACATCGAAGTACAGGAATACTTCGGCGCCGAGAAGCTCGTATACGTTGACCTTTGCCTTGAATACAGCATTGGACTTAGCAAGATCATCAGCATCATCCGAAAGGTTCTCCGGACGGATACCCATAACAACGGTCTTTCCGTCATAGCCGCCATCGATGAGAGCCTTTGACTTTGCAGCGTTCAGCGGAACAGTTACGGAGCTGCCGATCTGAAGGCTGGCCTGTGCGCCGTTAACCTTTACAACAGCATCCAGGAAGTTCATCTGCGGGGATCCCATGAATCCTGCAACGAACAGATTCTGCGGAAGATCATACAGGTGCTGAGGAGTATCTACCTGCTGAACCACGCCGTCCTTCATAACAACGATTCTGGTTCCCAGTGTCATAGCCTCAGTCTGGTCATGTGTAACATAGATGATGGTGGTGCCCAGTCTCTGATGAAGCTTTGCAATCTCAGATCTCATCTGAACACGAAGCTTAGCATCCAGGTTGGAAAGAGGCTCATCCATCAGGAATACCTTCGGATTACGAACGATAGCACGTCCCATAGCAACACGCTGTCTCTGTCCACCGGAAAGAGCCTTCGGCTTACGATCCAGCAGGTTTGTCAGATCCAGGATCTTGGCTGCGTTGCGGACCATCTTATCGATCTCATCCTTCGGAACCTTGCGAAGCTTCAGTCCGAATGCCATGTTATCATATACAGTCATGTGCGGATACAGAGCATAGTTCTGGAAAACCATGGCGATATCGCGATCCTTGGGCTCGACATCGTTCATGACCTTTCCGTCAATCTTAAGAGTACCGGAGGAGATATCCTCCAGACCAGCTACCATACGAAGGGTAGTAGATTTTCCGCATCCGGAAGGTCCTACGAAGATGATGAACTCCTTATCTTCAATTTCCAGGTTGAAATCCTTAACAGCCTCAAAGCCGTTGGGATATTTCTTATAGATGTGCTCCAAACTAAGACTTGCCATTTTCATTTCCTCCTAATACTGCGGGCCTTGCCCCGCTTCGACGACTGTACTTAGTATATGGGAAAGCCCCCGGCGGCGCTATGACCTAAATCCACAAAAAAAAGCAGAATCTGTTGGCATTCGCACCGCCAGGGGCTGTTTCAGAGAGCCTCTTTGGCTATTTTGTTCATTAATTCGGCTATTTTCTAGGCAGTTCGTACAGTCCCGTCTCCAGCCGTCTGCATCCGGACGTTCCGCATGCAATTCAAAAAATCCCCAGGCATTTTGGATATCAAAATCAAGATGAATGCTTTCTCTTATTTTCCGGCCATTTCCTCGTTCAGAATGCGGTATGCCTCCTCCTTCTGCGCCTCGCTTTCTTCCTCCGGCAGCTCTTCCTTTTCCGGTTCAAAATCCGAAAACGGCTTGCTGGCAAGGAGGCATACAACATAGCCGGGCGCCGTAAATCCAAGCAGAAGCACAATGGGGAAAATCTGCGGCACAACCAGCATCGAAAGTGCGGTAATCACCGCGGCCGCCGCCCACAACAGGCCCATCGCCAGTGTCCGCGGAAATTTGGCAATTGCCAGCAGGCAGGAATTCTTGAACGTCGTCTTCACCGTATTGATGAAATGACTCTGCAGCGGAAACACCCACTGCAGAAGCAGATAAAGCATTATGGAAACCGCAATTACAAGATATCTCAGAACCTTCGGAAACGCCTCCGGCGCCTGCCTGAACATCAAAAAGTCCAGGGCCAGCACGGCAATCACCGCCAGCATAACCAGCCACTCCCCTGTAGCCTGCTTAAAGTTAGCTTTAAACTCGCGGAAGAACGGCTTCACAACATACCCTTCCTCCTTCCGTGCCCACTTCAGCTCCACATAGTACATTGCCGTCAGCGACGCGCCCGCCGTGACAACCGGGATGCATAGAAGCAGTGTCAGGATATTCAGCAGCATCATGTCTGCCAGGCGTGAGAGTCCCCGCATCAAAGGGCTTTCCATATCAAATATCTTTCCCAACTTTTTGTCCTCTTCCTTCCTTACGGGGAACCTGTATTTTCTTTACATCCCCGTCTATGCTCTCCAGCCCCTCACTGTAAGCCACTCTTCTCATCCAAGAATCCCGTCCAGAAAATCCTGAATCTGTTCCCGCAGCATCTGGATCAGACTCTTTTTTACCTTTTCGGTTTCCTTCTGCACAGCATCACTTACGGCCTGCGTTGCTGCGTCCTGTGCGTCGCTGACCTTCTCCGACACCGCCTCTGTCACAGAATCCCGGAGATCATCCACGCGCTCCATGATATCCGAATTGCCGGTAATGTCCGACCATATCCGGATGGGAGAAAACCCCATATCCTCCAGCTCATCCAGAGCCTGTCTGAAATACTCCTTCTCCTGCTGAATGCGGGAGTCCTGATCCTCTTGTGTCGCCTCGTTCGTTTCTGCCGCAGCAGCCGGGATCGGAACACCAAAAGAAAGCCCCCAGATGACAAGGCAGGTACCCAGAACCAGCGCGCCGTTTGCCGTTCGATTTCTGTGCCGCTTGTTCCTTCTCAGCAAATCTCGCCTCCGTCTGCCATTTGTTTCTCCGGCTCCGGTGTCATAAGGGCCAGATTGCCTTCCGCATCCTCTGCGCAAAGAAGCATGCCCTCCGACAAAACACCCGCCAGCTTTGCCGGCTTCAGATTGCAAACCACAGCGACCTTTTTGCCAACCATTTCCTCCGGCTCATAGTACTTGTGAATACCGGACACAATCTGCCGCATTTCTGTGCCGATTCGCACCTGCGAGCATAAAAGCTTCTTGGAGCCCTTGACCGCTTCGCACTTCACCACCTGTCCGACGCGAAGCTCCACCTTTCCAAAATCGTCAATCGAAATTTCCGGCTTATGCTCAACCGGCTTCTCCGGCGTTTCTGCCGTTCCTTCCTTCTTGCTGTCTCCCAGCTCACCTCTTGCCGCTGCAGCCGCTGCCTCCGCCTTCTGCTTTTCAACGATGACAGCAACCTTTGCCATAATCTCCTTTTCATCCAGTCTTGCGAACAGGATCTCCGGATCCGAGGTTACCTTATTTCCGGAAGGATACAGGCCAAAGGTGTCCAGTGTATCAAACCCGCGCAGGGACGTGTTCAGCTGCCCCATAATTTTATCAGCTGTCTCCGGGAGGAACGGTGCCAAAAGAGATGTTCCTATCACAATTCCCTCTGTCAGGTTGTACAGAACGGTTGCCAGACGATCCTTTTTATCCTCATCCTTTGCAAGGTTCCACGGCTCCGTTTCGTCAATATACTTATTCAGACGCTTAAACACAGCAAAGATTTCCTTCAGTGCATCGGCAACCCGGAGCTCTGCCATGTCCTCTTCCACCTTGGCATACGCACCTGTCACCACTGCCTTCAGTTCCTCATCCACCGGTTCCTGTGCATGCGGATCCGCAACGATTCCGTCAAAATACTTGTTCGTCATGGATATGGTGCGCTTCACAAGATTTCCAAGCGTGTTCGCCAGATCGGAATTGATACGCTCCACGCACAGTTCCCATGTGATTACACCATCATTTTCATACGGCATCTCATGCAATACAAAATAACGGACCGCATCCACACCGAACAGCTCTGCCATGTCGTCTGCGTAAATCACATTCCCCTTCGACTTGGACATCTTCTCACCGCCCTGAAGGAGCCAGGGGTGGCCAAAGACCTGCTTGGGCAGAGGCTCTCCGAGTGCCATCAGGAAAATCGGCCAGTAAATGGTATGGAACCGGATGATATCCTTTCCAATCAGGTGCAGATCCGCCGGCCAGTACTTGCGGTACAGATCGCCATAATTTCCTTCCGCATCGTATCCAATTCCCGTGATGTAGTTGGTCAGTGCATCCAGCCATACAT
>CAVFRZ010000032.1:0-14894 GCA_963624875.1 Anaerovibrio sp.
ATCCATCAGCGGCCATAAGGCCTGCTGCCCCCTTTGCCAGGGCAAGCTTCAAGGCGAACCGGAGGGCGAGCCCTTCCCGGTTCTGGCTAAGCCGAAGGTCAGCAATTTCACCTTTTTCCGTATCTGCACCTTTGTGCTGGTCATTCTGGTGCTGTCCATGGGCCTGATTAAATACCTGATCGGCCCCCAGCCCTGGATTACCATCCTGAATCTCTCGGCGTTCCTGGCCTGGGCGGACCTTCTGGTCATCTCCTGGTTCCGTAATAATTTCATGAAGACGATTGTCGTGCAGATCTATCTTGTGATGCTGGTGACCGTCATCCTGGATGCCCAAACCGGTATGCACGGCTGGTCCGTTTCCTGGGTTCTCCCCATCGCCTTTCTGGCGATTGCGGCAGCCGCTACCTTTATCGGACACTCATCCCGGCTCCCGCTGGAGAGCTACGTCATGTACTTGTTCTGGAATGTGGTTCTGTCCTTTTTGCAGATGATTGCCATCGGCATCGGCAAGAATCCCTTCCCCATTCCGGCTGTTGTCAGCATGTTCCTCCTGCTGATTCTGGGGGCCGCGGTTGTTATTTTCCGCTTTAAGGATCTGAAGAGTGCCGCCGGGAAGTGGTTCAGCCTTTCCTGAGCTGTGGCGGCTTTGCACGACATCCCCATCCCCGGACTTCGGTGTGATGGAACAAAATTCAAAAACACCAGCCGCATCCGCGGATAATTCAATATTCAATACGTCCGGCGCAGCGGTCTCTATCATTCATCAGAGTCCGCTGCGCTATTGTCAATAAAGACAACTGCCTGGGGAAACGCTGATTTCATCAGCCTTTTCTTAGGTGCCACGAAAAGGAGGCTGCTATGGATACTTCAAATCAACATGATCTGGTTGAGAGACTGCAGGAAAGACGACAGATTCGACACCAGGAGGTACGCCAGCGTGCCGAAAAGCTTGCCGCCAACGTGGGAAGTCTGGCTGAGAATTCCATTGGTACGGTTATCGAGCATCGCCAGGAAGCCCCCGTTCTAAGCGGCGAACCATCCTCGCATGTCTGGTACCAGATCCCGCTCCCGGATGCTATCTCCGGCGACGGTTCCGAATTCCACTGCTATCTCAAAAAAGGAACCACCAACCATCTTGTCATTTTCCTTTCAGGCGGCGGTGTCGCCTGGAACGACTTTACCGCCGCAAGACCGGTGACCGGCGCCCGGGTTGCCGCCGGCGAGCCGAACTATTACTGGAACAATTTGCGGCCCTTTACGCAGATCATGAACATCAACATCGGCATCACAGAGGCGGATTCTGCACACAACCCCTTCCGCGACTGGAATTTTCTGGTTATTCCCTATACCACCGGAGACTTCCATGTCGGAAACCGGGAGGTTCCCTACGCCGACGAAGAAGGTCAGGCGCAGATTCTCCACTGCCACGGCGAGGCAAATGTCACAGCGGCGCTGACGGTCTGCAAATCCTTTTTCCCCGATCCGGATCAGCTGCTGATCGCCGGCGACTCCGCCGGAGCTTTTGCCGTCCCGGCTGTCTCCGGGCGAATTGCCGACGACTGGTATCCGAATGTGCAGGACATCACGCTTTTCTCGGACAGCGCGCTCCTTTTAAACCGCGATTGGCGCAGCATCGCAAGGGACTTCTGGGGCGCAGCGCCGTCCGTGTGGCAGGCCTTGGAAACGCCGAATATCTGCTACGACTGGTATCAGGCGCTCCTTTCTGCGCATCCGGGACGGTTTCATGTCCTGTACGCAACCTCTACGCATGACTATCTGCTCTCTGCGTTTTACAACGATATGACCAATAAGGTATACAAAACCAACGCCGGCGTCCGCAGCGCCTATTACCGGCAGACAAGGAACATGGCACGGTGGCTGCGGGATCTGGCGCCGGATACCGTATTTTTCATTAACAACTGGGTAAATCCCCTGTTCACGAAGGCGCAAATGGGAACCATTCATACTGCTGTCCGTCAACCGTATTTCTACGTTCCGAACCACGGCGGCGTCAGCATGGCCACCTGGCTCAGCGATGCTGTAAGCGGCAATCGATACGATGTCGGCACGGAGCTGCTGCATATGTAGCCGTTCGTCTTTCTGTACAGACGCGAGCCAGCAACAAACGTGCTTGCACCTCTTGCAATATAATTGCGGGAGTGGTAAAAAAGGTAGCGACATTGTATACAATTATTCTATGATACGTGTTCCGGTGTCGTCCGGCACACCGAACGTCAGAAAGGGAGGAATCGATGAAAACATACGCGGAAATGTCGAAAGAAGAGCTCCTGAAGGAAAAGGAAGCACTGGAACAGCAGTTTAAGGATGTAGAAGCGAAGGGTCTCGACCTGAACATGGCCAGAGGAAAGCCGTCCAAGGCACAGCTCGAGCTCTCCAACGGACTGATGGATGTGCTGAATTCCGACAGCTATTTCAACGACGAAACCGGCACAGACTGCCGCAACTATGGCGTCAGCGATGGCATTCCCGAGGCAAAGCGTCTGATGGGTGATATGTCCGAAGTGGATCCGGACGACATGATCATCTTCGGCAACTCCTCCCTGAATATCATGTTCGACACCGTTTCCCGTTCCTATTCGCACGGTGTCTGCGGCAATACGCCCTGGTGCAAGCTGGACAACTGGAAGTTCCTCTGCCCGGTTCCGGGATACGATCGTCATTTCAAGATCACAGAGTTCTTCGGTGCGGAGATGATCAACATCCCCATGACGCCCGAAGGACCGGATATGGACCTTGTAGAGCAGTACGTCAACAACGATCCGTCTGTAAAGGGTATCTGGTGCGTTCCCAAGTACTCCAATCCGCAGGGCTACAGCTACTCGGATGAGACCGTTCGCCGTTTCGCCGCGCTGACACCGGCTGCACCGGATTTCCGTATCTTCTGGGACAACGCGTACTCCATTCATCATCTGTACGACGATCCGGCGCATCAGGATGTCATCCTGGAGCTTCTGGATGAGTGCCGCGCTGCCGGACATCCTGACATTGTTTATAAGTTTATCTCCACATCGAAGGTGACCTTCCCCGGATCCGGCCTGGCGGCACTGGCAGCCTCCAAGACGAACCTCGATGATGTACGCAAGTTTATGGCTGTACAGACCATCGGTCATGACAAGCTCAATCAGCTCCGCCACGTGCGCTTCTTCGGCAATATGGCGAACATGCATGCACATATGTCCCGGCATGCCGAAATCCTCCGTCCGAAGTTTGAGGCTGTAGAGGATACCTTTGAGCAGGAGCTGGGCGGCCTTGGCATCGGCGAGTGGACCAAGCCCAACGGCGGCTATTTCATTGCTTTTGATTCCATGGACGGCTGTGCAAAGGCCATTGTGGCCAAATGCGCCGAGGCCGGCGTCAAGCTGACTCCTGCCGGTGCTACCTTCCCCTATGGCAAGGATCCCCGCGACCGCAATATCCGCATCGCCCCTTCCTTCCCGCCGCTGGACGAGCTGGAGCAGGCAACGCAGGTGTTCACGCTGGCCGTGAAGCTCGTCAGCATTGACAAGCTGCTGGAGAACAGATAAGCGAAGCTATACCTTTTCAGCGCCCGTTCTCAAAGGAATCTTTTATATGAAAATCGTTGTACTGGATGGCTATGTAGAAAACCCCGGCGATCTCTCCTGGGAGCCCTTAGAGGCCCTGGGAGAAACCGTCATTTACGACCGGACCTCCACCGTTGAATCACCGCTGATTGCCGAGCGCATCGGCGATGCGGAGATTGCGGTGATTAATAAGACGCCCATAACAAGAGACACCATCGCAGCCTGCCCGAATCTGAAATTCATTGCCGTTCTGGCAACCGGCTACAACGTCGTGGACTGTGCTGCCGCCAGGGAGCGCGGCATTTCGGTTGCCAATGTGCCCGCCTACGGCACGCAGATTGTGGCGCAGTACGCCGTCGGTATGCTGCTGGAGCTGTGCTCGCACTATGTAGCGCACGACAAAGCAGTAAAGGAGGGCCGCTGGGAACACAACATTGACTGGTGCTTCTGGGACTATCCGATGATCGAGCTATGCGGCAAGACCGCCGGCATCATCGGTCTGGGCAAAATAGGACAGGCCACCGCCAGGATTCTCGGTGCGATGGACATGCGCGTTCTGGCCTACAGCCGAACCGCAACAGAAGCAGGGAAAAAGGTCGCAGAATATGTGGATCTGGATACCCTGTTGCAGGAATCGGATGTGATATTCCTGCACTGCCCGCTTTCCCCGGAGACGGCCGGCATCATCAATAAAGACAGCATTGCGAAAATGAAGGACGGCGTTATCCTCATCAATAACGGGCGCGGCCCTCTGATTGTCGAGCAGGACCTTGCGGATGCGCTGAACAGCGGCAAGGTATACGCGGCCGGTCTGGACGTTGTCTCAACAGAGCCGATCCGAGGAGATAACCCGCTCCTGACCGCGAAGAACTGCATGATTACGCCGCACATTTCCTGGGCCGCGAAGGCAGCAAGGCAGCGGATTCTGAACATCACGGTCGATAACGTCAAGGCATTTCTGGACGGCGTGCCGATTCACGTGGTAAACCTCTAAAAAGCGTAACTATTCAGCCACATCTCGATTTTCCTTCGGAAAACCTTGATGTGGCTGGTGCTGAACAGGAAAATCACCTTCGCTTATCCGCGAAGGTGGTTTTCTCTTATTCTCGAACAATTTCTTCCCGCACATACGGCTTCATAGACGCATCCACCAGAAGCTCGCCGTCGATCACGACATTCTCCCCGTTCCGAATGTAAACACACGGCACCTCATGCAGGTAGCACCCGCGCTCGGAAGGTCGCTCGTCCAGACAATCCGGCTTGTGCCCGCTCTGCAGCTTCCACTTCAGATGCACATCCTTCAAGAAGATATTCTCTAACGGCGAGTACTCCTCCCCGGCAATGACAATGGCTCCCTCGCACTCCATACGGACGTTGTCCACATAAATGTTGGTGATTTTCCCCGGCAGGCGGTCAACCCCCTCCCGCTTCGTTGCCGAAACGAAAATCGCATCCCCCTTCCCCCACCAGTAATGAACACCGGTGTGTCGTGCGGTGCAGTCAGCGTAACGTCTCGTATTGCCCATCACATGATGGAAGCTGATGTCATGAATCCATCCGCCGTCTCTGGACCAGATGCCGATTCCTCTGGTGCAGTCCTCCAGGACGCAGTCCGAAAGAATAACATGGTGTATGTCTCCCCAGGTCTCCGTGCCGATCTTCAGCGCGCAGGATCTGGACTTCATCACGCAGTTGGAGATCAGAATGTTCTGTGCGGCGCCGTACTTTTTCGTCATCGGTGCCGTTGTCTTGATGACCACAGAATCATCTCCGCCGCGGATGATGCAGCCGCGAATGATGACATTCTTGCAGCAGTCCGGATCAATACCGTCGTTGTTGGGTCCTCGTTCTTCGTTTAGAATCCGGATGTTCTCGATCAGTACGTCCTGGCAACCGGCCATGTGCAGCGTCCAATAGGCTGCATCATAAAAGGTCACATCCCGCACGGTCAGATTCCGGATATCCTCCAGGAAGCTCATTCTCGGCCGAAAGCCGCGCACATTCAGCGGGCACTCATGGTATCCGTCATCCGAATCATCATCGTAGAAGCTAAGGCGTCCCTGCCCGTCGATCACGCCGGTTCCGGAGATAGTAATATTCTCCTCATGCCTTGCCAGGAGAAAACAGCCGCCTTCCCACCCGGTATCCTCATTATCATCCTCGAAGCCATTGGAGAAATCCGCCATATCCTCCGGCTCCATGCTGGAGATCAGCCTGGACCCCTGCTCCAGGTGCAGGTCCACGTTGGAGCGCAGGATCAGTGTTCCGGACAGGAACTCTCCGGCCGGAATCACAACTCTGCCGCCGGTTTTGGTGCAGTCATCGATCGCTGCCTGAATTGCCTCCGTACACTTGGTTGTACCGTCCGATACTGCGCCATACCGCAAAATGTTGTATTCCATGGTGCTCCCCTCATTTCGTAGCTATTCAATGCCCCTTCGCAAATCCGCTGCAGCGCAGCAGGCGATGACTCTGAATGAAGAGTTCCGCCAGGAGGCGTCGCTCATCGCCCTGCATTTATTCATATGCCGTCTTGGCAAGGATCTTTCCGTTCAGATCCGTTCGGATACGAAGTCCTCTTTCCTCGCAGAAGATCTCTCTGCCGTCGATAAACGCAGCGGCCCGTGCTCCGTCATTTTCCATTCGGTAGCTGTGGCCGTTCCAGCGCTGCTCATAGCTTCCGTTTACGCCAGTGCAGGATCCCCACAGAATCTGATCCCTGTGGATGTGTACGCCATACATGCGGCTGCAGTATTCCATCACCGACAGCATCGCCGGGCCATACGCATCCTGTCCGCTGTTCCCGTCCGGATCCACACCGGATGGTTTCATTGTAAACGGATCGTACTGCTGTACAAAGTGGCAGGCCTCTCCGATCGCTTCAAACAGCTTCCGGCCCAGCACCGGCAGCAGCTTATAATATCCATAATGCTCCAGTGCATGGATGGCTCGCTGGTAGGTCAGTGCTTCACATTGCCCGCTCCAGTCGTTGGAGGGCTCATTGACGAAAATCGGATCATTGACTGCCACGGACGGCAGCGGCATTTTCGTCCAGAACTCCTCCGGATTGAGGAGGTGCCTCTGCACGAACTGCTCTGCCTGGTCCGGATCACAGCTGTGCCAGTACATGCAACGAAGCGTATTGTGAATCAGTGCCGGCATCTGCCGATGGTTCCTGTCACGATCGAAGAAGGCGCCCTTCTCGGAATCCCAAAGATAGCTCTTAAGGGCCGCCTTTACGTTTCGCGCCTGCTCCATATGGCTGTCTGCGAGTTCTGTTTGGCCCTGAATCCGGGCAATCTCCGCCATTGTTTCCCGCGCGGAATAGGAGTAGCTCATGACATCCATCGAGGCCATCGGCACCACGCTGCACCCCCTTGGCGGCGTTTCCTCTTCCCACGGATCCGGTGCATCCTGATAGCGGCGTGCCTTGTCCTCACCGGTATCGTATTTGCACCAGGATTCAAGGCACCCGTCGCCGTCCGAATCCCGTACAGACCACAGATACTCATCAAACCCTCGCAGCGTCTCATACAGCTGCTGCAGGTAATGTGGGTTCTTGCCGGTCAGATAATACATATCCAGCGCCGGTCCCGGAAAGCAGAACCCCTGAAATTTATTGAACTGTGGGACCACCTTCCCGTCGATCACGGCAATGCTGCCGGGAATTCTGCCGTCGGCGCGCTGGTAATCCATGAACATGGTCTGGTTGTGGAGCCCTGCCGCCAGATTTCGTTTGGCATACATCTCGCCGCCCATGGGCTGCGTCTCCAGCCAGATTTTCTCATAGCCTCCGCCCTCCACCAGGACCGTGGTATCACCGAAAAGCCGTACATTCCCCTTACATTTCTCCTCCGCGCAGTCCATCAGCTTCTGCAAGAGCGCATTGTCGGTCTGAAATGTGACGCCTGTCTCCATGTCCGTTCCCATCGTACAATTCCCCGTAATCAGTCAAAGCTCATTTGGTTACTACTCCGCGCCATCTCCGTTTTCCTTCGGAAACCTTCGACGAGACCGGTCAGAAGAACCGCTGCGCAGCTCTCTCCGTCAGCCCTTGAGTCCGCTTCCGCTGATGCCCTGCACCAGATACCGGTTGAAAACAAGGAAGATCAAAAATACCGGGATCAGTGACAGCGTAGACATTGCGAACATCGCACCGTAGTCCGTGACGGAAGCTGAATCCGCGAACAGCTTGATGGCAATGGATACCGGATAGGACGCCGGGCGGGACAGATACAGAAGCGGTCCCATATAGTCATCCCACTTCCAGTAGAACTGGATGATGATGGTCGTGATGATGGACGGCTTCAAAAGGGGCAGAATGATCTGCGAGTAAATGCGGTACTTGGAGCAGCCGTCGATTTTGGCTGCCTCATCCAGGTCTCTGGGAATTCCCTGCATGAACTGCATCATCTGATAAATGAAGAATGCCTGTCCGCAGAAGTATGGAAGAATCAGAGGAACATAGCCTGGCACCAGGCCGAGCCGGTAATAAATCAGATACTGCGGAATCATGATGACCTGTCCCGGCAGCATCATCGTCGCCAGCATCGCGGTGAACCATAGTTTTCTTCCCTTCCACTTGATGCGTGTAAAGGAATACGCAATGAGCGAGGAGGAAATCACGCAGCCAAGGGTTGCTGTTACGGTAATTAAGAAGGAATTCTTAAAGAACGTAGCAAAGGTTGTGCCGCCGAAGCCGGCCCAGCCTCTGGTGTAGTTGTCCAGATGCCACTCGGTCGGAATCAGGCTCAATGTTCCGCGCAGAATCTGTGCATTGTCCTTGAAGGATCCACTGATCATCCAGAGCACCGGATAGATCATAATGAAGCCGAACAATATTACCAGCACGTGGTAGACGGTTTTTATAATGGCTCGTTTTGCTTTCATTGTTATTCTCCTGCCGCACCCTTTCTTAGTTGTCTGCCTCGTTAAATACCCAGTGCTTCGAGGTCTTGAAGATGATCAGTGTGATCACCGCCATTACCACCAGCATGATCCAGCTCATGGCGCATGCATAGCCCATCTTGTTGTACTTGAAGGCCTGATTGTAAACATTCAATGCGTACAGCATCGTGGAGTTGTTGGGTCCGCCTGCCGTAATGACAAAAGCCTGTGTAAAGGACATAAAGGAGGAAATCGTCTGCATTACCAGGTTGTAGAGGATAATGGGCGAGAGCATCGGCAGCGTGATGTTGAAGAATTTCTGTCTTCCGTTGGCACCGTCAATTTCCGCCGCTTCGTACAGGGATACATTGATTTCCTTCAGTCCCGCCGCAAAAATAATCATGGATGATCCGAACTGCCATACCGCCATGAGAATCAGCGGATAAATGGCCAGCTTCTCACTGCCGAACCAGTTGATTTTATCCAGCCCCATATTATCCAGAATGGAGTTAAACAGTCCCTTTCTGGCGAACAGCTGCTTCCAGACCAGTGCAACGGCAACCGAGCCGCCCACCAGGGAAGGCAGGTAGTACAGGGAACGATATACCGTAACCATCTTGCTGGGCCTTGTCAGCACAAACGCCACCAGCAGTGCGAAGGCCAGCTTCAGCGGAACTGAAATGACAACATACTGCAGCGTCTTGATGATGGATTTTCCGAATACCTCATCCTGAAACAGGTTGATGAAATTCTCAAAGCCGATATATTCTGCTGTCTTTGAGCCCAGGGAGAAATCCGTGAAGGCATAATTCAAAGACATGACAATCGGAATCAGCGAAAACATGACAAAGCCAAAGATAAAAGGCAATGCAAAAACATGTCCCACCGTATTCTCATTGTTGACGAACCTGTAAAACCCGCCCTTTTTGGCTGTCACAGTGTTTCCGTTCATCCCATTCTCCATTCCGCACGTCTCTTCCATGATGTGCACCTGTCATCACTTGCTTTATCCGTGCTGTTGTTGTGCAAAAATCCCGCCCTGCGCAATTGTTCAGGGCGGGACTGTTCATTTCCGGCATGGCCGGCCATATCACTTGCTGTCTTGGGAAGGTCTTGGTTCCTTGCGTCTGTCCTTCCGCTCGCCATTGATGTCAGAGGCCGTTCTTAAACCGACCTGGATTTACTTGAAAATAGCAGCTGCATCGTCGTAGGTCTTCTGTGCAGCCTCTTCTGCGGTAAGCTCTCCGCTGGCCACCTGCTGAATGTAGTTCAGGTAGTTGTCCTGTACCTCATTCTGTCCGTCAGGGGAAAGTACGTTGTACTCCTCCGGCATCGGCTCCTGGGAGATCTTGTCCACATACTCATACATGATCTGCTGTCCCTCGGTAGCGTTCTCAGAAAGAGCGGCACGAACATCCTCGTTGGCAGGAATTCCTCTCTCAGCCTGCAGAATGTTGTTGCAGTCAACGTCATTCTCAAACCAGCTGATGAATGCTGCAGCTGCTTCCTTCTGCTCGGAATCCTGTGATACGCAGAGCATCTGAGAGGACTGAATGGTTGCACCCGGGTTTCCGTCGGAGGTTACTCTCGGAAGGTGAACCAGTGCCAGCGTTCTGCCCTGCTCCTGGCATGCATTGTAGATGGTCGGGAACTGGTTAACAGCTACCCATGTCATCGCTGCCTCGCCGGTTACCAGGAAATCGTTCTCGATGTTGGTAACCTCTGCTGCTGCGCCGGCATCCGGATAAGAGCCCTTCTTAATCATGTCTGCGCGCATCTGAATGTACGGTGCCAGCATCTGCGGATCATCAAATCCCATGCCATCCAGTGCAACATTGAAGAAGCTGTACTGGCCAAGCTCTCCGGACTGCGGAATGTAGGTAGAGCATCCTGCGATGAAGTCAGATGTCAGGAACGTAGAGGAACCGAAGATTCCAAGCTTCTCTGTGATCTGATCTGCTGCAGCCTGATAATCCTCCCATGTCCATGTGTCAGTCGGAAGTGCTACACCGGCCTCCTCGAACATTTCCGGATCGTATGCAATGCCGTAGGTGTTGATGCCATTCGTAAGGCCGAGCTGAACGCCGTCGGTGGTCTGTGTGGTCTTCAGGTTGGATTCGGAAATCTTGCTGACATCCACAACACCGGACTCAATGAACTCATCCAGCGGGTAAATCTTGTCCATGTACATCGGGAAGTTGCCGCCGAGCTGGAACACATCCCATACCTCATCCGAAGCCACCAGTGTGTTCAGCTTGGTGAAGTAGTCATCGAAGGAATAGAACTCATACTCAAATGTAATGTTGGGATGCAGCTGCTCATACAGCTCAATTGCAGCGATGGTCTTGTCATGACGATCCTGTGAGCCCCACCATGCCATACGAAGTGTGATGGCCTCGCCATCAGCTGCTGCCGTGTCGGTCGCAGCTGCTTCCTCCGTAGAAGCCTCTGTGGTTGCCTCTGCTGCATCAGCCGCCGTGGTGTCTGCCTCCGCAGAGCTTGAGCTTCCGCATCCTGCCAGCATTCCTGCTGCCATAGCAGAAACAAGCAATAAACTGATCATTTTCTTTTTCATCATTACCCTCCGTAATAATTTCTCCGGCAACTGTCGTATCGGCCGCCCTCCCATTGCGTTTTTCTCTTCGGCGGCCGCCTTGTGAGCCATAGCTCTTTGTTAACCGTGAACAAAGTATATAAAAACGTCCATTGGAAAAATACTGTAAAAAATAGTAAAATGGTCGCATACCACTTATTTTTCTAGATCTTTGGATAAATAAAAATTAAGCAGTTCATGTTTATTGTGCACTTTTCCTTAACCTCGTGAGGCTCATTTGTGAATAACCACTCTGATCCGCTGCAGCTGGCGTACCGCTCCTTTGACGAAAAGCGAATGGCGTCCGTGGACTTCTACATCGAAGCCCAGACTCGAACGCCATCCTTTTACATGCCCTATGAACACACGCACTCTGTACTGGAATTCTATTACCTTCGGACCGGGCACTGCCTTTATATCATTAACGGCGCCTATGTCCGTCTCGATGCCGGAGACATTGTGCTGGTTGCCCCCGGCGTACACCACAGCACCAGCTACACAGGAACAACTCCCTCCGAGCGGATCGCTGTATACATCAATACCGATGCCCTCCCTCCGCATTTAGCCGACCAGATCCCGGAGCTTTTCCACATGCTCCAGGCCTCCGACAAGCGGATCACCGATAAAACCGGCCGCCCCATCATCGAAGAGCTGCTGCGCCGCATCGCCAAAGAGCAATTCTCCCCCAGCCCCAGCTCCAATGTCCTGCTGTCTCTGTATGTCAGTGAGCTGCTGATTCAAACGCTGAATCACTCCACAATGGCGAAGGATATCTTCATCTCCATGAAGGATATGCAGTCCGACATTGAGCAGGCGCTGCAGATCATTGACACGCGCTTTTCTCAGCCGCTGTCACTGGACACCATCGCCTCCGAGCTGAAGCTGAATCCGGTCTATTTTTCGCATAAATTCAAAATGACGACCGGACACACCTTCAAGGAATACCTGAATAATGTCCGGATTCGCAATGCCACGCACCAGCTCCTGGTCAGTGATGACACCATTACCAAGGTGGCGCTGGACAGCGGATTTTCCAGCAGCAACTACTTTAAGGATCTGTTCCGCAAGTACATGGGATGCTCTCCCCGCGAATACCGCAAGCAGGCCACCGTCTCCAGCAAGTTCGGCAGCGGAACCGCGCAGTAGGCAGCTTGCGGATACACCCTGAACGGTCACCCAAAACGAAAAGCGACGCCTGCATCAAGCATTAAAAAGATCTGTATGTAACGTCTCCACGTTCGTAACCGTTTTATGTCATACAGTATCCTCCGCAGACATCTCTGCCCGGTCACAGTCCTCCAGATTCAGGTGGTACCTCTCCAGAATGCGGTTATACATCCGGCTGCCTATATACGCAGGGAGTGCCGGCACCACCAGCAGAATCAGTTTAAAAACAAACAGTCCTACCAGGATAAAGCCGGCCATCACCATGACTCCCGCCAGAATCGGCAGAAAATTCTGCACCAGCATGCCGCCCGCCATCTTCACAATGGCAAACGGCGTATTGTCCACCCTGGCAAGAAGCGGAAAAACAAAGGACAAAAGGCACAGATATAACGCTCCCGCAACCACGGCAAAGACCAGCACTGCGGATGCCAGATTCGTCCCACCTGTCAGGCCATACATGAGGTCAATTCCCAAAATGACTCCCACTGCCAGAAAGCCGAGCCAGATTGCCGTAGCCTCCTTCCAGTTCTGCCGAAAGCTGTGAAAATACTGCTGCCACAGCTTTCCCTCCTGGTTGGATGCCATTTTCAGTGTCACGTAATACAGAGCCGTCGTGGATGCGCCAATCGTCACCACCGGAATCGAGCACACCAGCCATAGTACGGAAAGGACAAAGAAATCCCACAGATTTCCGATGAATTTCCAGATCGGATTGTCGATATTGAAAAAATTAGGCATAGCCGTTACACCTCCTCGTGCGGTAGGATATAGATCATAGCACGTTTTGACACCGAAAGGAGTTTTCCCGTGAAGCTTACCGACATCAATATTCGCGATCCCTTTGTTCTGCTCCATGACGGCACCTATTACATGACCGGCACCCGCGCCGCCACCACCTGGACACCGCACGCCGATGGCTTTGACGGGTATTACAGCAAGGACCTTGAGAACTGGGAGGGGCCCGTGGAGCTGTTTCACAAGCCGGAGAATTTCTGGGCCGACAAGTGCTATTGGGCGCCGGAGATTCATTTTTACAAGGGTGCCTTTTACATTCTCGCCACCTTCGCCAATTCCGAAGACAACAAAAAAGGAACCCTGATTCTCAAATCAGAGTCCCCGTTAGGACCGTATCACATTCATTCCGACGGCAAGATTACGCCGGAGCCATGGCAATGCCTCGACGGAACTCTTTATGTCGATAAATCCGGAGCTCCGTGGATGGTATTCAGTCACGAATGGGTGGATCTTGGAAACGGGCAGATCTGTGCTGTTCCTCTTTCCGACGATTTAACGCACCGAATCGGCACACCGCGGATGCTCCTGCAGGCCTCCGATGCACCCTGGGGGTGTTCTATCACCAACCGGCAGTGGGACGGTCCCATCTATGTCACAGATGGTCCGTTCCTGTGGCGCGGCAAGTCCGGAGAGCTCCTCATGCTGTGGGCAACCTTTGGCCCGAAGGGCTATGCAGAGGCCATTGCCCGCTCCGACAACGGAGAAATCACCGGCCGCTGGACCGTGGATTCCAGTCCTCTCTTTGACGAGGATGGCGGTCACGGCATGCTGTTCACCGACAAGGACGGACAGACCAAGCTCGTCCTGCATCAGCCCAACGCTCATCTGCAGGAGCACCCGGTGTTCTTTGATATCGAGCTATAGCATCGCTTTTTTAAACAGCAGCGGCAGCACGGATAAACCCGTGCCGCCGCTGCTAGTCGCTCATAGAGTTCAACCGCTCTTCTATCTCAAAGTGCCTTCTCGATGGCCTCCAGAAGCTCTGCGAAGGTCTCATAGGCCGGAAGCTCCGGATGATCCTTCTTGATCTGCTCCGTAGAACGGAAGAGGAAGCCCGCCTTGCTGGCTCCGATCATGCCAAGATCATTGAAGGAATCACCGCTGGCGATGGTCTCAAAGCCAATGGACTGCAGCGCCTTCACGGTCGTCAGCTTGGAATTCTCAATCCGCATCCGGAATCCCGTGATCTCTCCGTCTGCTGCCACCTCCAGCTCATTGCAGAAAATGGTTGGATATCCCAGCTTGGCCATCAGCGGACCTGCAAACTGTGAGAAGGTATCACTGATAATGATCACCTGCGTCTCTTTCCGGAGCGTATCCAGAAACTCCTTCGCGCCGGGAAGCGGATCGATCCGTGCAATGGTCTCCTGAATCTCCTTCAGGCCAAGGCCATGCTCCTTCAGAATGCCGATTCTCCAGTTCATCAGCTTCTCATAATCCGGTTCATCCCGTGTAGTTCTCTTTAGCTCCGGAATTCCCGAAGCCTCCGCGAACGCAATCCAAATCTCCGGCACCAACACTCCCTCTAAATCCAGGCATACAATGTTCATAGTCATCTCTCCACTTCTTCATTCGATATAGCAGGATGTTCGTTTCGTCGTATCCTGCTGTAATTCCTGTATTCAATGATCATACCACAGGATCCTTCAGCGAGCGTCCTTTCCCTTTCTGTTCCTGTCGAAATATGCACACGTTCTGTATCTTTATATCCGTCTAGCCCATCTTCCGGAGAAATCAACAATACACAAATCTATTGCCCATCAATGTAGAAATTGATGATATTATCGTTCTTGATCCTGTGAAGTGTGGGATTTAGACCTTTCAATAAAGCTGCGATAGTGTCAACTGAGCTATGAAAAAGCGGAGCTCAAAAATAAAGGCTCCAACGA
>CAVFRZ010000033.1:0-14651 GCA_963624875.1 Anaerovibrio sp.
TCACCTGGGCGCGGCGGATGCACTTTCCGGCGGAGAGCCGGTGGAGTTCGCAGCGCTTCCGCTTACCATGTATAAGGACCTTCCGGTGAAGCAGTACGATTCGATTTCGGAGCTGATTGAGAGCTACTACCGGGAGAAGAACGCGGTGACCCGGATCCGGCAGAAATCAGCGGATCTTCGCCGGGTGGTTCAGACCATCCTGGAACGTGATCTGCACAAATACGACCTGCAGTCGCGGCAGATGAAGGACACACAGAAGCGGGATAAATACCGCGTCTACGGGGAGCTCTTAAATGCCTACGGCTACACCATCCCGGCCGGCGCGTCCAGTGCGGAGCTGGACAATTACTACACCGGTGAGAAGCTGGTGGTGCCGCTGGATCCGTCGAAGTCGCCGCTGGAAAATGCCAAGCGCTATTTTGACCGCTATACCAAGTTGAAGCGCACCAAGGAGGCATTGGAAACGCTCATGCAGGAGGTCAAGGCAGAAATTGACCAACTGGAAGGGATCCGCGAGGCACTGAACATTGCAAGGACCGAGGGGGACCTGGCACAGATCCGCGCCGAGATGGAGGATTCCGGGTTTGTTCGTCGCCGCACGGATAAGAAAAGTGCCAGGAAGCGGCCGTCGAGGATTCCGGAGTCAGAGCCCTTGCATTACAGCTCCAGTGACGGGTACGATATCTATGTCGGCAAGAATAATCTGCAAAACGACGAGCTCTCCTTCCACGTGGCAAGACCCTCCGATATCTGGTTCCATGCCAATGATATTCCCGGCTCTCACGTGATTCTAAAGACCGAGGGGAAGCCCTTTGAAGAGATACCCGACCGCGCCTTTGAGGAGGCGGCAAGGCTTGCAGCCTATTATTCCAAGGGCCGCGAAGCCGGGCGGGTGGAAATCGATTATCTCGAGCGGCGCAACCTCAAAAAGCCGGCGGGGGCGCGCCCGGGTTTTGTGATCTATCACACGAATTATTCCATTCTGGCTGAGGCAGATAAGAGCGGACTGGAAGAGGTATAGGAGGCAATCATGGCAAAGAGCATGACGGGATACGGACGGGCCGAGCTCCAGCAGGGAGACTACCGGTTTACGGCAGAGCTTAAGTCCGTCAACAACCGATATCTGGATCTGAACATCCGGATGCCGCGGCAGCTGGCCCCCTTTGAGGCCCAGGTTCGGTCGGAGCTAAAGCAGCGAATTCTCCGGGGCAAGGTGGACGTTTATATCAGCTATGAGAATGTGGGAGAATCCGGCGTGCATGTTCGCTGCAACCGCGCACTTGCGGCGGAATACGCAGCCTCCATCCGGGAAATGGCAGAGGAGCTCTCGCTCCCGTTTACACTCTCTGCTGAACGCCTGTCGGAGTATCCGAATGTGCTGACGCTGGAGGAGACGGACACGGAAAACAACGACCTGGCTGCGCCGCTTTTGGAGTGCGTCAGCCGTGCGGCAGAGGATTTTACAAAGGCCAGAGCGCGCGAGGGGGCCTTTATTACAGAGGACCTTCTGAAAAAACTGTCCGGACTGCAGGACGGAGTGGAACGGATCCGTGCAAACGGCCCTGCCATTGTGGAGCAGTACCGCAAGGGATTGTATGAGAGAATGCAGGAGGTGCTGCAGGAGACCGGAATCGATGAGACGAGAATCCTGCAGGAGGCAGCATTGTACGCGGACCGCATCTGCGTTGATGAAGAGATGGTGCGCCTTGAGAGCCACATCCAGGCTGTTCGGGCAGAGCTAGTGAAGGAAGACGAAAGTGTCGGCAGGAAGCTGGATTTCCTCGTGCAGGAGATGAACCGCGAAGCCAACACGATTCTCTCCAAAACCAGCAACGCAGAGTCAGCTGATATCGCGATCGAGCTCAAAACCGAGATTGAGAAAATCCGCGAGCAGGTGCAAAACCTGGAGTGAATATAGGGCCCGTCGCTTGGACGGAATATGGACATAGGACATAGAAAGAGGAAAAGGATGAACAAGCAAGGAAGTCTTACGGTTATCTCCGGATTCTCCGGAGCAGGAAAAGGAACCATCATGCGCGAACTCTTAAAGCGTCACCCGGAATATGCTCTGTCCGTATCGGTGACCACGAGAAAGCCGCGTCCGGGAGAGGTGGACGGGAAGGATTATTTTTTCCTTTCCCAGGAGGAGTTTGATAAGCTTGTGGCAGAGGATGGACTCCTCGAGCATGCCGGCTACGTGGATCATTGCTACGGAACGCCGCGGGCTTACGTGGAGAAGGCAATGGCAGAAGGAAAGGATGTGCTGCTCGAGATCGAGGTGCAGGGAGCCCGTCAGGTGAAAGAAAAGCGCGGTGATGCCATCCTTTTGTTCGTGACGCCGCCCTCTGCTGCGGAGCTGGAAAAGCGTCTGTATGGCCGGGGGACAGAGACAGAAGAGGTGATAAAGGGACGGATGGAGCGTGCGGCCAAGGAAGCCGAGGAGATGTCCTGGTACGACTATCTTATTGTCAACGATGATCTGGACGAGGCTGTGGAGCTGGTACATCACACCATCCAGGAGGCTAAAAACGCACCGCTCCGGCAGGAGGCCTTCATTGCCGGTATTAAAAAAGAGCTCGAAGCGGTAACAGCGGGGAGCGCGAAGAAAAGCTGAATGGGGGAAAGGACCTTGGCGGCGCTGCAGAATGATGCTATACTAATGTGCCGCGCAGCGACAATTTGCTGGCCGGCTGATCGAGGATTTTCCAAGGAAGTTCGGGATGCAGGCTGAATGACTGCGCAATATGTTCGGGCATCAGGCGTGTGCCGGATGCTATGTCTTGGCAATGAATAACAGAAAGGAATTCGATACCGATGATTCATCCTTCTTATGTAGATCTTATGAATGCAGTTAACCAGGGCGTTGAGGAGGGCGAAACGCCGATCATCAACAGCCGTTATTCGGTCGTTATGGCTACGGCCAAGCGTGCGCGTCAGATCGTGGACGGCGATGAGCCGATGATCGCAAACGCAGCGGGAAAGAAGCCACTTTCCATCGCTGTAGAGGAGATGGAGCAGGGCGAGCTCAAGATCCTTCCTCAGGATGAGGCAGAGGTTCTTAGCTTCGAGCAGAAGGACCGCGAGGCAGCAAGACGCCTGGAGTATGGTCTGACGGAGGAGTCTCTTCGTGAAACCGAGGAGGCAGAGAATGCGGCAGCGTCCCAGGATGAGGATGACGACGCAGACGATGACGATGTGGTTTCGGACGAGGTATAAGTGAAGACACTGTTTGTATCCCTTGGCTGTGACAAGAACACGGTAGATACGCGCAAAATGGCCGGCATTCTAGAGGATGGCGGCATTTGTTCGTTTACAGAGGACGAGGAGCAGGCGGAGGCCTGCGTCGTCAATACCTGCGCTTTTATTGATTCGGCCAAGCAGGAGAGCATTGATGAAATCCTTTCCCTTGCCCAGCTGAAAAAAACGGGAAAGCTAAAGCACCTGATTGTGACGGGATGTCTTGCGCAGCGCTACCAGGATGAGATCTTAAAGCTCATTCCGGAGGTGGACGCGGTGATCGGAACGACGGCGGAGGGGTCGGTCGGAGAGGTCCTTAAGAGCCTTTCGAAGGGTGAGAAGGTAGAAAGTGCCGTGCTGGCGGACCCGAGCCTTGCTCCGGAGAACACGAGACAGGTTCTGACCTTCGGCAGCACGGTCGGGTATCTCAAGATCGCAGAGGGGTGTGACAAGTGCTGCAGCTACTGCGCGATTCCGGCGATCCGCGGGCATTACCGGAGCGTTCCGATGGAGCAGGTGCTCGAGGATGCCAGAAGCCTTGCTGCGCAGGGCGCACAGGAGCTGATTCTGGTGGCGCAGGAAACGACGCTTTACGGCACAGACCTTTACAAAGAGAAGATGCTTCCGGAGCTGTTGCGAAGACTCTGCCTGGTGAAAGGGATCCGATGGATCCGCGTTCTGTACTGCTATCCGGAGGAGATTACACCGGAGCTCATTGACGTCCTGGCAGCTGACAATAAGGTGGTTCCGTATCTGGATATGCCCATTCAGCATGCTTCCGACCAAATTCTGCGCCGTATGGGACGCCGCACCAGCAGAAAGGAACTGGAGGAGCTCATCCATACGCTTCGGGAGAGGGTCCCCGGTATTTGTCTTCGGACAACGCTGATCACCGGATTTCCGGGAGAAACGGAGGAAGACCATCAGGAGCTTCTTGCGTTTGTGCGGGAAATGCAGTTCGATCGTCTTGGCGTATATATGTATTCCAGAGAGGACGGAACGCCGGCCGCAGGATTCCCGAATCAGGTGCATCACGCGACCAAAAAGCGTCGCCATAAGGAGCTGATGCTGGCGCAGCAGGAGATCGCCTTTGCCAAGGAGAAGGCCGTCATCGGACGCGAACTGGAGGTTCTGATCGAGGGACGCCTTGGCGATGAGTGGACCGACAACGGATACGTTTACGTGGGCCGCACCTATATGGATGCGCCGGAGGTGGACAGCAGCATCTTCATTGAATCTGCAAGAGATTTGATGAGCGGAACCTTCGTGCGGGTGCGTGTAACGGATGCCAGGGAATACGATCTGATAGGAGAAATTATCGATGAATCTGCCGAATAAGCTGACGCTTCTGCGCGTTGTGATGGTGCCCTTTTTCGTGGCGGTGCTGCTGGCAAGACCCTTTGGCGATGCCAGTGACTGGGTAGCGCTCGTTATTTTTGTTGCGGCGAGCCTTACGGATCTTGCGGACGGCAAGATTGCGCGCAAGTATAACCTGATCACGAATTTCGGAAAGTTTATGGACCCTCTGGCGGATAAGCTCCTGACCTGCTCGGGAATGATCTGCCTGATTGCGCTGGGACGTATCCCGGCGTGGGTGGTGTGTATCATTGTCGCGAGGGAGTTCGTGATTTCCGGATTTCGCCTCATTGCGGCAGAGCGCGGCATTGTCATCGCGGCCAGCTACTGGGGGAAATTCAAGACGACCTTTCAGATGATCATGGTCATTTTGATGGTTGCGAATATTCAGGTGCTGCAGCCCTTGACGACGATTGTGATGTGGATCGCGACGATTCTGACGGTGGTGTCCTTGTACGATTACATCGCCAAGAACAAGCAGGTGCTAAAGGACGTGGACTGAGTACTGGAACAGGAGGGACGAGATGAAGAAGCTCTTGGAGCAGATTGCAAAGTTTGGCGTTGTGGGCGTGATCTGCTTTTTTATTGATTTTGGCATATATACGGTTCTGAATCTGATTTTCCGTGCGGCGGGGCTGGACCAGGTGTTCTCCTGGTATTACCTGGTATCGCAGTTCTTCAGCTTCATCATTTCGATGATTGTCAACTACATCCTGAGCTTTAAATATGTCTTTAAGCGCCGGGATGACATGTCGAGGAAGCGCGAATTTGTAATCTTTTTTGTTTTGAGCGTGATCGGACTGATCATCAACGAGATCGTTCTCTACATCGGAATGGATTTTGTCTACGAGAAATGGACCTGGCTTCACAATATGATGGGAACCGGACTGGCAGAGACGCTGTTTAAGTGCTTTGCGACCGGCGTTGTAATGGTTTACAACTTTATCAGCCGGAAGATTTTCCTGGAGGAGCACGCAGAAAATGAGTGACATTCTGTATTATGTGATTCCCTGTTACAACGAGGAGGAGGTCCTGCCGGAGACGGCAAAGCGTCTGAGAGTGAAGATGACAAGGCTCATGGAATCGGGGCTGATCAGCAAGGAGAGCCGCGTCTGCTTTGTCAACGACGGTTCCAAGGACAGAACCTGGGAGATCATTTCAAGGCTTCACGAAGAGGATCCTTTGTTCTCCGGAATCAATCTGTCCAGGAACCGGGGACATCAGAATGCACTTCTGGCCGGTCTTATGACGGTGCGGAGCTTTGCGGACATGGTGATTTCCATGGATGCGGATCTGCAGGATGACATCGAAGCCTGCGATGCCATGCTGGCCAAATATTACGAAGGGTGCGATGTGGTTTACGGTGTTCGGAGTGCACGCACTACGGATACGTGGTTTAAGCGGACAACAGCGGAGAGCTTCTATAAGCTCATGGATAGGTTCGGTGCCAAGGTGGTCTACAACCACGCAGATTATCGTCTCATGAGCCGTCGGGCACTGGACGGGCTTGCTGAGTTTGAGGAGGTGAATCTGTTCCTGCGAGGGATGGTTCCGCTGGTCGGCTACCGGAGTGATGTTGTGTACTATGAGCGCGCGGAGCGCTTTGCCGGAGAGAGCAAGTATCCTCTGAAAAAGATGATTGCCTTTGCCGTAGACGGCATCACCTCGCTCTCTGTGGAGCCGATTCGGATGATTACGAATCTGGGTATCGTTATATTCCTGATCAGTCTGGTGATTCTGGTGTATTCCTTTGTTCGTCACGCCATGGGCGCGACCGTGGCCGGCTGGACCTTCCTGAATGTTTCGGTGTGGGCCATCGGCGGACTGATCCTCCTGTCACTGGGCGTCATCGGCGAGTACATCGGAAAGATCTATATGGAGACCAAGCACCGACCGCGCTATATCGTAGAGCAGTTCCTGGATCGGGAGCACGGCTTTTAGGAAAAACTGATACTCGAAAATGCCCGATGGCATTTTCTCCTCGCATTCGCAGATCCTTAGAACAGGGACTGTCCGTTTTCCTTGAGCCATTTCTTCCAGACCCGGTAATCCGGCATGATGCACTCTACAAGATTCCAGAAGTCACGGCTGTGGTCCATGTGCACCAGGTGACAAAGCTCATGCACAACGACATAGTCCAGACACTTCTCCGGAGCAAAGTGCAGGCGGACATTAAACGAGAGACTCCCGTTGGCGGAACAGCTTCCCCAGCGGGATTTTTGATTTCGAATGGTAATCTTCGTGATGCGCCGGTGCGAAGGGGGGAGAAGTGCCGCATAATCGGACACCTTTTTAACAAGGACCGGCTGCAAAGCCTTACCGGCTTCGCGGAGCCTTTGCAGCTCTTCGGCGGGAGAAAGAACAGGGCGATCCTGCGCTTCCTTTTCCTTTTTCCGTTGATAGTCCTTCTGCTGCCGCAGGGCATCGGCAATCCAGTCTGCCTTTTCGGCCAGGAGCCGGTCGATGTCCCTTTGGCAAAAGCGAAGGGGAACACGCACCTCCAGAGGGCCGCTGGCGGAAACGACAAGAGCGATGCGCGTGCGCCTTGGGTGCGGGCGCAGCAGGTAGGTGAGCGTAAGGGCGGAGCCGTCGGCAAGCGTGAGCACGGCTGCCCGCTCTTTACTGATCGTGGGTGTGGAATTCATAAGACCTCCTGAAAACCGTTGTGTATCATTTGCGGTGCAGGGTAGAAACAGTCCAGCGACAGGACCCGTCGCGGATTTTGAAATCAGAGCATCACTACAGTGTATATCCTTACAGAAGAAAGAGGAAGTATATGGAACAGAAAAACGGCCGCTGCATCGTCGTGTGCGCGGGAGATTTTACATGGATGGATCTGAATAAGAAGGAGGACGATCTTCTCATAGCGGCAGACAATGGGCTAAGCTATTTGAGCCAGATGGGAATGCTGCCGGATTACTGCATCGGAGATTTTGATTCGCTTTCACCGGAAACGCGTCCGGCACTGGAGGAGGTACGGCGTCTGGATCCAGGACGCGTTGTGACGCTTCCCCGGGAGAAAAACGACACCGATACGCTGGCGGCTCTTCGATTCGGACTGGAGAAGGGATACCGGCGGTTTGATCTGTACGGCGCACTGGGGGAGAACGCATTTCCCATACGATGGCAAATCTGCAGGCGCTTTTGTTCTTGAAGGAGAAGGGAGCGCAGGGATACATCATGGATGATCATCAAATGCTCTTTGTCATCCGAAATGAGAAAAAGGAATTTCACAAGAGCTTTGTGGGGCGGTTTTCCATGTTCGCACTGGATCCGGTGATCCGCGGAGTGACCATACGGGGCATGAAGTATGAGCTGGAAAATGCGGAGCTTACCTATTCGTTCCCGATTGGGTGCTCGAATGAAATTGAAGGAGGAAGGACGGCTTCGGTAAGCGTGGAGAATGGCACTGCGCTGGTCGTTGTTGGCTGGTGATTTATACTCGGAATTGCCTGATGGCAATTCCGAGTATTTGAAGTGCGAGGGGTGCATAAAAGTATACAAAAATACAATTAAGCGACAGAATTCTTTGGCGGAATAGTAGAAATGTACCTGTTTAGTGGATTTTGCTTAAATAAGGCTATATAATGCTCGCATGCGCAAGGGAGCGCGACTGGTAACGTAGAAAAACCGGCGGACCTTGCGTTTTTTTGCAAAAGAGTTGCTTTGCTTTAATAAAGTGATAAAACTCTGATGCGATACTTTATCAAAGGAGGAAACATTATGAAAAAGTCAAAACAGGCAATTGCTGTTCTGGCTGCATCTGCTATGGCTCTTAGCATGGCGGGCTGCGGAAGCTCTGCATATGACAGCGCTTCTTCCAGCTCCGATGCATCGTCTGCAGATACCGCAGCGGCTTCCACAGAAGCGGCAACAGAGGCAGCAACGGAAGAGGCATCGGGTACGGTCTCCACGGAGGACCTGAAGGTGATGTTGGAGACCCCGGTGGAGTCTCTGGATCCGCAGCAGGCAACCGACGGAACGTCCTTCGAGATCATTGCGGATTACACAGATGGTCTTACGCAGATGGATTCCGACGGCCAGGCAGTCCCTGCCATCGCGGAGAGCTGGGAGACATCGGACGACGGACTTTCCTGGACCTTCCATCTCAGAAGCGATGCGAAGTGGTCTAACGGAGATCCGGTAACGGCAGCAGATTTCGTGTTCGCATGGCAAAGAGCCGTTGATCCGGATGTTGCTTCGGAGTATGCATACATGCTCAGCGATATCGGCCAGGTGAAGAATGCGGCCGAGATCATCGCAGGGACCATGGATAAGTCTGAGCTGGGGGTAACGGCGGTTGATGACTATACGCTCCAGGTGGAGCTGAATGCACCGGTCAGCTATTTTACATCCCTGATGTACTTCCCGACCTTCTATCCGGTCAACGAGAAGTTCTTTGAGACCTGCGCAGATACCTTCGGAACGAGCCCGGAGACGACGCTCTCCAACGGCGCATTCGTTCTGGACTCCTATGAGCCTGCTGCAACCTCCTTCCATCTGACCAAGAATGCAGATTACTACGATGCAGACCGTGTTCAGTTGGCAGGACTTAGCTATCAGGTAATCCAGGATTCCCAGACAGCACTTATGAGCTTCCAGAACGGCGAGCTCGATATGACGCTGGTAAACGGCGATCAGGTAGATCAGGTAGAGGATGATCCGGCCTTCCAGGCAGTTGGTGCCGGATATCTCTGGTACGTATCGCCGAACATCTCCGGCGTGAAGGAGCTGCAGAACGACAACATCCGCAAGGCTCTGACCTTTGCCATTGACCGCGAGGCGATCACAACGGATGTTCTGAAGGATGGTTCCAAGCCGACCTATACCGCAGTTCCTATGGACTTTGCGGCCGGCCCGGACGGCTCTGATTTCTCTGCGGATCAGGAGAAGTTCTCTGATGTCTGCGCATACGATGTAACAAAGGCTCAGGAGTACTGGACCAAGGGTCTTGAGGAGCTCGGCGTTGATTCTCTTGAGTTTGAGATGGTTGTTGATGCCGATGATGCACCGCAGAAGGTCGCAACCGTTCTGCAGGAGCAGTGGCAGACCGCTCTGCCCGGACTGACCATTACCATCAAGGTAGAGCCCAAAAAGCAGAGAGTCCAGGATCTTCAGGACGGCAACTATCAGCTCGGCCTTACCAGATGGGGACCTGACTACGCAGATCCTATGACCTACCTTGGAATGTGGATCACTGACAATTCCAACAACTATGGTCTCTGGAGCAACAGCGAGTACGACAGCATTATCGATGAGTGCACCACCGGCGATCTTGCAACGGATGCAGAAAAGCGCTGGGAGAAGCTCTATGATGCAGAGCAGATCGTAATGGATGAGTCTGTTATTTTCCCTCTGTATACACAGTGCAATGCACAGATGGTTTCCACCAAGGTTTCCGGTGTTGACTTCCATCCGGTTGCTCTGAACAGAGTATACAAGGATGCTGTAAAGGTAGACTGATCCTTTTGGCAAGCACAGTGACTTGGTTGCCCGCCAATTTCAATCGTGAGTTTGCCTGCAGGCAGAAGATTCACGTTGAAATGCGGCAGGAGCTGAGTTGATACATGTACAGGGAGGAGAGGGCTTTTACGGTCCTCGCCTCCCTGATGTATAAAAGGGGCAAGCGACCCTTATGAACATTCCGGAGACGGCAGAAGCGGAGAGGATTTTAGAAGCACTGCTTCAATCCGTGGTTCCTTTGCTTCCGGGATATGCATAAGCGCCGCGTGCCGGCCTGTAATCGTACACAAGAGGCAATTGCCCGGTGACAGTCAGCATGCAGCTGATGGATTACGCAGCTGCAGTGAGACATGGGACGGACAAATGCTGCAATGAGGAGGGAGTTGTGAAAAAGTACATCACAAAGCGAGTGCTTACATCTCTTTTTACACTTCTCGTCATTCTTCTGGTGCTGTTTATTCTGATGCAGCTGATGCCGGGATCACCATTCAATGATGAGAAGCTTAATGACAGCCAGCGGGCTGCACTCTATGCCAAATACGGACTGGACCAGCCAGTACTGGTGCAGTTCTTCCGCTATGTCAAGAACATGCTGACGCTGGATTTTGGCGTGAGCTACAACATTTCCAAGAACACACCGATCTCTCAGCTGATTCAGACAAGACTCCCCATTTCCATTCGGATCGGCGGACAGGCAGTTGCACTGGGCGCAGTCATGGGACTGATTCTGGGACTGATCGCTGCGCTGAAGCACGACACCATTATTGATACGATCTGCACCATTATTTCGGTTATCGGCGTGTCGGTGCCTTCGTACGTGTTTGCACTGTTTCTGAGCTATCAGCTGGGCTTTAAGTGCAAGATTTTCCCGATGCTCTATGACGGGAGCTTCCCAGGCAAGAGTTCGGTGTTGCCGAGCATCGCTCTTTCGATGTTCACGATGGCGTCCATTGCAAGATTTACAAGATCGGAGATGCTGGAAGTTCTCGACAGTGATTACATGCTCCTGGCAGAGGCCAAGGGAATCTCCGGCTTTGCCCTGATTTTCCGGCATGCACTGCGGAATGCGCTGATTCCGATCGTCACGGTCCTGGCTCCCCTGATCGTCGATCTGATGACAGGTTCCCTGGTCGTGGAAAAAATATTTGCCATCCCCGGAGTCGGATCCCTCCTGGTTACGGCCATCCAGTCCAATGACTACAACGTCGTTATTTCCCTGAGCTTTATTTATTCGGCGATGTACATTTTCATCATGCTCTTTGTGGATATTCTGTACGGCATCATTGATCCGAGAATCCGTATCACGGATACGCGCGGAAAGAGACGGAAGGAGGCAGAGAAGGATGATTCGCAATAAGGCTTTGCAGAAAGAAACGCCGCTGGCGCCGGCCGCCTCCTATGTTCCGGTGGAGTCGGACTTTGTCCTTAAGGACAATCAGGATCTGCTGGAGATCGACAGTAACTATGCGGCGCAGTCCTTCTGGAAGGATGTCTGCCAGCGCTTTGTGAATAAAAAGAGCGCCGTAGTCGGTCTTGTATTCGTTGTGCTCCTGTGCCTTCTGGCTATTCTGGGGCCTCACATGGTGTCTTATCAGTATGCGGAGCAGACAGACGGCAAGAACCTAGCTCCCCGCATTCAGGGCGTGGAGTATCTGGGCATCTTTGACGGCTCGGAGACGATGACGACCACAACCGGCACCAAGAAGGTGAACGGCTATGCCGAGAAGCAGCTGTACGACACCTTCCACTGGTTCGGCACGGACAAATACGGTCGTGACATCTGGACCAGAACCTGGACCGGCGCCCGTGTATCCCTGATCATTGCCGTTGCCGCAACGATCATTGACATGGTGATCGGCATGTCCTACGGACTGATTTCCGGGTATTTTGGCGGAAAGGTGGATATGGTCATGCAGCGGATTCTGGAGGTGTCCAACGGCATTCCAAGGCTGGTTATCGTGACGCTGCTGCTGCTGATTTTAAAGCCCGGCATGCTGACGATTATTTTCGCTCTGATGCTGACCGAGTGGATCGGCATGTCGCGCATTGCACGAGCGGAGATGCTCAAGCTCAAGGAGCAGGAGTTTGTACTGGCATCGAAAACGCTGGGAGCGGGATCCTTCTTTATTATTTTCAAGGAAATTCTGCCGAACATTGTAGGACCCATCATTACTCAGGTTATGTTCTCCATTCCGACGGCCATTTTCACAGAGGCATTCCTGTCCTTTGTCGGCCTTGGCATTCCGGTGCCGCAGTGCTCCCTCGGATCGCTGATTTCGGAAGGATACAACAGCTTCACCACGCATCCGTACCAGATCATTCCGCCGATCATTGTGATGGCACTTCTGATGCTGTCCTTTAACCTGATCGCCGATGGCCTGCGTGAGGCGCTGGATCCCAAGATGAAGGAGATGTGACGCATATGGAAGACAAGCAGAAAATTCTTGAAATCCGGAATCTGGACATCAGCTTTAAGACAGGCGCCGGCATGGTGCATGCAATCCGCGGCGTTGACATTGACCTTTGTAAGGGTGAGACGGTGGCGATTGTCGGTGAGTCCGGCTCCGGCAAATCGGTGACGATGAAGGCGGCCATGGGAATTCTGGCTAAAAATGCCACGGTGAATTCCGGCACCATTCACTTCACGTATACCCATGCCGACGGGAAGACGGAGACGGTGCAGATACTGGAGAAGGATAAAAAATGGATCCGCACCCATATCAACGGCAAGCGGATTTCCATGGTATTTCAGGATCCGATGACGTCGCTGGATCCGACAATGAACATCGGCAAGCAGATCATGGAGGGCATGATCTGGCACTACAAGATGAAGAAGGAGGATGCCTGGAATAAGGCGTGCGAGCTCTTGAAGGAGGTCGGCATCGAGGATGCGGCCAAGCGCATGAAGCAGTATCCGCACCAGCTCTCCGGCGGTATGCGTCAGAGAGTGGTCATTGCCATTGCGCTGGCCTGCGATCCGGATCTTCTGATCTGCGATGAGCCGACGACGGCACTGGATGTTACCATTCAGGCCAAGATTCTGGAGCTGATCAAGCGCATTCAGAAAGAGCGCGGCATTTCGGTTATTTATATCACCCATGACCTGGGCGTTGTGGCCAAGGTGGCGGACTATGTCAACGTCATGTATGCCGGCAAGATTGTGGAAAAGGGCACCATCAATGAGATTTTCTACGATCCGAGGCACCCGTACACCTGGGGGCTTTTGTCGGCGATGCCGGATCTGGAGACCGACGACGAGCGTCTGTATGCGATTCCGGGATCTCCTCCGAACCTTTTGCACGAGAAGCCGGGCGATGCGTTTGCATCCAGAAACCGGTATGCGCTGGTGGTGGATGAGAAGGCAGATCCGCCGATGTTCAAGGTGACGGATACGCACTATGCGGCCACATGGCTTCTGGATCCGCGGGCGCCGAAGGTGGAAATGCCCAAGGAGCTGCAGCAGCGCATTGCACGCATGAAGAAAGGAGCCCAAGCATATGGCAGCGAATTATGATGCACAGCCGCTCCTTACGGTGTCAGGGCTGAAGCAGTACTTTAAGGTATCCCGCTCCTACACGGTGAAGGCTGTGGACGATGTGAGCTTTGAAATGTATCCCGGGGAGACCTATGGTCTGGTCGGTGAGTCGGGCTCCGGCAAGTCCACCATCGGTCGGTCGATCATCCGCCTGTACGATCCGACGGCCGGGAAAATTGTTTTCGACGGCACGGACATCGGGGGAAAGCTTGACCGCAAGACCTCCGCGATGCTGCGCACGCAGATGCAGATGATCTTTCAGGATCCCATGGCGTCCTTAAATCCGCGCAAAAAGGTGGAGGATATCATCGGCGAGGGACTGGATATTCACCACAATTATTCCTCTCTGGCGGAGAGAGATGCCAAGATCAAGGCCATTTTGAAAAAGGTCGGGCTGGCACCGGAGCATGCGTCCCGGTATCCGCACCAGTTCTCCGGCGGTCAGCGCCAGCGCGTCGGAATTGCCCGGGCTCTGATCATGAATCCGAAGCTCGTTATTGCCGATGAGTGCATCTCTGCCCTGGACGTGTCCATTCAGGCACAGGTGGTAAACCTCATGAAGGACATTCAGGAGGAGACAGGAACAGCATATCTGTTCATTGCCCATGACCTCTCCATGGTAAAATACATCTCGGACCGCATCGGCGTTCTGCATCTGGGGCACATTCTCGAGACCGGCACGACGGATGAGATTTTCCAGCATCCGGTGCATCCGTACACGAGGTCGCTTCTTTCGGCCATTCCGGCACCGAATCCGGTGGTGGAGAAGCGTCGCACAGCAGAAACCTACGATTACAAAACGTCCGGCATTGATTATTCCAAGGGAACGCCGCACCTCGTGGAGGGACGCCATTACGTAACCTGCACAGATGCGGAGTTTGCGGAGTGGATGAAGCGTGAGCCCCTGCGGTATGATGCATAGGACACTTCCGCCAGGACCCGTCGCTGGCGTCCGAGTGGTAACAAGGAGAAAGGCTGCCTGAGAAATCAGGCAGCCTTTCTCCTTGCGGGGATTACAGCGGCAGGGTACAATAAACGGATGTAACTGTTTACGTAGGAG
>CAVFRZ010000034.1:0-14498 GCA_963624875.1 Anaerovibrio sp.
AATGCAAGCATTTCACGTCTGATTTATGAAATTTTGCTTGGCTCTGAATAGTTACGAATAACGAAAGGAAACACATATGCAGGCAATTGTAGCAGTGGATCGCAGCTGGGGAATCGGCAATAAAGGAAGTCTTCTGGTGAGCATACCGGGAGATCATAAGATGTTCCGCCAGGAAACGATGGGAAAGACCCTGATCTACGGTCGAAAGACCCTCGAGACCTTTCCGATGGCAAGGCCGCTGGATAAGCGGCGAAATATTATTCTCTCCGCCAATCCTAAATTTGCAGTGGACGGCGCGGAGGTGGTGCACAGCGTGGAGGAGCTTTTAGAGCTGGTTGGGGACGAGGATCCGGATTCCCTGATGGTGATCGGCGGGGCATCGGTTTATAAGGAGCTTCTGCCTTACTGCGACACGGTGCATGTCACGCAGATTGACTATGAATATGAGGCGGATGCCTTTTTCCCGAATCTGGACAGAGATCCCGACTGGGAAGTGACGGCAGAGGGCGATGAGCAGACGTATTTTGACATTCCCTATACGTTTGTAAAGTATGAGAGAAAAGGCGGGAAGGGAGAGCATGCGTAAAGGACAGGAAAGCCGCAAACGGCAGCGGGGCGGGAGAATGCAGCTCCCTTTCCGGAAACTTTCAATGCTCCCGGCGCTGGTCCTGGCTGTGATGCTGGGCCTGACCGGATGCGGGCGCGTGGTTTTCGTGACGGGCCTGGATCTGGACGAGCTGTTTACCGTGGGGGATCAGAAGGGCTCCTGCCGGGAGCTTCGCGTGTATCTTCTGACCATGGAGAACCAATACAAGGAAACCTATGGGGACGATGTGTTCACGCGCACGGGCAATGAAACGCTGGAGGAGTCCTTAAAGGAGAATGCGCTGGAGCGCCTGGTGAAGGTCAAGGCCTTAAACCAGATGGCAGCCACCCAGGAGATATCACTGGAAGAAACGGAGATTTCCAGTGCGGCGCAGAAGGCCGGGCAGTACATGGAATCCCTTACAGAGGCGGATCTGTCCTATCTGAAAATCAGCAGCAGCGACGCACAGAATATGTTCCGGGAATATGCATTGGCGGCGAAGATGGCACAGCAGATGACAGCCGGTGTTTCCAGGGAGGTCAGTGACGACGAGGCCCGCACGGTGACGGTCCAGAGCATATTGATCAAAACCTATACCACGGCAAGTGACGGGAGCCGGCAGGAGTTTAACGATCAGGAGAAGGCAGAGGCAAAGGAAAGAGCCGAGGCGATCCGCCAGGAGATTCAGGACGGAATGGACAATCTCCTGGGAATCACCTTTGCAGAGTACATTGCCAAATATAATGAGGACAGCACCAGTACCTACACGCTTTCCGGTACTGCGTCCGACACGGCCTTTGCACAGGCAGCCTTCAACCAGCCGGTCGGCAGCATTTCGGATGTCGTGGAAACGGCAGACGGCTATCGCATCATCAAGCCCATTGCAACCTCGGATGAGACGCAGCTCGAGAGCAGCAAGGAGGCCATTCTTGAAACCAGGCTTCAGACGGCCTATGAAACAGCCTACAACGAGAATGCGGAGCAGCTCGATTGCCAGCTGACGGAAAGTCGTTGGAGCCAGGTGACGCTGTGCGAGGATCCGGAGGCAGTTTCGGACAACTTCTTTGCGCTGTGCGCAGGCGATTCGTAACGCCTGGTTCATCGCAACGATTCAGGGCCCATTCGTAAAATCGCTGCTGCAAAGCATACTTTTTGCACATGTGGCCCTTAATGGTTATAAAAAATTAAGAAATGAGAAAATGCTGTATTTGCAGGCTTTTTGAATGTTTTGTTAGCACTCATGATTGATGAGTGCTAATTTTTTATTGACTTTAAATTCTGCGGCGGCTAGACTGACGTTTGTGAAAGCCTGGCGCTTTGAGAGAACGCCATTGCTAAAAGCAGTGTCTGCCAAATGGATACTGCGGGCAACGATTCAGAGAATCCCGGAGGGACCGGGTTATAGAAAGGAAGTATAGTATGGCAGAAAAAGGACAGTTATCCATTAACAGCGAGAACATGTTCCCCATTATCAAAAAGTGGCTCTACAGCGATCATGATATTTTCTATCGTGAGATCATTTCCAATGGCTGTGACGCCATTACCAAGCTCAAGAAGCTGGAGATGATGGGAGAGACAGAGCTTCCGGAGAACTGGAGGGCCAGGATCGATGTGGTTCTGGATACAGAGGCGAAGACCATTCAGATTACAGACAACGGTCTTGGTATGACGGCGGATGAAGTGAAGGAATACATCAACAACATCGCCTTTTCCGGTGCCGAAGCTTTCATGAACAAATATAAGGACAAGGCCAACAGCGATCAGATCATCGGTCACTTCGGTCTGGGCTTTTACTCGGCCTTCATGGTATCGGACCTGGTCACCATTGACACGCTCTCCTATCAGAAGGATGCAAAGCCGGTACACTGGGAATGCGACGGCGGCAGCGAATTCACCATGGAGGAGAGCAATAAGAGCGAGGTTGGCACGACGATCACTCTGCACCTGTCCGAGGACTGCGTAGAGTTTGCCAATTACTACCGCGCACGTGAGGTCATTGAGAAGTATTGCGGCTTCATGCCGACCGAGATTTATCTGTCGGTAAAGGATACCAAGGACACACAGATCATCAAGGAGTCGGAGCGCCGTCCGGACGATGTGGTTATCGAGGTCATCGAGCCCAAGAAGGAAGAGAAGAAAGAGGAAGCACCTGCTGCAGAAGAGGGCAAGGACGCTGAGAGCCAGGCAGAGGATGCTGCGGAAGAGAAAAAAGAGGAGAAGCCTGCCGAGAAGGAGCTCAAGATCAAAAAGCGTCCGGAGCTGATTAATGATCCCAGTCCGCTGTGGGCCAAGAACCCCAAGGACTGCACCGATGAGGAATATAAGGAGTTCTACCGGAAGCTCTTCAATGACTACAAGGAGCCTTTGTTCTGGATTCATCTGAACATGGACTATCCGTTTAACCTGAAGGGTATTCTGTACTTCCCGAAGATCAATCTGGAGTATGAGTCGGCTGAGGGCGTCATCAAGCTGTACAACAACCAGGTGTTCATTGCAGACAACATCAAGGAGGTTATCCCGGAATTCCTGATGCTCCTTAAGGGCGTCATCGACTGCCCGGATCTGCCGCTGAACGTGTCCAGAAGTGCACTGCAGAACGACGGCTTTGCCAGAAAGATTTCGGATTACATTACCAAGAAGGTGGCCGACAAGCTGGCCGGCATGTGCAAGACCGACAAGGACAATTACGACAAGTACTGGGATGATATCAGTCCCTTCATCAAGTACGGGTGCCTTAAGGATGACAAGTTCTGCGAGAAGATGACCGATTATATCCTGTTCAAGGATCTGGACGGCAAGTATCTTACCCTGCCGGAGGCACTGGAGGTCAACAAGGTTGATCCGGATGAGAAGGAAGGTGCTGTCGATGAGAACGGCAACAAGGTAGAGGCTGAGGTTGTCGAGGACGGCAAGACCGGCTCGGAGGAGAGCAAGGACGAAAAGGAAGAGAAAAAGGATCGGACGATCTACTACGTGACCGACGAGCAGCAGCAGGGACAGTACATCCGTATGTTCCGTGAGAACAAGCTGCAGGCCTTTATCTTAAATGCCAATATCGATTCTCCGTTTATTCAGCAGCTGGAGATGAAGAACGAAGGTATTCATTTCGCCCGCATCGATGCCGGCGTGGATGAAGTCTTGAAGAGCTCGACCAGCGAAGAGGACGAGAAGGCTCTGGAGGAAAAGGGCGAGGAGCTGGAGAAGACCTTCCAGAAGGCACTGGACAATGACAAGCTGAAGGTATCGCTTCAGAATCTGAAGGAAAAGAGTGTGTCCTCACTCCTGAAGGTGGATGAGCAGAGCCGCAGAATGCAGGACATGATGAAGATGTATTCCATGGGCGGCTCCGATATGGGACTGTTCGGCGCAGGTGAGAGCCAGACATTGATCCTCAATGCCCAGCATCCGCTGGTGCAGTATGTGATGGAGCATGCAGAGGATGAGAAGACTTCGACCGTGTGTGCACAGCTCTATGATCTTGCCAAGATCCAGAATGCACCGCTGACGCCGGAGGAAATGACAAAGTTTGTGGCGCGCAGCAACGACATTCTGATGCTCCTCACCGCGGAGTAAGGTGTGGACCCGTCGCCGGTAAAGTGCTCGAAAAGGGAAGAGACGAATTCGTCTCTTCCCTTTCTGTGTTATAATGAATTCCATATGTGCACGGAGAGGAGAAGACATGCTGCAGAGTCTGGAACGCAAGAAAATGGACGGAGAAAAATTTCATATCCGGAGAGGCTCTCTTACGTTTTCGACGGATGCAGTAAGCGAAACGCTGACGCCGGGAATTCCCTATGAGGGATCCTTTGTGATCTACGGGGCGGGAAACCGGGCGGCGAGCGGCTTTATTATTTCCACGAATCCTGCAGTGAAGCTCCTGGTGAATGAATTTTCCGGAGCCAGGGAGAGCATTGCGTTTGAGATTGCGGGGCGAGGTGCGTCGCAGACTGCCGGCGCTAAGGAGCCGGAGGCAGAAAAGCTTGAAGGCGTCTTTCGCATTCTGTCCGACCAGGGCGAGTATGAGCTGCCCTATTGCTTTACATACGAGGTGAAGCGTGCAGACTCCAGTCTCGGGCCGGTGCGCAATCTCCTGCACTATGTGAATCTTGCGAGAACGAACTGGCAGGAGGCGGTTACTCTTTTCTATCAAAAGGAGTTTTACGCTCTTGTGCAGGAGGAGACCTGGGAGGATCCGGACGGCATAGCGCATCCCTTGGAGACGCTGTACCGCGGTCTCTCGGCCAGAGAGGGGAATGAGCATAACGTTGAGGAATTCCTGATTGCAGCGGGCAAAAAGCACCCGGTGGAGTTTACGGCCGATGTACGGGAGCTTTCAGCTGAGGTGTCGGCGCGCGAGGTGCGCAGCCAGGCAGAGCCCTTTATCTACAAGACCATCCGCATTCACCGAAAGGGATGGGGGTATACCTGCATGCAGGTGCAGATAAGCGGGAGCTTTCTGTCTGCAGCGGTGAAGACCCTTACCGAAGCGGATTTTCAGGACGGAGCGGCCCGTCTTACCGTGGGCGTGGATGTACGGCAGCTTCATGCCGGCCGTAATTTTGGAAGCATTACGCTGACACCGGCCTACGGAGATGCAATCACACTTCCGGTGACAGTGTCCTTTGGCGTGCAGACAGCACTTCGCAGTCTGCACCGGCGGGAGCATCATGAGATCGTCCGGCAGATGATGGAGGAGTACCTGCAGCTGCGCGGCAAAAAGGAAACCGGCAAGGACTTTGCTGCGCACATGGGGAGTCTTGTGCGCCGGCTGCAGGAAAGTGACCGGAATAATTATCTGACCGCCCTTTACCACATTCATTATCTTCTGACCGTTCATCAGGAACAGGATGCTGTCTGGGAGCTTCAGACGCTGGGGCAGCGGCTCTCCGGAGATGAGCGGGTGCCGCTTTTCTCAGTGGTACAGTTTGATCTGGAGGATGATCTGACGTATTCCTATCGCATGTATCTGACGGCCCTTTGCGCGGAAAGTCCGGAGGCAAAGGAAGCCATGCAGGAGAGCGGAGGAAGTGCGTACGGCTTCTCCAGGGAGGTGGTTCGCAGTCTGGAGAGAAAGCAGAAACAGAATCCGGACAGCTTCTGGATTGCCTGGCTTTTGCTGTATGTTGATTCCGGGCGCAGAATGCGTCCGATGGAGACGATGCGCATGCTGCGCAGGTATTATGAGAGGGGGAATCGTTCTCCCATCTTGTATATGGAGTACTATCAGCTGATCCGGGATGCATCGGGAACGCTGCGCGAGCTGGGAGATTTTGAGCTGCAGACGCTGTGGTTTGCGTCGCGCCGCGGCCTTCTTACGGAGGATGTGGTGCTGCAGCTGAACTATCTGGCGCTTCGCAGGAAAAACTTTTCCAGCCGCCTGTTTCAGATCCTGTGCGGCGCGTATGAGGCATCGCTTCCCGGGGTTCGGCAGATTGATCTTCTTGAGAGCATCTGCAGCCTTTTGATTCGCGGCAACATGACGGATTCCTCCTGTTTTATCTGGTACCAGCGGGGGATTGAGGCCGGACTTACCATCACGAGCCTCCTTGACTATTACATGCTGGCACTGCCGGAGGGGTATGAGGGTGCGTTGCCGCAGATGGTGGTACGTTATTTTGCATATCAGAATACGCTTCCCTGGAGGCAGAGCGCCTACCTGTACCGTTATGTGACACAGAACCGGGAGGGGCTTGCAGAGTTTTATGGGCAATATGCGCAGCAGATGAACCGGTTTACGCAGGAGGAGCTTCTGCAGCACCGCATAAGCCCGGATCTTGCGGTATTGTATGCAGACTTTCTGACGGATAAGCGCGTTCTGACAGGTGAACTTGCGGCAGCGGCAGTTCCTGCTGCATTTTCCTGCGAGATTACGGTAGCAGGAGCAGACGTCATGCCGGTCCATGCGGCAGCGGTATATGAGAATTTTGCGACGGAGCAGTACTTCCCGCTGCAGGACGGAAGAGCCTGTTTTCCGATCTACGGGGAACGGTGCATTCTGGTTACGGAGGATGACAACGGAGACCGCCATGCAGGAGAGCATGCCGGTGGCTGCCGTCATCTGATGAATTACCGGAGAATTTGCAAATTGCTCTCGGCATACCCGGTGGATCACATTGGCTTTGATCTGTATCGTGCGCAGGAGGAAAAATCCTGGCCGGTATCGGAAGACAACCATATGCAGTACCGGAGGCTTATCGCAAGTCCCGAGATTCCGGAACCGTTTAAGGAACGCCTGATGGCCCGGCTGATGCGCTATTACAAGGCAGAGGGGGCGGCTTATTTAGAGGAATATTTATCCAAGGCATCACCGGAGGGACTTTTCGGAAGGGCAAGAGGTGAGCTTGCTTGTGAAATGGCTCGGGAGGGGCTGATTGGAAAGGCCTATGAGTGGCTTCTTCTGGGCGGCGGTGAACAGGCAGAGGGAGAGGTCCTTTTACGTGTGGTATCCGGTATTCTGGAGGAGGAGAAGCCCGCAGCGGATCCGGTTCTTGCAGAGCTTGCCTTCACGGCTTTTCAGAAGAAGTGCTACAATGACGCTCTTTTGCAGTATCTTGCACAGTTCTGGGACGGAACCACAAAGGAGCTGTTGCAGATTCGGGAGGCGATGGAGGGATTTGCCCTGGACACGACGGCTCTTAGTCGGCGCATGCTGGTACAGATGCTTTTCACCGGCGAGTACATTTCCGGCCGGGAGGAGCTGATTGCGGCGTGCCGGATGGATGGGACGGATGAAGAGCTGCTGGCGGATGCACTGGCACAGAGCAGTCACCAGTATTTTGTCCTGAAAAAGGAAATGGGCGAGAGCGAGTTTGACTTGATTGCAGATTATGGGCGAAAGGGAGTGCCTCTTTTGGACATTTGCCGCATCGCCTGGCTTTCCATGCGTGCGGGGCAGTCGGGGGAGACCTCGCAGAAGGATATGGAGGTGACGGAGCTCTTCCTTTCCGATCTTCTGGAGAGGAAGACGGTATTCCCGTTTTTCCGGCAGTTCACGGGGACACTGCCTCTTTTGCAGGCGTATGCGGATGAGACACTGGTGGAATACCGAAGCACGCCGAATCAGGAGCCGCCAAAGCGCGTGCTGTATCATTATGCAATGGAGCAGTCCGGTGTGCGCGGGGCCTACGCGGCGAAGGAAATGAAGGAAATGTATGAGGGCGTCTACGTGACGGGCTTTTTGCTGTTCTTCGGGGAGCAGATGCATTACTACATTACCGATGACAACGCAGAGAAGAACATCGTGGAGAGCGGAACGGTGGGCCAGGACGCGAGAACGAAAACCTCCGGGCAGGACCGGTTTGACGCCATCAACGAGATTACAATGCTGGCCGCCCTTGGGAGGGACGGCGAGGCGCTCTCCAAGCTGGAGAAATACAGCCGGAAATCCTACCTGGTAAGCCGGATGTTCGAGGATACAGAGAATGCTCTTTGACAAGCAGAGTGAAAAAAGATTTATAGCAGGAATTGAGCTTCGCAAGGATGCAGTCCAGATTTCCTATGGCTTTGAGAAGGGAGGGCACCTTCGGGCTGAACCGGTGACGTATACCCAGACGAGCGGCAGGGAGGACTTTGATCTTCCGACTGCGCTTTGCAGGGTTCCTTCCGGCGAATGGTATTGCGGCAGTGAAGCGGCGCTCCATGCGGCGGATGCCGGCTGTGTCTATATTCCGGGCCTTTTGTCTTTGGCACTGGAGCGGGTGCCTGTTGGCGTGGATGGCAGAAGCTATGCCGCAGAGGACCTTCTGGCACGGTATCTGGTGATGTGTCTGCAGGAGGTGCAGCGGCGCATTGGTGAGGAGAATTCCGCCGGAAGAGGAAGCCTTGCGCCGGCAGCCATTATGTTCACGGCAAAAGAGGTGGACAGTCGTCTTTTGGACCTGGTGGAGAGCCTGCGGGACCGGATGAATTTGCAGGCAAGCGTGTACTGCCAGACAACAGCCAGCGCCTTTTATGATTTTATGCTGAATCAGGAGGAAGAGCTGCGGGGGCACGGAACGGCGCTTTTTGAGTATGAGACAGGCGGAAGACTTCAAGTTCACAAGCTGTTGTTCGATCCGCACACAAGACCGGTGGTGTCCTACATGGAGGAAAACGAGTATCCGGGACTTTTTGCTGAGGACCCGGCCGGCAGGGATCAGGAGTTTGCGGCAATTCTGAAAAATGAACTGGCGGGGCACCATTTTGACTCGATCTATCTGACGGGGAGCGGCTTTAAGGGGGACTGGATGAAGCGCTCGGCGCGGCTTGCCTGCCAGGGACGCCGTGCGTTTGCAGGGAGTAATCTGTTCAGTAAGGGCGCGGTTTACGGTGCTGCCTTTAAGCTGGAGCGGCCCAAAATTCTGGAGGATTACCTCTTCCTGGATCAGAATAAGCTCCGCAGCAATGTCCTGATCGAGGTGTCCAAAAGAGGAAAACCGGACCGGATCTGTGTGGTGGATGCCGGCGTAAACTGGTATGAGGTGCAGGCAAGCACAGAGCTGATTCTGGACGCGACAGCAGAAATTGAGCTGGTGCTGCGGCCCCTGGCCGGCGGAAAAGAGGTGCCGTATCACATACGGCTGGATCGGCTGCCGGTGAGAGAAGGTCGCATGACCAGAGTGCGGCTGGTCTTTACCATGACGGCACCGGATAAGATGCTGCTGCGAATGGAGGATCTGGGCTTTGGCGAGATTTTTCCCTCCAGCGGTCTGAAGTGGGAGCAGCACATTTCGCTGCAAAAGAGCAGGTGATCGTATGGCAAGAGTAATCTGTGCGGTGGGGCAGCAGGCAGAGCATCCCTACCGACTGGAGAAAATCGAACGAAATGTTTATTCCATGGAGGAGCTGTGCTATCTTCTGGTTCAGAGCGCTGAGATTCTGGACGATTCCCTGTTGAATCCGGAGCTGATCGACTGGATCGCATCGGAATGTGCACTGCCGGAGCTGGCGGAGAGTCTTCAGAAATACCTTGGCAAGCAGCGGCTGCTCTCGGATTTTGTCGCGGATATACTGCAGTACGTGGGCTTTGTTCCGGAGGAAAAGGAAGAGAAGACCCGTCAGATCGTTTCTTCCGGACAGGGACTGGAGCCCTTTGAAAAGCGGCTTGCCCATGCCGGAACCCTGCGGGAGAATGCAAGCCCCTGCGAAGCGCTGGAGGAGTACCGGAAGCTCCTGGAGGATCTGCCTTCACCGGAGCGACGCCTTCGGATTCGGGCGCTTCGGGAGATGGGGCGGATTTATGCGGAGCAGTTTCGGTTCCGCGCAGCGGCAGAGAGCTTCGATAAGGCCTATCAGCTGACGGGCAGGAGCGAAATTTATCTCGAATACCTTGCCTGCATTCGCCTGGGACTTTCGGATTCGGAATACCTGGCTTTTGTGGCAGAGCATCCGGAGAGCGGACAGGCGTCGCTCCAGCTGGAGAAGCGCATGGATCAATATGACGCAGCCTTTAATGTTTCGGAGAGAAAGCTGGCACTGGATTCTCTTCGTCAGTACCAAAGCGGCGGTCAAAGCACCAGTTATGAGGTAGCATTGCATCAGACCATTCAGAGACTGAAGGAGGAGTTCAGAACCATCAGCTCTGCAGGAACCTAAAGAAGGATGAAAGGAGATTCCAGATATGACACATGACAAGTATGAAAGTCCCCTCTCGGCACGTTATGCCAGCAAGCAGATGCAGTATATCTTCTCCCCGGACAAGAAATTCCGGACATGGAGAAGGCTTTGGATTGCTCTTGCAGAAACCGAGAAGGAGCTGGGACTGGATATCACGCAGGAGCAGATCGATGAGCTGAAGGCTCATGCGGAGGAAATCAACTACGAAGAGGCACAGGCAAGAGAAAAGGTGGTTCGGCATGACGTGATGAGCCACGTATACGCGTACGGTCTGCAGTGCCCGAAGGCCAAGGGAATTATCCACTTGGGAGCGACCAGCTGCTATGTGGGTGATAATACGGACATTATCATCATGCGGGATGCGCTGCTCCTGGTGCACAAAAAGCTTGTAAATGTCATTGCTGCACTTGCTAAGTTTGCGGGCGACTATAAGGACCAGCCGACGCTGGGCTTTACGCATTTCCAGCCGGCACAGCCGACGACCGTAGGAAAGCGGGCGAGCCTGTGGCTGAATGAGTTTGTTCTGGATCTGGAGGAGGTGGAGCACACACTCTCCCAGCTAAAGCTTCTCGGCAGCAAGGGAACGACAGGGACCCAGGCATCCTTCCTGGAGCTCTTTGACGGGGACCTGGATAAGGTGGATCGTCTGGATCCCATGATTGCTGAGAAGATGGGCTTTTCTTCCTGCTATCCGGTTTCCGGACAGACCTATTCCCGGAAGGTCGATACCTTTGTTCTCAATACACTGGGCGGCATTGCCGCATCGGCCATGAAGATGGCAACCGACATTCGGCTCCTGCAGCACCTTAAAGAAGTCGAAGAGCCTTTTGAGAAAACGCAGATCGGCTCCTCTGCCATGGCATATAAGCGCAATCCCATGCGCTCCGAGAGAATCTGCTCGCTGTCCCGCTATGTGATGGCGGATGTTCTCAATCCGCCCATTACCTCCGGAACCCAGTGGTTTGAGCGGACGCTGGATGATTCTGCCAATAAGCGCCTGTCGATCCCGGAAGGATTCCTGGCCATTGACGGCATTCTGGACCTGTGCCTGAATGTGACGGACGGACTGAAGGTGTACCCGAAGGTTATCGAGAAGCACCTTGCAGCGGAGCTTCCCTTCATGGCAACGGAAAATATCATGATGGACGAGGTTAAAATGGGCGGCGATCGCCAGGAATTCCATGAAGCCATCCGCGAGCTCTCCATGCAGGCCGGCCGCCGCGTGAAGGAGGAGGGCCTCGACAACAATCTGCTGGATCTGATTGCGGAGGATTCCAGATTCCATATGACAAGAGAAGAGCTGAACCAGTATATTGATCCGCACAAATACGTTGGCTGCGCACCGCATCAGGTGGAAAAATATCTTTCCGAGGTAATTCAGCCGATTCTGGATGCGAACAAGGACGAGCTGGGCGTTACCGCGGAGATTACTGTGTAACGGAAGTTTTACACAGCCTCTCGAATGCGGTATACTACGACAGGTTTAGCAGACAGTTGATGTGCTGCAAAGGGTGAAGCCCTGCTGCAGCGGATTCAAGGAGGTAGCTATGGTCAAGGCAGTCGTTGGCGCCAATTGGGGCGACGAGGGAAAGGGCAAGATCACCGATACACTGGCAGATTCTGCAGACGTTGTCATTCGCTTTCAGGGTGGAGCAAATGCGGGTCATACCATTGTCAATGAATATGGCAAATTTGCACTGCATCTGATGCCGTCCGGCGTGTTCCATCAGAACATTATGAACATCATCGGAAACGGCGTTGCATTTGATATCGATAAGTTTACGAATGAGCTTGCAGACATTGAATCCAAGGGCGTTCCGGCACCGCACCTGATGGTTTCCGACCGCGTTCAGGTTCTGATGCCGTATCACATCCAGTTTGATACGCTGGAGGAGGCAAGACTGGCGGGGAAGAGCTTTGGATCTACCAAATCCGGCATTGCGCCGTTCTATTCGGACAAGTTTGCCAAGATTGGCTGGCAGATCAATGAGTTTTTCCAGGAAGACGATGTGCTGAAGGAAAAGATCGCACGGATTGCCCAGATTAAGGATGCGCTTTTAGTGAATCTGTATCATGCCGATCCGCTGGATCAGGAAGGCCTGCTAAGCTGGATTAAGGAGCACAGAGATCAGGTGAAGCCGTACCTGGGCAACGTGGCTCTGTATTTGGACGGAGCACTCAAGGAAGGAAAGACCGTTCTTCTGGAGGGACAGCTCGGAACCATGAAGGATCCGGACCACGGCATTTATCCGATGGTTACATCATCCTCTCCGCTGGCGGGATACGGTGCGGTAGGTGCAGGAATTCCGCCGTATGAGATTAAGCAGATTGTGGTGGTTTCCAAGGCGTATTCGTCCGCAGTCGGTGCGGGAGAATTTGTATCGGAGGTGTTCGGCGACGAAGCAGTCACGCTGCGCAATCACGGCGGTGACGGCGGAGAATACGGCGCCACGACAGGACGCCCCAGAAGAGTCGGCTGGTATGACTGTGTTGCATCCAAATACGGCTGCCGCCTGCAGGGTTGCACGGATGTAGCCTTCACGGTTCTGGATGATCTTGGCTATCTGGATGAGATTCCGGTGTGCGTGGCATATGAGCTGGACGGAGAAGAGATCACGGAATTCCCTGTCACGAAGGATCTGGCCCGCTGCAAGCCGGTATACAGGATGATGCCCGGATGGAAATGCGATATCCGCGGTATCCACAGCTTTGAGGAGCTGCCCAAAGAGGCCAGGGATTATGTGAACTTCATTGAGGAGCAGATTGGATATCCCATCACCATGGTGTCCAACGGACCGGCAAGAGATGACATTATCTACCGGGAGAGCCCGCTGAAGAAGTGATTTAGGGAAACGTTGCTGAATAGTTACCGGGTTTTTTAGTAATCTATCGAGAGTCCTGACAAAGGCACCTTCAGGAGGCGGCTTTGTCGGGATTTTCTGGTTTAGCCGTGTCATTTGCACCATTTATGTGAATCAGGTGGGATTGGGATGGCCTGTAAATGAGAAAAAGAGGAATGCCATGATTCGAATTGCAAGGCCGGAAGATGCAAAGCGCCTTCTTGAGATCTATGCATACTATGTAGAGAATACCGCAATTACCTTTGAGTATGAGGTTCCTACGCTGGAGGAATTTCGAAACCGGATCCGACATACTCTGGAGAGATATCCATACCTTGTGGAGGAGAACGAGGCCGGGCGGATAATCGGCTACGTGTATGCCGGCGCCTTTAAGGAACGGGCGGCCTATGGGTGGGCAGTGGAAACCTCCATCTACGTAGATAGTGAAGAACGCCGCAGCGGGAGCGGAAGACGCCTTTATGAGGCATTGGAGAAGGCTCTTTTGCTCCAGGGAATCTGCAACGCGGAGGCGTGCATCGCGGCACCGCGCGGAGAAGATCCGTTTCTGACAGAGGGAAGCATTACATTTCATGAGCACCTTGGCTATCGCATGGTAGGACGCTTTGAAAAATGCGCCTACAAATTCGGCCGGTGGTATGACATGGTCTGGATGGAGCGGCTGATCGGAAACCACCCGCAGGGACCGGGCAGTCTGCAGCCGGTGAAGCCCTTCCCGCAGATTCGGCAGGACGCGGAGCAGTTATTTGGCGAGAACGCCACATGAGCAAAAGAGAAGCTTTGTAGCGGCGATTTTGCGAATGGGCTCTGAATAGTTACGAAATATGCAAGTAACAGACAGTAAAGGAGTTATATGAATTTGGCAGACGTAATCATGGACAGTCTTCTGGATGCCGGAGTGGATACCATCAAGCTGGTTCCGTTTCTGTTCGTTACCTACCTTGTTATGGAGGCACTGGAACGCCGTACCGAGGAGAAATCCCAGGAGCTGATCCGCAAGGAAAATGTGGGACGTTTCGGACCGGTATTCGGCGCCGTCGTTGGTATTGTTCCGCAATGCGGTTTTTCGGCTGCGGCAGCAAGTCTGTATGCCGGCGGCCTGATCTCTTTGGGGACGCTTCTGGCGGTTTTTCTTTCTACCTCGGATGAGATGCTTCCGCTTCTGATTTCCGCGCAGGTGCCGGTGCTGCGAATGGTGAAAATCCTTGCGGTAAAGGCACTTCTGGCACTTTTGACCGGTTTGGTCATAGACCTTCTCCTGCGGGATTTTCATCATAGACACCATCAGCATACACAGGAAAAGCACATCCATGATCTTTGTGAGCAGGAGCACTGCGGCTGTGAGGAAGAGGAAGGAAGCGTTTTGAAGTCGGCACTGGTGCATACGCTGCACATCACCGTGTTTGTCTTTCTGATCACGCTGGTTCTTACGCTGGTGGTGGAAGGTTTTGGCGAGGACG
>CAVFRZ010000035.1:0-13564 GCA_963624875.1 Anaerovibrio sp.
GGAGGTTTGGTCACTGACATTATATCAAAAAGGGAGGTAATGCTCTTTTTATATGTAAAAGAACCTCCAACCGGTGTATTTACTTGGTTTTATAAAAAGGAGTAGTGTCCGGAGTGGACACTACCAACAAGTTCGTAGGAAGATAGAAATGAAAGAATACAACATTAAGCGCTTCGTAGACGAGCATCAGAAATCATTTGTCCTGGCCTTGGGAGAGATCCGGGCCGGATATAAGGTGAGCCATTGGATGTGGTACATTTTCCCGCAGATCAGAGGTCTTGGGCACAGTGAAATCGCTGAGTACTATGCCATAGAGGATCTGGATGAGGCCAAGGCTTATCTGCAGGAGCCGGTTCTGGCGGCGCATATGCAGGAGATCTGCGAGGCATTGCTGGAGAATGAGAGTGGCAACGCAGAGGAGATCATGGGCTGGCCGGATGATTTGAAACTTCGGTCTTCGATGACATTATTTGCAGCTGCAGATCCGGAGAACAAGATTTACCAGAGGGTTCTGGATAAGTTCTTTGAAGGTAAGCCGGATGAGAAGACATTGCAATTACTGCGGGTGCAGTAAGCATTAGCAAAAGGAAAGTGGAGATAGCAGATGACGAGGCAGGAAGTATTTGACTGGGTTCGGAAGGAATACGGCACGGAGCCGGAATATCCCTGGTTTGATCAAAATGCTGTACTGCGTCGGAAGGACAACGGCAAATGGTATGGCGTTATTCTGGAGGTTGCAGGCAGTAAGCTGGGACTTCCGGATAACGACCTTGTGGATGTTCTGAATGTGAAGAGTGATCCGATGCTGATTGCTTCATTGCGGGGGCAGACGGGCTATTTCCCGGCGTATCACATGAACAAGGAGAAGTGGATCAGCATTTTATTGGGTGAAGCGGATCTGGATGCTTCCATTCGAAATTTGCTGGCGCTGAGTTATGACTTGACGGCACCGAAGCGAAAGAAGTCGCAGACAGGGAAATTTTAAATGGGCATATTCGATGTAGATGAGAAGAAGTTGCAGTCGTTGTATCATCGCGCTTGGCTGGAATGCGGCCGGGGCTTTGTGTACGCAAGGAAATTCGATTATCTCGATCATGCCTTGACGCAGTTCGCGATCGAGAATCATTGTTCGTATGATGAGGCGTATATTCTGGCCAAAACAGGAAAGAAAACAGGTCGGCTTGCTGAGTGAGGGGACATATGGCAAGACAGAAACCAACCATCATTTATGAGAATACGGCGCAGGCGTTATTTGTCCGCAGGATCAACCGCTTCACGGCGGAGGTTCTGATTGACGGGCAGCCGGAGACCGTCCATGTGAAAAACACGGGACGGCTGCAGGAGCTCTTGCTGCCGAAGGCGAAGGTGACGCTGCAGAGATCCGCGGATCCAAAGCGAAAAACAGCATATGACCTGATCTCCGTGTATAAACCGAAGTTGAAGTGGGTGAATATTGACAGTCTGGCGCCGAATGCATTGATGAAGCAGGAACTGATGGGCCTGCATTACGATCTGGTGAAGCCGGAATATACCTACGGGGATTCCAGAATCGACTTCTACATGGAGCGAGACGGCGAGAGGTTTCTGACCGAGGTGAAGGGCTGCACATTGGCATCGGAATCGAATCCTGGTGTCGGACTGTTTCCGGATGCGCCGACAGAGCGGGGCGTAAAGCATTTGCATGAGCTGACGAAGGCAGCAGGAGAAGGCTATCATTGCTCGATTGCCTTTGTGATTCAGATGAACGGGATCCACCTGGTGTTTCCGAATGTGGAGACGCAGCCGGAGTTTAAGGAGGCGCTGGTAAGAGCTGCAAAGGCGGGCGTGCAGATCGTCTGCTATGGCTGCCATGTGGAGGCCGACAGCATTAGAATCACAAGTATTGTTGGGGACACCGAACGATTCGCGAAGATGTAATGATGAAGCAGGGAATGGAGGCGAATGCATTTCAGGTCAGCGCAGCCTATTTTGAGGGTTAACTTTAACAACAAAGAACGGAGCAGAAGAAAAATGAATTACATTTCAAGAGATAAGGCGTTTGAGCTATTAAGAAAGTACAACAAGGATCCCTTCCATATTCAGCATGCCTTTACGGTTGAGGCGGTCATGAAATGGTATGCTGAGCAGCTTGGATTCGGAGAGAATGCGGAATACTGGGGCATTGTTGGCCTCCTGCATGATATCGATTTTGAACTGTATCCGGAGGAACATTGCCTGAAGGCACCGGAGCTTTTGAGGGAGGCTGGAGTAGGAGAGGATATCATTCACGGAGTATGTTCCCATGGCTACGGTATCACCGTCGGCAACGGCACAACCATTGATGTGGAGCCGGTTCATATGATGGAAAAAGTCTTATTTGCGGCAGATGAGCTGACAGGGCTGATCTGGTCAGCCTCTCTTATGCGGCCTTCCAAGAGCACGAAGGATATGGATCTTAAGTCTCTTAAAAAGAAGTATAAGAGCAAGGGCTTTGCTGCGGGCTGTTCCCGGGAGGTGATTGCCAGGGGCGCGGAGCAACTTGGCTGGGAGCTGGATGAGCTTCTGGAGAAGACGTTGGAGGCTATGAAGTCATCCGAGGATGTCGTGCTTGCGGAGATGGAAGCGGAGTTTCCGAAGGAAGGAAATTGATATGGGATATTTGATATCAGAAACGACAAAAGAGGAACGTGAGAAAATTGTAGCAGAATCTCTGGGAAATATAGAGGCGAACTGCGATGGCTGTATGTCGGGACTGGCGGAGATGTACCAGGCTTATATTGACGGCAAGAAGGAGCTTCGCGACATCAACATGGAATTCAACGCCAGATATGTTAAGGCTGACGACACACCGGAACGAGGGAGGTGCAGCTACCGTGGTTAAGGAGATTATGCGGGATCCTATGTTTCTCGCCCAGAAGTCAGAGGATGCCAATGAAGCAGACCGACAGGTAGTAACGGACCTGCTGGATACATTGAGAGCGAATCTGGATCACTGCCGGGGAATTGTAATATGAAGCAGAGAACAGCAACGAGCATGCAGCTCTATGAGATGATGCTAAAGCGTGGTTATCCTGAGGTGTTCTGCGAGCAGATCACACTGAATCTGAATACGGACTGGACAGCGCAGCGCATGATCGGATATCTGTCGCATTACAAGAAGCTTTCGATGGAGGACGTGGCAGACGAAATGCTGGCGATTCTCAGTGACCGCAGCAGGATCATGCAGAAGAAGCAGCTGGAGGCATCAAATTCCAGATGGAACGAGCTGACACGCTATGGATTCTCAAGGGAAGATGAAAATAAATGATCGCAGAGTGAGTGGCGGCAGAAATGTCGTCGCTCTTTTTTTGAAAATTTCGCTTGCGTTCGAACAAAGATTCTGCAATTCTATAAATAGGAAGCATGATGCTTCTTTTAGAAAGGAGCGGCGTATGAGACACAAATCAGTAGAGCTCATGAATACCATTCAGAGCTTTGTTGAAAACTACTACATCAGCAATCGCCACTCACCATCTACAACAGAGATTGCGGAGGCGGTTGGAATTGCCCGTGGAACTGCATATAAATATCTGGTTGATATGGCTGCAAGAGGCATGATCAGATATGATGGCCAGCAGATTGTCACGGAGAAAACTTCCAAGGTCAATGCAGAGCTTACGAGTGTGGCGATACTCGGATCTGTCGCCTGCGGCATTCCTCAGCTGGAAGAGGAAAACGCAGAAGAGTACCTGTCGCTCCCGGTTGCCTTGTTTGGCAGCGGAACATTTTATTTACTGAGAGCCAAGGGCACTTCCATGATCGGAGCCGGTATCAATCCGGGAGATCTGGTGCTGGTCCGGAAACAATCAACTGCTAAAAACAGTGAGATTGTTGTGGCTCTCGTAAACAATGAAAATACGCTGAAACGTCTCTATGTAGATCAAGAACACAATTGTGTTCGATTGCATCCTGAGAATGAAACCATGGAGGACATCATCGTTTCCGAAGGCGAGGAGCTCCAGATCCAGGGTGTGGCAGTGCATGTGATTAAGGCACTGACCTGATTGTTGGCGGTAATCTGCGGGAAGCTGATCCCACTCGGCAGAATGCGATTACCAAGGAAAATGCTAAACAGTACAAAGGATCAGAAAAAGCCGCTGCTAAGGGTGGTGCGTGGCTGCACAACGAAAAACGGAAGCCGGTCGGCGGGAATGCTGTGTTGATCACAGTGATTTCTGTCTATGACTGAGCATATGTTTTGCGGGTTCCTTTTTTGTTCTGTAGCATCAGGGCGCAGCGTTTGTGGAGGACGATTGTTCTCTGCAAACGCTGGCTGTCCTGTATGTTCCTGGGGGCAAGACGGCCTGCAGGGAGATTTTGCGCTTTTTTTCGGATTGGCTTCCGTTTTGGAAGGCACCGGAAAGGTGCAAAAAATGAAGAAAGAGCTGAAAGACATTGACACATCAACCATGGGAGGAAGAATCCAGTACCTGCGGCGACAGAAGGACTGATTAAGTTATATATATGACTTTAGGACGAAATCTACCGATACCATGATATAAAACTACATGTTTGGCGATATAACTGTTGAAGAATCTTAAAACAGAAAAAGGAAGAAAAGCAGCCATAAAATCATCTCCTTTCCTGATAATAAGTTCGGTATATGCTATTTGCACGAAGAAATCAATGCTTTGCACGAATAATGCATGCCTTGTTGGCGCGTTGGTCTTCTTGGATGTTCACGTATTCGGGAACCATAGTTCACGGATTAGGGACCGAGAAATGTCGCCGGATAACTTAACATAGACACTGTCAGACAGATACAGACATGAAAGCAGCGCGCGGCTTTGGTGTCATAACATCGCAACGTAGGAGGATAGCATGACAGTCTGAAGCAGCGGTTTATCGGACTGTTGCTCTTTTTGTATCCGGAGAAATCATGCCCGAGGCCTCCAACTTTTCCGCATCCTCTTTGGCACAGCAAATCGTGCTGTTTTCCAACAAGGATGCCTTATCGGAAATCGCCGCAAACAGATATTGCGACAATGTTGATTTCAAATTCAGCACATCGCCTTCCGCTGTCTTAAAAAGCACATCCTGCCTACACTGCTTCACGGCGCTCAAAAATGAAAACAAGTCAGCGTTCCCGTTCAGATGCAGTGTGACGGTGCTTGCATTTCCCTCTGACATAGTCCACTCCCTTCCACTCGGTACAAATTGAGTCCACAGTATAGCAAGACAGGACTGATGCGTTCAAATAATAGGTGGCTTTTTCCGGTCTGGATTGGCAAGCTTTTCGTTTTTTTATCATTTCTCATGTAAACACTATATTTTACCCTAAAAAGCTATTATTCACTTGCGGCGCAAAGGCTTTCATTGTTATGCTTGCAGAAGAGAAAGGAGCGCAGATGCGATGAATACCGAGAAGAAAGAAAACGCATGGACACGTCTGTGGGCATTTTCCGATATGGTCCACGCTTGCTGTGGACTGGGCATCTGGTGCTTTGACGAAAACCGCCAACTGACCGGCGCGAACTGCTCGGAAAATGAGGACTTCTTGCTCTTTTTGCGCATGGGGCAATGTCTCGAACAGGCCATCGCCGCTCCGGAAAAGCACACAACACCTCTTTTTATGGAGGATGCCATCGGGATGCTCTGGGCAGCGGATTACCTTGTCGATGCCGCGGGCAAGGAGTGGTACATCGTAATGGGGCCTGTGTTCGACACACAGGCGTCCATCCATCTGCTGGATGACACCCTGCGGCAGTTCAACCTCTCCGTTGCGCTGACAGCCGCCCTGCTGGAAAAGCTGCACCGCGTACCGATCATGACAACGACGAATTTTCACCAGTATATCCATATGCTGCACTGGACGCTGACCGGGGTGGACATCCCGGAAGACGGTGTGCGTATGCAGTACCACACCAACCGCGCCGCCGAAAAGCAGGAGGAAAAGAGCGCCTTGGAGAACCCGGAACGCTCACACCTAAACGAAAAGCAGATGCTTGACCTTGTCCGCACCGGGAATCTTCATTACAAAGAGGCGTTGACCTTTGCGGCAGCGGCCTCCCCACGCAATGGGGACGGCAGTCAAAGCGGTTTGCGGCAGTACAAGAATACCGTCATTGTGTTCACGGCGTTGTGCGCCCGCGCGGCCATTGATGGCGGTCTGCCGCCCGCGACGGCTAACATTGTGCAGCAGCGCTACACTGCAATGGCTGAGAACTGTCGACATTATACGGACTTGGTGGATTTGAACGCCCGCATGATTGAGGATTTCATCCGCCGGGTCCACGCTTTGCAGGCGGAGGACTATTCCCGCCCGGTGCGGGAGTGCTGCGATTACATTCACCTGCACTTGAACGATCCCATCAAGCTGGAGGACATTGCACAGGCCGTCGGCTACACCGAATATTATCTGACAAAGAAGTTCCGCCGGGAAACCGGCGTCCGCCTTGTAGACTACCTGCGGGATGCACGTCTGGAACAGGCATGTGAGGCCCTGCGCAGTACCCACAAGAGCTTGCAGCAAATCAGCGAGGAATTGCAGTTCGGTTCCTGCAACTACTTTGGCAAGGTATTCACCAAGAAGTACGGCATCAGTCCTGCTGCCTATCGGCAGCAGACAATTGTCGGACAAGAGTAAAAAATGGCGTTTTGCTGTAATTTCATAGCCAATTGTCCAACGTGCGCCAAACATTACCCGAAAACACCAATCTGAACATATAGCCTGACGAAAAAGCATGGTACCATCGAGTTGTCAAAGGGGAACCCCACCAACCCGACACCAAAGGAGAAAAGGATCATGTTTGGCAAGAAAAAGGCTAAGAATTCAGATAAAATCGGGCTGCCGCGCCTGTTACAATGGCAAAGTAGCACCATATCCCAGTCCTGCAACGTTCTGGCACTTGGATACTTCCAAATCTACTGCACCGATACCCTCTACCTTGACCCTCAAAAGCTCGGCATTCTGTTGATTTTAAGCAAGATCTTTGACGCTGTTACCGATCTGTGCGCGGGCTATATCGTGGATCACACCAATACCCGCTGGGGCCGTGGCCGCCCGTATGAACTGGCACATATCGGCCTGTGGCTTTGCACCTGGCTGATGTTCAGCTGCCCTTCGGAGTGGAGCACCACGATAAAATACATCTGGGTATTCCTGCTGTATACCACGATCAACGGCGTGTTCCTGACGCTCTTAAATGCAAACGATGTTGTATACATGGTGCGCGCGTTCAACCATCAGCAGATCGTGCGGCTGAATTCCTACGGCGGTATCATCACCTCGATTGCCGCTGTTGTTTTCAACATTCTGTTCCCTACGATGGTGGCAACCCTCACCCCGCAGGCGGGCGGCTGGAGCAAGCTGTTTGCCATCTTCGCTATCCCGCTGACGCTGATCAGCCTGATTCGCTTCTTAACTGTAAAAGAAATCTACCAAGTCGATGTCAGCGCCCAGAAAGAGCAACCCAAGTTTAAGGATAGCATGAAAGCTCTTGTGCAGAATAAATACCTGCTCATTGTTGCCGCTATCCTGCTGTGCATCAACTTCGTCACCAACATGGGCATCGGCGTGTACTACTACAAGTACATCGTCGGCAACATTGGTCTGCAGAGCATTGCCTCCGTGCTGATGGTGGTGGTTCTGCCCATCATGTTTGTATTCCCAAAGTTATCTAAGAAAATCAGCATCACCAAGCTGATGGCAATGGGCTACTGCTTCTCGCTTGCGGGCGGTATTATCGTGTTCCTCTCCGGCGGCAAGCTGGTTCCCCTGATGGTCGGCTCTGTTGTCAGTGCCATGGGTTCTGCCCCCACCAGCTACCTGTTCCCTGTATTGCAGATTGCACTGGCTGATTACAACGAGTGGAAAGGCCACGAACGCATGGAAGGCACGATGGGCAGTGTCATCGGCTTTGCCAAGCGTGTTGGCGGTACGATCGGCGCCGGTGTCGGCGGCATTGCCCTGGGCCTTGCCGGATATGACGCCGCGCTGGCCGTTATGCCCGACGCCGCGCTGACGCTTATCGCCGTGCTGAACTCTCTGGTTCCCGCTGCCATCTATGGTGTAGCCGCCATCATCATGTACCGCATGGGTCTGGACAAGCAGCTGCCGCAGATTCAGAAGGATCTGTCCGAGATGCGCGCCGCTGAGACCGCACCGGCACAGACCGACGCCCCGCAATAATTCCATCGGCTCCGGGTTTCGACCCGGAGCTTTTTAGAAAGGACGCTCCTCATGAGGAAATGTGAATGTTTCAACGAGAATTGGCGGTTCTGCAAAGGCCCTGCCGATGCGGCCGCCTGCCCCACACAGGCACAGCCCGTCACACTGCCCCACACATGGAATGCAAAGGACGGCCAAGACGGCGGCAACGACTACTACCGCGGCGAAGCGTGGTACTACAAAACGCTCGATTTACCGCTGACGGCGGACGGCACCGAGCGCTGGCTGGAATTTCGCGGCGCGGCCATGTCTGTCGAGGTCTATCTGAACAGCCAAAGGCTGGGCGGCCATGCGGGCGGCTATTCCACGTTCCGCGTGGCCCTGCCCGCCCTGTGCGCAGGGAAAAATCTGCTTGCCGTCCGCGTCAGCAACGAGAAAAATCGCACGGTCTACCCGCAGAAAGCCGATTTCACCTTTTACGGCGGGCTGTATCGGGATGTGTACCTGCTCACAGTTCCCGCCGCACACTTTGTGCTGGATCGTCACGGAAGCTCGGCCCTGCGGGTCACAGCGGCGCTGAACGACGATTTCACCCGCGCGGACATCGGCGCGGAAGTATGGGTCAGCGACCAAGCCACAACCGTTACGTTCACATTGGGCGCAAAGAAAAAGACTGTGCTGGTCGATGACACCGGGTATGCCGCTGCTCGCTTTACGCTGGAGCGGCCCCACCTGTGGAACGGTGTGGATGACCCGTATCTCTACACGATGCAGGCCGAGCTGCCCGAAGGCGGTGACAAAGTGGAAGCCACCTTCGGCTGTCGCAGCTTTTCCATCGACCCCGAAAAGGGTTTTATTCTCAACGGTCATAGCTACCGTCTATGCGGCGGTGCGCGGCACCAAGACCGACAGGGCCTTGGCAGTGCGCTGACTCACAGGGAGCATGAGGAAGATATGGCCCTGCTGCTGGAAATGGGCTGCAACAGCGTGCGTCTGGCCCACTATCAGCACGACTCCTATTTTTATGACCTATGCGACAAATACGGCCTTGTCGCATGGGCAGAGATTCCGTATATCACCGAGCATATGCCCGAAGCCCGTGAGAACACCGTGCAGCAGATGACGGAATTGATTGAACAGAACTACAACCACCCCTCCATCGTCTGTTGGGGGATTTCCAATGAAATCACAGCGGCGGGCGGTGTCAACGACGACATGGTGGAGAACCACCGCATCCTCAACGACCTGTGCCATCGGCTTGACCCCACCCGCCTTACCACGATGGCCCACGCCTTTATGTTGGACATTGACGATCCGTTCGTGCGCCTGCCCGATGTGTGCGGCTACAATCTGTACTTTGGCTGGTACTTGGGCGAATTGCAGCAGAACGAAACGTTCTTGGACGAGTTCCATCGCAAATACCCGCAGATGCCCGTGGCCCTGTCGGAGTTCGGCGCGGATGCCAACCCGGCGTTCCAGAACGGTAATCCCCAGCGCGGCGATTGGAGCGAGAGCTACCAAGCCGTCTACCACGAACACATGATGCAGATGTGGCAGGAACGCCCCTACATCTGGGCGCTCTACATCTGGAACACCTTTGACTTTGCCGCCGACGGCCGCAGCGAGGGCGGCAAGCCCGGCCAGAACCAAAAGGGCCTTGTCACCTTCGACCGCAAGACGAAAAAGGATGCATTCTATCTCTACAAAGCCTATTTGAGCAAGGAGCCTTTCGTGCATCTGTGCGGGCGGCGCTATGTGGACAGAACCGAGAGCCAAACCGAAATCAAGGTGTACTCCAATCAGCTGGAGGTCACGCTGCTGGTGGATGGAAAAGCCGTTGCAACGCAGACGGGCGATAAAATTTTCCGCTTCACCGTTCCCATCAGCGGCGAACATCATATTGAAGCAGTCAGCGGCAGCCTGCGGGATGCAATGACCATCCGCAAGGCAGACGCGCCGAACCACGATTACTACTATGGCGGCGGAAATGCCGTCAACTGGTTTGACCGTGAGGACGAAATTGTGCGCGAGGGGTATTTCTCCATCAAGGATTCGATGGAATCCGTCGACGCCTGCCCGGCTGCCCATGCCGTCATTGAGGAAATGCTGCTGCCCGTGCTGAACCGCATGGGCGACGCCTACGGCGAGGTCGCCAAGAGTGTGACAATGCCGGAGTCCATGCAGAAAATCATTGCACAGATGAGCGTCGAGGGCTGGCTGCGGCAGGCGGCCAAGTTGGTGACGCCCGACCTTGTCCACAAAATCAACTACGCGCTGAACCAAGTCAAAAAGGAGAACTGAACCATGAACAACCACGGCATGAATCCCTACCTCCCCTCGTGGGAGTATGTTCCCGACGGCGAACCCCACGTTTTCGGTGACCGCGTGTATGTGTACGGCAGCCATGACCGCTTTAACGGCTATGCGTTCTGTCTGAACGACTATGTCTGCTGGTCGGCCCCGGTGGACGACTTGACCGAATGGAAGTTTGAGGGTGTCATTTACACCCGCGGCGAGGACCCGAAAAACGCGGACGGCGAGCATTGTCTGTACGCCCCCGATGTGACCCGCGGCCCGGATGGGCGGTACTATCTTTATTACTGCCTCGACGGCATCAATGTCACCTCGGTCGCCGTCAGCGACAGTTCGGCAGGGCCGTTCCGGTATTATGGTGATGTTCACCACCCGGACGGCACGCTCTACGGCCAAGCCCCCAGCGATGGCTACCAATTCGACCCCGGCGTGCTGACCGAGGGCGGCTCCACATGGCTGTACACCGGGTTCTGCCCGATTCCGATGAAAGCCCGCGACGGCGCACAGGTCACGGAACTAGCGCAGGATATGCTGACCGTGCTGCGCCCCGCAAAAACCATTGTCCCCAGCACTGCCTATGCCGACGGCACATCCTTTGCGGGCCACGCATTCTTTGAAGCCAGCAGTATCCGCAAGGTGAACGGGCGTTACTACTTTATTTATTCCTCCCAGCTCAGCCACGAACTGTGCTATGCCACTGCCGCTGCCCCGGACGGGCCGTTTGTCTACGGTGGAACAATTATCTCGAACGGGGATGTAGGCTTGGCCGACACACCGCGCTATTTCCTCGGCAACGACCATGGCAGCATTGAGGAAATCAACGGCAAGTGGCATGTGTTCCACCATCGGCACACCAACGGCAGCAGCTACTCCCGGCAGGGCTGCTTGGAGCCTATCGAGATTCTGTCGGACGGCAGCATCCCGCAGGTGGAATGCACCTCCTGCGGGCCGAATGGCGCACCGCTGCCCGGCAAGGGTGTGTTCCCGGCCTACGCGGCGTGTCATCTGTTTATGACTCAGCCGCCGATGGTGAACACCGACTTCGGCCAGTCGCCGTTCCCGCGCATCACACAGGACTGTGCCGACACGCCGAACGGCGTCGGCGCAGAACCCGCGTATATTGCCAATCTGACCCCCGGCGTGGTGGCGGGTTTCCGCTATTTTGACTGCAAGGATATCCACAGCATCGCCGTCAATGTGCGCGGCAAATGCTACGGCGGCGGGCTGCAAATCAGTTTGACCCCGGACGGCGAACCGCTTGGCACGGTTCCGGTGAACAGCAGCAACGAGTGGCACTGGGACCGTACGGAAATGGACATCCCGGACGGCGTTCACGCGCTGTACTTTAAGGCCATCGGCTTCGGCGTGCTCTCGTTCGCGGCGTTCGGTCTGGAATAATGGGAAAAGGAGAAAACCATGAAAACATTGGATTTCAATACCGGTTGGGAAATCGTCCGCACACAGAAAGCGTTCCCGTTCACGACCACCCGCACCTCGGTCACATTGCCCTATGACGTGATGCTGGACGAGCCGCGCACCCCGGATGCCCCCGGCGGCTCGGCTAAGGGTTTTTACCCCAGCTTGGCGTGTACGCTGGAGAAAAAGTTCACCGCCCCCGCCGAGTGGAGCGGCCAACAAATCGCGCTGGAATTTGAGGGTGTGTACAGCAACAGCATGGTGTATCTGAATCATGAGTACATCGGCGGCTGCAAGAACGGCTACATGAACTTTGTCCTGCCGCTGGACGACGCCCTGCTCTACGGACAGGAGAACACGCTGACCGTCAAGACCCGCATGATGCAGGACAGCCGCTGGTACAGCGGCGCGGGCATTTACCGCAATGTTAATCTACTGCTGGGCGGCGAGTGCAGCGTCGCGCCCTACGGTCTGCGCGTCACGGTCAAGGAGACGGATGAGACTGGCGCGCTGCTGGAGGTGGCCGCCGATCTGCACAACGCGGGCCGCTATGGCCGCACCGTACAGGCGCGCACCACGCTGCTGGATCCTGCCGGGGAGACCGCCGCGCAGGACTGCGACCCCGTGACGCTTTTCCCCGCAGCGCAGGAGACGCTGAAGCAGCGGTTCTATCTGCCAAACGCCCGGCGCTGGGAGCCGGACACGCCGCTTTTGTACCGCGCCAAGGTCGAAGTGTACGACGGCGAGGAACTGCTGGACAGCGCCGAGACAACGTTCGGCATCCGCACCCTTGCGCTGGACCCGCAGCACGGTCTGCGCATCAACGGTAAATCCGTCAAGCTGCGCGGCGCGTGTGTGCATCACGACAACGGCTTGTTGGGCGCTGCCGACATTGACCGCGCCGAGGAACGCCGCGTACAGCTTTTGAAAGCGGCGGGTTTCAACGCCGTGCGCAGTGCGCACAACCCTATCAGCAAGGCGTTTTTGGACGCCTGTGACCGCGAGGGCGTGCTGGTGATGGACGAACTCACTGACATGTGGACCCAGAGCAAGACCGATGAGGACGCTGCCACAGATTTCACCCAGTATGCCGACGAGATGATCCATGCGATGGTGGCAAAGGACTACAATCACCCCTGCGTCATCCTCTACTCCATCGGCAACGAAATCCCGGAGGTCAGCAGCAAGCACGGCGCACAGCTGAGCCGCAAGCTGGCGGAGACGTTCCGCGCCTGTGATCCCGGCCGCTACACCATCAACAGCATCAACCTTATCATGGCGGCGTTGGGCAAGCTGACCATGCCGGAACTGATTGCCAGCGCCAACCAGAACGTCAACGATGTTATGACAAATTTGGCGGACCGTATCGGCCAAATCGCCAACTCTGACCTTGTGACCAAGGCCGTGCGGGAGAGTCTGTCCACCACCGATTTGATTGGCTATAACTACGCCACCGAGCGCTATCTCGACGACCGCAAGCGCCTGCCGAACCATGTACTGTGCGGCACCGAAACCTATCCAAACAAAATTGCCGAGAACTGGGGCATTATCAAACAAGTGCCGCACGTCATCGGTGATTTCACATGGACAGGCTGGGATTACCTCGGTGAAGCCGGTGTCGGCCAGCAGCGCTACCGCGAGGAAAGCGCCGACGGCGGTTACCAAGGCAGCTACCCCTGCTTCATTGCCTACTGCGGTGACTTGGAT
>CAVFRZ010000036.1:0-13367 GCA_963624875.1 Anaerovibrio sp.
ATTCTGCAGATCGCGGTATTTACCGTTCTGCTCCCTTTCTCTTACTACAGCACGGATCACTGACTCTCCTACGCCCTTAATGGCTGTCAGAGAATAGCGGATCGCACCGCCGGAAACCGAGAACCCCGCAACTCCCTCGTTGATGTCCGGCGGCAGCAGCCGGATGTGCATCTCACGGCAGGCCAGGATGTATGCCGCCACCTTGGACGGAAAATCAATGACCGATGTCAGAAGGGCCGCCATGAATTCGGTCGGATAGTAGTATTTCAGCCATGCTGTCTGGTAGGTCACAATGGCATAGCAGGCCGCGTGCGATTTATTGAATGCGTACTTGGCAAAGTCAATCATCGTATCGTAGATATGATTGGCCACGTCCCTGGGAATGCCGCGGCTGACGCACCCCGGTACGTTCTCCTCCGGATTGCCCTCGACAAAATTGCGGCGCTCCTCCTCCATGACATGCGTCTTTTTCTTGCTCATCGCGCGGCGCACAAGATCCGCGCGTCCCAGAGAGTATCCGCCCAGCTCCTGCACAATCTGCATCACCTGCTCCTGATACACGATGCAGCCATACGTAGGCTCCAGAATCTGCACCAGCTCACCGGTATCATAGGTGACGCTGTCTGCATTCTGCTTGCCCGCGATGTATTTGGGAATGAAATCCATGGGGCCCGGCCGGTACAGCGCGATACCGGCAATAACATCCTCGAGGCTCTTGGGCTGCAGGCGTTTCATGAAGCTCTGCATTCCCGCCGATTCCAGCTGAAATACACCGTCTGTCTTCCCGGTCGACAGATAGGCAAAAACATTGGCATCATCATAATCAATGCGGTTGATGTCAATGACCGCCCCGGCCGGGTTTTCCGTTATTTTGCATTTACCAAAGGAAGGCTCATAGGACGGATATGCTCCCCCTGCCTCCTGAATGGACCGGTTGGCGTTGTCTGCCGCATTCTGGATCACGGTCAGCGTGCGAAGTCCCAGAAAATCCATCTTCAAAAGGCCCAGCTGCTCCACTCTCGTCATTGTGAACTGCGTCGTAATGGAGCCGTCCGCCGCCCTTGAGAGCGGGATCAGATCCTCCGCCGGCTCTGCGCAGATCACAACACCAGCAGCATGAACAGATGTATGACGGGGCAGTCCCTCCAGCTTCCTGGACATTTCAATCAGGCGATGGACTCTTTCATCATTGTCATACGCCTTTTTCAGATCCGGATTTTCCTTCAGCGCCTTGTCCAGCGTAATGCCCAGCTCATTCGGCACCATCTTGGAGACGGAGTCGCAGAAGCTGTAGGGCAGATCCATCGCACGTCCGACGTCACGGATTACACCCTTTGCAGCCATGGTGCCGAAGGTAATGATCTGCACCACCTGTTCCTTACCGTATTTGCGCGTGACGTAGTCGATTACCTCCTGACGCCGCTCAAAGCCAAAGTCCACGTCAATATCCGGCATGGATACGCGTTCCGGATTGAGGAACCGTTCGAAAAGGAGGTTGTACCGGATGGGATCCAGCTGTGTGATGCCCGTACAGTAGGACACAACAGAACCGGCCGCCGATCCGCGCCCCGGTCCGACCGGAATGCCGTTTTCACGCGCCCAGTTGATGTAATCCCACACGATGAGAAAGTAGTCCACATATCCCATCTTCTGAATGACAGACAGCTCATAGCGTAGGCGTTCCCGTACAGTGCCGTCATCCTCCGGATAATTTCTGGCAAATCCGTCGTCGCAAAGCTTGTTCAGATAGGTCCAGGAATCATACCCCTGCGGCACTTCAAAGTGGGGGAGCTTGGTGTTGCCGAACTCTATGACAACATTGCAGCGATCCGCGATTTGCTGGGTATTGTCCAGTGCCTCCTGCGCATAAGGGAAGAGCTGACGCATTTCCTCTTCGCTCTTGATGAAAAACTGCCCGCCTGGATAGCGCATGCGGTTTTCATCCGATACCTTCTTGTTCGTCTGAATACACAAGAGCACATCGTGTGCCTCTGCATCTGCGGCATACGTATAGTGACAGTCGTTGGTGGCGATCATCGGAATGTTCAGCTCCCTGGACAGCTCCAGCACGCCGGCAATTACTGTCTGCTGATCCGGGTAGCCATGATCCTGCAGCTCCAGAAAGAAATTTCCCTTGCCGAAAATCTCCTGGTACTCCAGTGCAGCCTTTCCGGCTGATTCCTTATCTCCGCGCACAAGGTCCCTCGCCACTTCACCTGCAAGGCAGGCCGAGGCGCAGATAATTCCCTCATGGAACTCCCGCAAAAGCTCCTTATCCACACGAGGCTTATAGTAATACCCTTCGGTAAAGGAACGGCTGACAATTTTGGAAAGATTCCGATAACCCTCGTTGTTCTCCGCCAAGAGGATCAGGTGATAATAACGGTCGGAATTGTCGCCGATCTCACGATCAAATCTGGATCCGGGTGCTACATATACCTCGCAGCCGATGATAGGCTTAATTCCTGCCTCCTGGCACGCCAGATAGAACTCAATGACGCCGTACATGTTGCCATGGTCCGTGATGGCCGCCGCATTCATTCCCAGCTCCTTCACGCGCTGTGCATAGGCGCGCACTTTATTAGAGCCATCCAGCAGTGAATATTCCGTATGTGAATGCAAATGGACGAAGGACATCTCGTTCTCCTGCTCTACCGGCCGCTTAGAAAGGCATTTGCCACTGCAACGTCTTCCGGTGTTGTAATCTTGATATTGCGGTAGGATGCCTCTACCAGCCGGATTCTGGCCTGCAGCATTTCTTCTGCTACCATGGCATCATCGGTCAGATGAATTCCCCGCACTTCCAGCTCCGGAAGCTGTTCCAGTGCTTTATGATACGCTTTGGTGATCAGTTCTTTTTCAAACACCTGCGGCGTCTGAATGATCCATACATGACTCCGGTCCGGTGTCTGCGCAACAAGTCCATCGGCATCGGACATTTTAACAGTGTCCTTGCTCGGCATGCCGGCCACAGCAGCGCCGGTTTCTTCGACCGCCTCTGCAAGCCGCAGGATGCTCTCCTTGTCAATAAACGGACGGGCGCCGTCATGAATATAGACATATTCGCAGGGCCAGCCGATGGCATCGAGTCCTGCTGCCACGGAATGGTAGCGCTCGGCTCCTCCCGGTACAAGGACACGAACCTTCTCTGCCGCCTCCGGCACTCTCTGCAGAATATGCTCCCGGACGTAATCTTCGTCTCCTGCCGGAATGACCATCACAATATCCGTGATGACCGGGCTATCGGCCAGTGCCGCAAGGGTTCTTGCAGCCAGAGGAAGCCCCGCAATGTCTATGTACTGCTTCGGCAGCTCCGCGCCAAGACGCCTTCCCTTGCCTGCCGCCAGAAGAATGGCCGTATTTCTTTTGAGAGAGTCTTCCATACCGATTGCCCCCTGTAACTTGCTCCGCTCCCGCCTCGGGTTTCATTACTGTACCGATGTCCCCCTATCGCTCGGCCGGCGTATCAGCGCTTTCCAAGCGCCAGGTTGGGAACTGCATTTAAATCGAATCCGCTGCGAATGCCTCTGCAGTAGTCATAATAACCGGCGCATCCGATCATTGCTGCATTGTCTGTGCACAAAACTGGCGGCGGACAGCAGAAGGCAATTCCCCTTTGCCGGCATGCCTCCTTCGCCGCCTCCCGAAGCGCACTGTTGGAGGCAACGCCTCCCGCCAGGGCGAAGCGCTTGCAATGGTATTGCTCCACCGCCTCCATGGCATGACCTACGAGTACCTCCACCACCGACTTCTGGAAGGAGGCTGCCACATCCGGCACGCAGATGTCTCTGCCTGCCATCTGTTCCGTATTGAGATAATTCAGCACTGCCGATTTAAGCCCGCTGAAGCTGAAATCATAGACTGAATCCGACACCTTTCCGCGCGGGAAATGAATTGCCTCCGGATTGCCCTCTCTGGCTGCCTTGTCAATCTTCGGCCCGCCGGGATATCCAAGTCCTACAGCCCGTGCCACCTTATCAAAGGCTTCTCCGGCAGCATCGTCCATCGTGCGCCCGAGAATCTCATATTCTCCGTAATCCTTCACCATCACAAGGTGCGTATGTCCGCCGGATACCACCAGGCACAAAAACGGCGGCTCCAGCTCCGGTGCAGCAATGTAATTGGCGCTGATATGCCCTTCAATATGATGCACACCGACCAGCGGAATTCCGGATGCATAGCAGATGCCCTTTGCGGCCGATACGCCGACCAGAAGCGCTCCGACCAGTCCCGGTCCGTACGTCACCGCCACCGCATCCAGGTCGGACAGGCTCCGCCCCGCCTCTGAAAGCGCCGTGCGAATCACCTGTGTGATGCGTTCCACATGCTTGCGGGAGGCGATCTCCGGCACCACTCCGCCGTATAAAGTATGAATATCAATCTGTGATGAAATCACATTGGATAAAACGGTCCTGCCGTTTACAACCACTGCTGCTGCCGTTTCATCGCAACTGGATTCGATTCCCAGAATGGTTATGTCTTTTCCGCTCATGCCTCGCCTCTGTCCCCTTCACTCTTTTCATCCTCAAAGAGCAGGGTTTTACTCCGCCCGTCCTTCGCACAAACCAGCGCTGGATAAATCTTGCGAAGACTGTCCTGAAAGCCCTGCGGACGCATCTCGGATGGACTGTAATGCGTCAGCCACATTTCCTTCGGATGTGCCGCCGCGCCGATTCGCGCTGCCTCCGGCATCGTCATGTGCTTCTTTTCCTTGGCCTTTTGGATCTTGTCGTCCTCTCCGTACATCCCCTCGCAGATGAACAAATCCGCATCCTCTGCGGCTGCTGTTATACTGGGGCACGGCCTGGAATCCGTTGCATACGTGATCTTCAGGCCCTTTCTGGCCGGTCCCATCACCATTTCCGGAAGATAGGTCTTGCCGTCTGCCTCCAGAACCTCTCCCTTCTGAAGCCTCGACCAGAAATTCAGCGGAATCTGAAGCTCTCTGGCCTTCTGCACATCAAATTTACCGGCTCTGTCCAAGGTAAAGCTGTAGCCATAGCAGGTGATACGGTGATTCACTCGAAATGCCGTAATATGAAACTCCGGCTCTCCCGGCAGATCAATCACCTCGGTATCCTCTGTGAGCTCCTTGCAGCGGATTTCGAACGGAAGCTCCGGCGCAATAACGCGAAGGCTCTCGATCACCCGGTTCAGCCCCTTGGGTCCGACTATCGTCACAGGCTCTCTTCGGTCGCTGTTTCCCATTGAGAGAAGCATGCCCGGAAGCCCTGCAATATGATCCGCATGAAAATGCGTAATCAGGATCAGTGAAATCGGATTGGGACTCCATCCTTTTTTCTTCAGTGCAATCTGGGTTCCCTCTCCGCAGTCCAGGAGAATGCTCGTCCCGTTGTAACGCACGAGCAGCGATGTCAGCCACCGATACGGCAGCGGCATCATCCCTCCGGTCCCTAATAAACATACATCAATCATTGAATCCTTCCTGTGCCGCAGTCCTCCTGCGGCAAATTCCTGCTCAAACCCCATTTGCAAAATCGGCATCCATCCGAGCCCATTCGCAAAATCACAATTATTCAGTCTCTATCTCCGCCACAGAATGCGCGCATCCTCTGTCGGCTTTTTGTAAAACCCGGGCCGGACACCTTCTGTTCGGAAGCCCTCCGACTCATACAGATGAATCGCTCCTGTGTTGCCATCCCGCACCTCCAGCGTGAATGCCTCCATATGGAGCTCCTTCTCTCCGTATTCCAGCGCAGTCTGCAGGAGACGCCGTGCAATCCCGCGGCGTCGTCTGTCCGGATGTACCGCCACATTGCCGATCTCCCCGTCCTCTCCCATACGGGTAAGGCTGATAATGCCGACTGCTTCGCCGTCTTCTTCCTCTATCCAGAAAAAATAATCTGCCCCGTCCCGGCGAAATGCACTCCGGTAGGCATGCTCCGTCCAGGGCTCCGAAAAGCACAGCACCTCCAACGCCGCGGCGGCCGGTATATCCTCCTGCCTCATTCGTCGAATCATATATTCCCGTTCACTTTCCGCCGGGGAATTTGCCAAGCAGTTACGCTGATTTAATTGTAACCGTTCAGCGTTTCCCCAGGTCTCTCAAAAGCCGGCCTGCAGCCAAAGAATCCATATGACCGCTCGCCATTGCCTCGTCCTTCTGACGCTCCGCCTGTGACTTGCGAAGGTATTCCGGGCGGAAATCATCCGCAGAAATTAAGCACCCTTCACCCTCCCTTTCAAGCAGAAGGCCTGCCAGAACCGCGGTTGCTGCGGCCCGCTGCGTCAGCATATGCGCAGGTGCAAAGGATACCGGCACTGCAGCTTTTTCGGTGATCAGCTCCCGATACACCGGCACGCCGTCTCCGACAAAAAGGACAGCCTCTCCCCGCTGATTCAAATCCTCCAGCAGCTCTTCAACACCGACAGCACAGGGCTGTCGCAGGCACTCGGGCTGTCCGTCCTCACGGTAAATACCGGTATACACCTGCTGCCGTCTCGCATCCATGATGGGGCAGACCAGCTTCTGTGTCCCATAGGCATTAAATGCAAGGCTTTCCAGTGTCGACACCGGCAGAATCGGTTTATCCAGCGCAAGAGCAATCCCCTTTGCCGTTGCCGCTCCGATGCGCAGCCCTGTAAAGCTTCCCGGTCCCTTGGTAACGGCAATCACATCGATGGAGGCCAGATCCAGATCCAACGCCTCTTTCAATTCCTCCAGCATCGGAACCAGCGTCTGGGAATGCGTTTTCCGGTACTGCAGGTTGTATTCGCCGAGCAGCTTCCCGTCCTCTGCAACGCTGCAGCCTGCGGTAAGGCCCGAGGCCTCAATGGCCAATATCTTCATCTCGTTCTGATCCCTTCTCTTATCGTTTCTGCTCCGAGTCAATCTCAACGGAGCGATAATCCACGCCTCTGGAAAGGTCCTTGCGGATGCGGATTACCTTCGTACTGCCCGGCAGGCATTCCGCGATCTGCTCCGGCCACTCGATAAGGCTGACGCCCTGTCCGTACAGATAATCATCCAGGCCGACCTCTTCCATCTCCTCCGGCTCATCAATGCGGTAGACATCGAAATGGTACAAGGGAAGTCTGCCTCCCTCATAAATCTGCAGAATCGTAAACGTCGGACTGTTCACCGGCTCAGTAATACCAAGCCCTGCTGCAAATCCCTTCGTAAAAACGGTCTTGCCAACTCCCAGATCTCCCGACAGCGCATAAATATCGCCCGGACCGGCCTCTTGCGCCAGACTCTTTCCGATGGCGTAGGTCTCTTCGGCAGAGTGTGATTCAAAAAGCTGCATGCTTTCTCTCTCCAAATATAGTAACTACTCAGCACCCATCTCGATTTTGTGCTTGCACAACAAAACCGTCAGAGCATACACCCTGACGGTAGTTATCATACACTGTTCGCCCCTGCTTTTCCACCTGCTCCGGCATCCTCACCTGCCGGAGGGGCAGCTTGCACGCACGTCCGTCACGCGACGGGTCCCGGCGGAGGTGTCCGGTTCGGGGACACTACGCTGACTTCGTCAGCTACGAGATGGCCTTACGGCCACTCGGCAAAAGCGGTTCCCCTGCGGCCTAGCGGTGCTAAGCTCGCATAAGACGCTCGCAAGCACCGAGGTCCTCGGAAGGCCCCGAACCCAGACATCCATCCGCCTCCCTGTCGTGTGACGGACGTGTTGCCTGTGAAAGCGTCACTGCCCCTTCAGAATCGGTGAAATCTTCTTATACACAAGGAAGGTAATAACAACATCCAGCATCCCCTTCACAAAGGTGAAAGGAACATTGAACACCAGAAGACTCTGTGCGACGCTTTTCATCCCCGGAAGGATCGCCTGATAGGCTGCCAGAATGGTCTCCTCCGGCATGAACTGGTAATAAACCGGGTATACCACCAAAAGATTGGACGGGAAGGAGATCAGTGCCATCACCACCGCACCGGCGATGGAAGCAATCAGTGCGCCCTTCTTGGAGCGATTGAAGCGGTACACAGCGCCGGCAGTCCCGACAAAGAAGGCTCCCAGAACAAAATTGGAAAGCTCGCCCACGCCAAAGGATCCGCTGGCCAGTCCCGCATGCAGCAGGTTTTTAATCAGTTCAATGAATATACCGCACAACGGCCCCATAGCAAAGCTTCCAATCAACGCGGGAAGATCCGAAAAATCGAATTTGATAAAGGTTGGCATCAGCATCGGAATCGGAATTTCGATCAGCTGCAGGAGAAAGGCGCAGGCCGCCAATACCCCGGTTACAGTGATGTACCGAACATTTCCGGAACGTTTGCCATTTGAATAATCAGACATGAAATCCACCTTTCTGTCACACATACGTGACGAACCTTGAGCATTTTCAAAGTGTTCAGAAAGGTGAGGCTTCTGATCATTTTTCTTCCATCCAGACTGTACTGTTGGTTCCGGAGTTTCACCGAATCAGCCTGCCCTACCCAAAAACAGTAAGATTCCAACTGATTTTCGGATAAAACAGGGTCGCGGACTGTACCGCCAGTAGGGAATTGCACCCTGCCCTGAAAAATACTCAGATGTTAAGTTGCTGCCCGCGGTCCGTCTATCCGGCTGCAGGCTATATTTCCACTGTCAGCTTTAGCTGACAATCCGGAAATTGAATTCATTGACCGCCCGGCGTTCCTCGTCGGCGGTATCGACCTTGGCAATACATGCACCGAGTGCCCGAAGCTTTTCCGGGAACCGCTCATATCCTCGCTCGATGTATTTAATGTCATAGATCTCGGAATATCCATTGGCTGCCAGGGCAGCTGCTACCAGCGCAGCCCCTGCGCGCAGATCCGGTGCGCTTAAATTCGCGCCGTTATAGTTCTCCACACCGTCAATGATGGCGGTATTGCCCTCTACGCGAATGGAAGCTCCCATCTTCGTCAACTCATCCACGTATTTAAAGCGGTTCTCAAAAATGCTCTCCGTCACAATGCTGGTTCCCCTGGACAGTCCCAGAAGAACACTGATCTGCGGCTGCATATCCGTAGGATAGCCAGGATACGGAAGGGTCTTGACATTCGTATGTTCCAGACGTCGTTTCGCAACAACGCGAACCGAATCGTCGGACTCTGTCACTTCACACCCCACTTCAATCAGCTTTGCGGTGAGGGACTCCAGATGCTTGGGAATAACATTGGTGATGGTAACATCGCCGCGGGTTGCTGCCGCAGCATACATATAGGTTCCGGCCTCAATCTGATCCGGAATGATGGAATACGTCGTCTTGTGCAGACGCTCCACGCCCTTAATGCGGATGACATCGGTTCCCGCGCCCTTGATGCGTGCGCCCATGCTGTTAAGGAAGTTGGCAAGGTCAACCACATGCGGTTCCTTCGCCGCATTCTCGATGATGGTATTCCCCTGTGCCATCGCCGCCGCCATGATCACATTGATGGTTGCGCCTACCGACACAACATCCATGTAGATATGGCTTCCCACCAGCTCGTCCGCCTTGGCAACAATCATGCCCGGAGACGCAACCCGCACGCTGGCCCCCAGCGCGCGAAATCCCTTGATGTGCTGGTCGATCGGACGAAGGCCGATGTTGCAGCCTCCCGGAAGAGCGACCTCTGCCTTCTTGTACTTGCCAAGGAGCGCACCAATCAGATAGTACGAGCCGCGAATCTTACGGACCGCTTCCGTATCCACCGGTGCATCCTTGATGGTTGCGCCATTGATGACATACGTATGCAGCTGCGGGTGCTCTACAACCGCACCGATCTCCGCAATGGCACCAATAATGGCACGAATATCCGAAACATCCGGAATATTCTCTATAGTTACCGGCTCATCAGCCATGATAGAGGCAGCAACAATGGCCAATGCCGCATTTTTGGCACCGCCAATCTCAACCTCTCCGGAAAGAGGATTTCCGCCTTTCACAACATAATGCACCATGCATTAAACTCCTAATCATCTGATCCTCCGGATCTTTCTCCGAAGGATACTCTCCCCTTGTAACAAGTCCGTAATAGAATACTGCCGTCTTATGCTCTCGTCAAGCAAAGCCGGCAATGGCCCTGAACCGTTAGGACAGGTAATTATACGGATTAACCGCCGTTCCGTTGACTCGAATCTCAAAATGCAGATGCGGGCCTGTACTGTTACCGGTATTACCGGAACGCGCAATAACGTCTCCCTGTGATACCGTCTGTCCAACCTTCACCAGTATCTTCGACAAATGTCCATACCGTGAGGTGACTCCGTTCCCGTGGTCGATATAGACCACATATCCATACCCGGACTGCCAACCTGCGGATGTAACCGTTCCTCCGCTGGTAGCCATAACGGACGTTCCGACAGCAACAGCGATATCCAGTCCCTTGTGATAGGTGCTCGCGCCGGCCTTTGGCGCTTTTCTGCCGCCAAAGCCGGAGGAAACCCGGCCGTATACCGGCCATATATAGGTCGGCGGATTCTTGGTTCCGATTTCTATAATCTTCGGCACCGCATCCACCGTATTCTCCTGCTTGACGATTTCACGGCTCTGCACCGTATCGTCGCGATAATTCACCAGTGCAATAACGCGCCGATGTCCGGAGCTTCCTTCCTGAATCACTTCCGACTTTGTGGTGTACCAGTCGTCGTTCTTTTTATAAATGGTTTCTGCCGTATAGTCTTCTTCGTAGTATTCCTGATTGGTATAGAGCACCGTCAGCTTCGGTTCCGCTACGGTAACACTCAGAACATCTCCCGGTCGAATGATGGCATCCGTTCCCGAAAGGGAATTGATGGATACCAGTTGCTGGGTGGTGAGTCCGTATTTTTCCGCGATGCCGGAGAGTGTATCGCCGCTGGTCACCTCATAGGTTGCGCTGCGCGCCACATCTCCGGTGACATCGGCCTCTGCCTCCTCCAGCGTCGCCACCAGATTGGATGGAAGATACGTTTCGGAAATCTCAATCTTCTCTCCGAAATCAATGCTCTGCAGACCCAGGACATAATCCTCAAAATCCATGCCGACTGCCGGCTTTACATCATCAAAGAGCTTCGAGAAGGCCTGTTCAATGCCGGCGGAAGGGAGCTGGTTCTGCTGCTCCTCCTTTTTCTCCTGTTCGCCGGTGGTCAGTACCTGATACGTCAGTGCGTTCACCTCACGGCTTGTATCGGACAGAATGTTGACAATGTAATCCTTCTCGGGGTCATACTGCTCGAGTACATCGTTCAGAAGCTGCTTGATATCGTCCACAGAAGCCATATTGAACACATATTCGCCAACCTTTACCGTGTAGCAATGCTGCAGCGTAAAGAGCTCGTAGGTAGACAGCACCGACTTCATCCTGGCAACGATATCCTCCTGGGTATCCGTGGTCCCCCAGGAAACCTGCTGTCCCTCCACCTGCAGATCCGCATCAATGAAGATCATGTCGCTGCTGGTCTTAGCAATCTCGCGCCGGGCTATCAGGTAACAGTCTCTGGCCTCTTCTTCTGTACCAACAACACCAACCTCTTCCCCATTCAGATAAATGGTAAAGAGGTTGTCGTTTTCTCCGTGAAGTCCCGTATAGTTCGGCCAAAAAAACAGGCTGCCCACCAGCACCGCCAGACAGGTCGTCAGGAATAGAAATTCAGTTTTCTTCTCATTGTGAAATATACGGAAAATCATGTATACAAATCAGCGCAAAAACAGATTCAGAATTCCAAAAGCATCCAGCGCTTCCAACACTGCACACACAGCAACAATCACCAGTGTCGAAATCTGTACTCCATTGGGCTTTGTCTGCGCGGATGCATCCTTGTCCGTAAGAAGTTCCTTTAGCTCTTCGGCCTGCTTGTTCAGAAGAAGCTCTGTTGCTGCCTGTACATTGCGGTATACGCGCACGTTTTCCTTATGTGCAAAATCATCCGACTGCTGCAGCATATCCGAAAGCTTGGCCTGACTCTCTGTCAGGGACGCATTCAGCTTTTCATTCAGGGCATTGATCTTCTCCTCCAGGACGGCCTTATTCTCTTCCTGCAGTTCGGAAAAATCCACATTTTGAAAAGCCTTTCCGTTGTCCGCAAGCGCCTGCGCAGATGCCTTCATCACATCCTGCACGCCTTTGGTCGTCTCCAGGCTCATCTTGCGCATATCATCTACAAGCGCACTGTTTTTCTCATAGAGCTCCCTGAGCTCATCGATCTGCCGCTGATAAGCTACAACCGCTTCCTTTAACGCTTCCACCTCCAGGGCCTGTGCCTCTTCATTGGCGCGGATCATGTCATCAGCAACCGTCTCTCCTACACCGGTAGATTGCTGCATTCTCTTTTCCAGTTCCTCGATGGAATTCTCTTCTTCCTGTACTTCCTGCATAAATGTATCGCTCATGGACTGATTCCCTCCGGCCTGTTCTCAGGCTGTGTCCTGTATTCGCCTAATCAGGGTTTATGATAACATCATACCATCACTTTTACAATGAATGCAGGTATTCACCACATTCGTCATTTTGACACATAGTATTCTTTTCTTTACTTCGATTTTGTATAATGTTCACATATATTCATGCTTCGTTCATATTTTGTTCATACTCAACTGCTATATTGTAATCATCAAAGCAAACGACAGTTTGATGATTTTTTCATAATAAGCCCGGGAGCCGAAAGGCCCCCGGGCACTCCTCTTTTATACGGTTTTGTGTTCGCTCAGTTTCTTTTCCCGGACGCTTCCTCTGCACTCATTTCCAGAATCTCGTTATTCAATGACAGCATCTTTTCATCCAGATTGGACACCATGTGTGCGCACTCGAGCAGCTCCTCCGCAATGGAGGACGGCACGTCCCCGGTGAATTTATACTGAATCTTGTGCTCCAGGCTGGCCCAAAAGTCCATTGCAATGGTTCGGATCTGGATTTCCACCTTTGTATCCACGATGCGGTCAGACAAATACACCGGCACTGTCACAATCATATGGTAGCTCTTGTAGCCGCTTGGCTTGGGGCTGACCAGATAGTCCTTGATCGCCAGCACGCGTATGTCGCTCTGATTGCTGATCATGTCCGCTATCTTATAAATATCCGATGTAAAATCGCAGATAACGCGAACACCGGCAATATCATTGCAGTACTTCACCATGTTCTCCAGTGTTGACGGATAGCCATGACGGCGAAGCTTTTTCACGATGCTCTCCGGCGTCTTCAGTCTCGCCTTGATGTGCTCGATCGGGTTGTAATTGTGCGCATGCTGAAACTCTTCATTCAATATGTTCAGCTTGGTTTGCATCTGGCGCAGTGCTCCGTTATAGATCAGCATGACTTCCTCGTAGCTGTCTGCGCCTTCCCCTTCTACTCTCAGTTCCATATTAAATCCTATGCCTGTATCTTTATGTCGTTGAACTCAAAAACACCTAAATTTTCGGTAACTATTCAGAGCCCATTCGCAAAATCGCTGCTACGCAGCTTTCCTTTT
>CAVFRZ010000037.1:0-13234 GCA_963624875.1 Anaerovibrio sp.
CACCAGGATTTCCTTTCCTTTTGCAAGACGTCCCTCTGCCTCCAGATCCTTTAATCTTGCGACCAGGTGAGCCGCCGTATACAGCTGCTGGTACTCGTTGCCCCGAAGGTTTCCTACGATGCACAATGCCTTTTCTCCGCTTCCGAAGCGAAAGCCTTCTACCTTGAATTCATCCCGGTACAGGGAATGAAAGGAATATACGGATATCTTTTCCATTTTCGCCCCCTACTGTCTCAGAATCCGTCCCATCAGGGACCCGATTTGCACCACCGGATACTCACGCGTGGTAAACAGAAGCCCTTCGTGCTCGGCCCGTACCACACTCAGCTCTTCTCCGGACAGCGGATTCACCAGGATGCCGAGACGTTCTCCCTCGCAAACGTGGCTTCCGACCTCCAGCTCCTTGATGAATATCCCGGACACCGGCGCATTCAGAAAGTCCACGCCGTCCGGCTGGTTGGACACCAGGGGCTTTCGCACCTCGCAGTCCTCTCCCTGCCAGATTCCCAGCCGCTTCATCGTATGAAAAATACCGTCCACAAGCTGCATTCCGTACTCCCTGGTAATGCGCATCCCCACGCCCATCTCCACCACCAGTGTCGGCGTTCCGCGGCTGTTGAGGCTGTAGGCCAGCGTCGATTCCAGGACCGTGGCATTCTGGTGCACCCAGATAAAATCCACGTTCATCAGGGCTGCATACGGCAGAAGCTTTTTCTCATGAAGCACGTTGATGCGGATCTGCGGCAGCTCTGTCAGAAAGATGTTGCTCGCATGGATATCGATCACCAGATCCGAACCGCACAGATCCGCGAGGATCTCATCGGCGATATGCTCGTTCATGTCTCCTTCCTCAGAGCCCGGGAAAATCCGGTTCATATCGAGGTCAAAGCCGGGGAGCCCGCGGCTGATGGTATCGATTCCCAGCGGATTCATCGCCGGATAAATGTCTACGATCCCGGTCAGCTTCTCCGGCGCCTCCTGCAGGCGTCTTGCCAGCTCATACGCAACAAACTGTCCCTCCAGCTCATCGCCGTGAACGCCGGTAACGATGGAGATCCGCCGTCCCCCGTCCCGGCCCAGCCGGTTCTTGCGGATCATCAGGTCCTCACAGACCGGAAGTTCCACACTTGTAATTGTCTGAATCATATTCTCTATTCTCCGCTACTGTTGGTTGTTATTTAGGGAAGCACCGATTAACGCGTCTCCCATGCCAGGTTTGCGCTGCAAAGCAGCAAATTCTTTGACAAATCCGGCGGTTAGTCGGCGATTTCCTGCACAAGAGCCTCCACCGAAAGCTTCTGGCGCGCGGCACCAAAAAACACGCCCTGACTGATCCTGCAGTCCGCAAAGTCCCTGCCGGAGCCGATCTTTACATGGGCATATGCCACCGCGCAGTCATTGGTCGGATCCAGCCCGTACCAGTATCCGCCCAGCGCAATCTCCACCCATGCATGGCTCTGTCCTTCGCCCTCCAGAATCCCTGTGACATATCTTGCCGGAATACCGGCCAGCCGCAGCAGAGCCAGAAAGATCTGCGCGTAATCCTGGCAGACACCGCCCCCTCGCTCCAGCGCCTGCTCCGCCGTTGTGGTCACATCCGTTGCCGCCTTCCGGTATGCAAAATCCGCATGCAGACGGTGCATCATGAAGACGGCAAACGACGCCGTGCCGCATACATTCTTTCGGCAATAGTCCCCCCCGCCGCTCTGACTCTGCGGCAGATGCTCCGTTCGCGGCTGCTGATCTGTCTGCATCGAACCATCATCAGCGGCCTTATCGGTATAAGACGCCCCCCGACCGGCTTTCGCCAAAATCTCCTCATAATAGGCCAGAATCCGTTCACCGGGTCTCGTAAGCCTTGTGGGATACCGGTATATTCCGAGCTTATCCGGATTCACCGCCTCTTCGGGGTACAGGGCAATCCCCTCTGATAATTTCAACGTCGGTGCCGCCCCGGCGCCTGCCTCCGAAAGTTCCTTCACAAGCAGAACCTCTCCCTCGACCAGAACGCGGAAGCTCTCATGCGGCTCCCTTAACACGCCAAGAAGCTCCCGGTTGCCAAAGGCATCACTGGATTCCCAGTGACACCCCTCCGGAAGCAGCTTGGTTTCCATACGGACAATTTTTTGCCGAAGGTTCGTTTCCGGCAGGCACTTCAGCGTGTAATGATGGTCCTGCACCTTCCCATCGAAAAAGAGCTCCATTCGATACCGAAAGCGAACCTGGCGTTCCTGCGTGCAGTTGTTCTCTCTCACAGGCTTTCTACGGCACGGATGATGCCGTCGTAATCCGGCTCCGGAAGGGATGCATCCATCAGCATCTTTTCCAGATGCTCCGGTGCGTACGGAAGGCCCGATCGCTTGAGCCGTGCAGACAGCCGCATGACAAAGCGGCGGATTTCATCCCGTCCAACGCGAAGCCTCGCGTACAGATCGACCCGCTCAATGCGCCGGCCGGTGACCAGAATATCCCGTACCTGCACATCGTCAATGGAGTCATCTGCGCTGCCCCAGAAGGCAACGATATTGTCCATAACCTTCTGCAGCTCCATCATCGGTGAATCCGAGACGGCTGCCTTCTGCATTTCATAGGATGCCAGCTGCACATAGCACAGCGTCTCCGTCCCCAGCATCTCCCGCAGCACAATGGCATTGTCATAGGCTCTTGAAAGATTGCTGGCGATGGAATCTATGTTTTCCCTGCTGTAGCAGTAGCTGCGCAGGAAGTCCTCCCTGCCGGTATAGATGTCCGGAATCTCCAGCCTTGCGCAGAACTCCTCGTGAATATCCAGCTCGCCGTCGATCATCCGATCATAATACTGCGAAAAAAATCGAATCGTCGTGTACACGCGCTCCGTGTACCGTCCCAGCCAGAGAATACTGTCCTTTTGTTCTAACGAGATAATACCCATGTGTCCTTAAAACCTCCTCCCTGGGATGAGTTAACAATAAAGGAATCCGGATTCGTGGAATACCTTGTCAGGCCGCTCTTCCAGACTCTTGCCTGATCACTCATCAGCACGAATGCGCGCAGGTCTGCCTTTCTGGGCACCATGCCGCACTTGTCCATGATGTCAATGTCCTGAAAATCAATGACCTCCTGTGCAATGAAGCGTCTCGGCTCCTTTCGAAGGAGTGCGATGAAATCCTCCTTCTCCTTCGCCGTCATCTTATCTGCAAAAACAACACCGTACCCGCCGGCTTCGGCGACATCCTTCAGAACCAGCCTGTCGAAATGCTCCAGCACGAACTTCATGTCCTCCTCATAATACGGAAGGTAGGTCGGCGCATTTTTAAGGATGGCTTCCTCTCCCAGGTAGTACTGAATCATCTTCGGTACAAAGTAATAAATGCCCTTGTCATCCGCAACGCCGTTTCCAGGTGCGTTCATAATGGCGACATTTCCCTTTTTGTATACATCGTAGATGTGCGGAATGCCGATCAGTGACTCCGAATTAAAATTAAGAGGATCCAGATACTCCGTAGAAATACGGGAATACACGACGCCGACGCGCTGCTTTCTGCCGGAATAATCGATAAAGTAAAGGTAATCATCCTCGGCGCGCAGCTCGTGACCGTTCACCAGGACGGCTCCCGTCTGCTCTGCCAAATAGGAATGCTCAAAGTAAGCGGCGTTGTACCTTCCGGGCGTTAGGATAACCGGAATTCCGCCGGTGGAGACATAGTCCATCACCTTCCGGAGGAGCTTTGGATAATCGCGGTTGTCCTCAATCGGCACATCGTGAAAGGTTTCGGGCGATGCCTTTCGCTCCAGGCTCCTGGCCATCAGCGGATAGGAAGCGCCGGAAGGGACCCGCAGGTTGTCCTCCAGAATATACCATTCATTGTCCTTGCCCAGCACCAGATCAATTCCGGCGATGTGCGTGCTCACGGATTTCGGCGGTGTAACGTCCTCACACTGTGCCATATATCCGCTGCCGGCATATACGAATTCCTCCGGTACAACACCGTCTCGAATAATCTTTTTCTCATGATAGATGTCCTGAATGAAAAGATTCAGTGCCGTCACGCGTTGTGTCAGGCCTCGCTCAAGATAGTCGAATTCCTTCTTCTCTATGACACGCGGAATAGGATCAAACGGAAACAGCTGCTCATGAAAGGTATGATTCTTATAAATGCCGAATTTCACCCCGTACCGCGCGAGCAGCTCATTGATGCTCTCCTTTCGGCCAAGCAGCTGCAGATTCGTATAGTCCATACTCAAATCCTCCCTCATTGCATATGATCAAGAAGGAATCGCATACGCGAATTTCTCCTCGCATTTAAGAAACCCTCAGTGTGGCTGGCACATACACAAAAAGGACGTACAGATTTTACTCTGTACGCCCTTGTACGCTTTCGTTATAAGCCGGGTCACCGCACACTGTCGCCGCCACCGGAATTCAAATTAAACCGTCTTGAATACCTGCCATTATGACGCACTTTTTTTAAGCTGTCAAACGGCCAAATGATGCTTCACATCCGTACCGGCAAAGATGTCACCCGGAACTGCCTGATATCAGATCTCATTAAACTTCTCGATCAGCTGCTGAATCTCGCTCTCTCCGTCTCCGGTATAGACATAACTGAAGGTATACCCTCCCTGTTCCCAGGTTGCATAAGTCACCTCGGTTCCCACATTGTCAAATGTATAATACGAAACTTCCACCTGATCCGCCTGTCTGGTATCCGTCAGAATGCCTCCATATATGCCGCTGATGTCGCCGCTTCCGTATTGAATGCGATATTCGGATCCATCTGCATAATCAATCTGTCCGATGGACGGATAATTGTCCATAACAATTACAATATAATTCTGAACCTCCTTATCCAGGACGGGAACGGTGAAATCCAGATATCCCTTCATTTCATCTGCAGAGCTGACCTCGATGAGCGGATTGGCCACCTGCACCATCTGCGGATTTGGTTTCCTGGTGCCTGCGTTGTTAAACACAGTGACTGCTCCTATGACTGCAATTACACACGCACAAGCCGCCAGTCCGCACCAGCGGATCCAGACATTGGATGTCTTTTTCTTTTTGTAATGCAGTGCCTCCAGAATGTAGTTATCACCAATCCGGTTCATTGCCTCTGCAAAGATCTTTGCATTCATACGTATGCCTCCTGTTCATTCATAAAGCTCTTCATCTTTCCGCGAATTCTGGTGAGACGCACGGATACATTTTTTTCTGTCAGCCCCACATACTCTCCGATATCCCTGCAGCTTTCTCCAAACCAATACCGCCGCAGGAAAATAACGCGGTTCTCCTCTGTCAGTGTGTCCAGAAATTTTTCCAGAAGCGCAGACAGCTCCTGTGCCTCCATCTGTGCTTCCGGTCCGTTCATGTCCGCAAGACAGTCTTCCATTTCCTCCAGCGCAACGCAGAGCCGGCTGTCTCTTTTTTGAGCGGTATCGCCGTAATATTTTTTAAGAGACAGATTACGGACAATCTTGCAAATATATGTTGCCAGGGAAAATGGCTTTTCCGGAGGAATTTTGTACCATGCCCCCAGATAGGAATCGTTAACGCACTCCTCCGCATCCTCCCTGTCCTGCAGGATATTGTAGGAGAGCTTGTGAAACAGCTTCCCGTACTTGCTGTCCAGTTCAGAAATTCCCCGCTCGTCCCGGTTAAAAAAGAGTTCTATTATTTTTGCATCCTCAAGCATGTCGCTTTGTTCCTTTTGTGTGATCTGATGGCCATCTCAGATGTTGTCGGCAACCATTCTGTTGCCTTCCAACGGATATCGGTTTCACCTATATACTACCCATTCATCCGAAAATACTACATGGAGATACAAAAAAGATGCGGGAAGATCTTTCCAATCTTCCCGCATCACTTTCGATCCCTATTCCGGGTCTGTCCGCAGCAGCGCTGCTGCACGGTTTTCCTTCCTGACTCTGAATTGCTGTTCATTTCGGCATATTGCTGTGCATCCGGATTCTGTGTCTATCCTTAACCCACAGTAATTCCTCTCTCCCGCAGCATGTCCTCTGCTGCCTGAACCGCCTCATATACCATGGCATCACAGTGCGGCTTTTTCTGATCCGCACTCTTTACCTCCGCAGCCAGAAGCTCCTTGCACTGCGTGCGGCCTTCGTGCAGATCGCTGACGCGGTGAATGAACTCCACCGCATCCCTCGGCTCCCCGACACCGTACAGTCCCAGTACCATCAGACCGCCTGTAATCGCTCCGCAGGTCATGCCGGCCCTCATGCCGGCGCCGAAATTCTGCGTGATGGCATTGGCCTGCTCCTTGGTCAGCCCCATTTTCTCCGCAAACGGAATAAATACGCCCTGCGCACAGTTGTAATGTACGGCAGGATCATCTCGAAGCTCATGGCTGCGCCGCATCATCTCACTCATAGTTTTTACCTCACCAGATACCAGCAGATGTTTAATTCGTGGTGGTGCCTGCTCGAGCAGGCATGATTGCTTCAGCACCTGTCGCATTTCAACACGAACCTTCTGCCTGCATTTTCTCATATTCTCCAGGCCAGTGCCAGTCCTTCCATTCCCTTTTGCATTTCATCCTCCGACAGGGCTGCATATCCCAAAAGAATTCTGGACGGCTGGTTCTTATTTTTCAACGGATCCTGATCTGCAGTCCCGGAAGCCTCCAGCCGCTGCTCCTCCATGGGGTAGACCAGGACACCTCGCTCTCTTGCCTTTGCTGTCAGTACCTGCTCCCACTGCCCAGCTCTATATCCTTCTTCCGGCTCCTGCTCCAGGACAAGATGGAGCCCTGCCCCCTGCCCTGTAATTTTAAATCGCGTTTCAAAAGGCGAAAGGAGCTCCAGCATGCGATCATGCTTGGCCTTATATCGGTTGCGCATTCGGTTCAGATACCGTTCAAAATAACCGTCCCGGATGAATTCTTCTAAAATAGCCTGGTCCAGCCGCGGCACCGTACAGGACAGGAAGCCCGCGCGCCGCTCATACGCCGGCAAAAGCCGCTTAGGCAGAATCAGGTAGCTGACACGAATTGCCGGTGCAATGGACTTGGAAAATGTACCGATATAAATCACTTGACCGCTTTGGTCAGTAGATTGCAGTGAAGGCACCGGCCGTCCGCGATACTTAAATTCCGAGTCATAATCATCCTCGATGATGTATCGCTGCCCTCCGGCACGAGCCCAGGCCAAAAGCTCCGCTCTTCGCGGGTAGGGCATCCCTACGCCGGTGGGGAACTGTCTGGTCGGCATCGTATACACCAGCCGGCAGCCGGAGGCCTCCAGGCTGCCCTCCTCGCCTTTTACCACAATCCCGCCGGCGTCACTTCCAATCTCTTCGATTCCATAGCCCTCCGCCTGCAGTACTCGTGCCGCCCGCAGATAGGTGTATCGCTCCATGGCGATTCGCAGACTTCCGCTCTCATCGCCATCGCGAAGAAGAATGGCCAACACCATCAGAAGATAATCGTTTCCGGCTCCGATGATGACCTGCTCCGGGTCGCATACACACCCTCTGGACAGGTGGAGGTAATGGGCAATTGTCGTGCGAAGACTCAGATCCCCCTTCGGATCGCCTCTGCGGAACAGATCCGATCGGTCCCCGGTCAGGATCCCCCGGAGGATCCGGCGCCAGGTGGCATACGGGAACATCGACATATCAATTGTTCGCGGAGAAAAGTCGATCAGTCCGGCTCCGTCGAAGCCGCCGGCGACAGGAACGTTTTCTTCTTCCTCCGGCACCGGGCCTTCTCCTTTCTCATTCCGGAAGACCCCGGCGTACTCTTTTCCGTATTCCTGCGTTACCTCGGGAATATTGGAAATTTCGCTGACATAGGCACCGCTCCCTCGCCGGATAACCAGATACCCTTCCTCCTCCAGCTGCGCATATGCAAGCTCCGCCGTCGTCCGGGCGATCTGCAGATTGGCAGCCAGCTGCCTGGTTGCGGGAAGCTTTTCGCCGGCAGCAAGGCGTCCCGTACGAATTTCCTCCCGAATGTATTCATAGATTTGCTGATACAGGTGACGCCCGTCACCCGGTGTCAAGGGAAAGCTAAGGTCCATATTGCATCAAAGTTGAGATGAGTACTGAAATAACCATGCCTGCTCACGCAGACACCGCGACTAATAAAAAATCACTACCTTAAACAAAAGGCTCCCTCCGGAATTTCTCTCCGGAAGAAGCCCCTTACTACTGTACATATGCCGGACATACCGGACGAATTGCGAACAAGCCTGTCCTTATTTAGGCAGCTTAAACGAGCTCTTTAAGGAGACAATTCGATTGAACACCGGCAGGCCCTCCCCGGAATCCTTGCTGTCTGCGCAGAAGAATCCGTTGCGGACAAACTGGAACCGGTCAAAGGCCTTCGCATTCTTCAATGCAGGCTCGCACCATGCATCCAGCTCTTCTAAGCTGTTCGGATTCAGATTCAGGGAGCCATCTTCATTGTAGACACCCTTCTCCTCATCGATAATATTCTCATACAGCCGCACAGGAAGCTTCACGGCATCCTGCGCGTTGACCCAGTGAATGGTTCCCTTCACCTTCCGTCCCTCAAAGCCGCTGCCCGACTTCGTTTCCGGATCATAGGTCGCATGTACCACAGTTACATTACCGTTCTCATCTGTCTCGTAGGAAACGCACTTCACAAAGTACGCGTACATGAGGCGTACCTCATTTCCGGGATAGAGCCGTTTGTACTTCGGAACCGGCTCTGCCATGAAGTCATCCGCTTCAATCCACAGCTCGCGGGAGAAGGTGATGGTCCGGCTTCCCAGCGCCTCATTCTCCAGGTTGTTGGGTGCCTCCAGCTCCTCACTCTGTCCTTCCGGATAGTTGTCAATGACAAGCTTCAAAGGATGCAGAACCGCCAGCATCCGGCTGCAGGCAGGCTTTAAGTCCTCGCGAATGCAATACTCCAGCGCTGCCATCTCGTTGACCGACTGGCTCTTGGATACGCCTGCCATGTCGACGAATTTCTTGATGGCAGAGGGCGTATACCCTCTGCGGCGAAGGCCGGATATGGAAACCAGTCTGGGATCATCCCAGCCGTCCACAATGCCTTCCTCCACCAGCTTTTTGATGTACCGCTTGCCGGTAACCACGTTCTTGAGATAGAGCTTGGCGAACTCAATCTGACGGGGCGGCTGCACAAATTCCGCCTCGCGAACCACCCAGTCATAAAGAGGCCGGTGATCCTCGAATTCCAGTGTGCAGATCGAGTGGGTGATTCCCTCGACGGCATCCTCAATGGGATGTGCAAAATCATACATCGGATAGATGCACCACTTATCACCTGTGTTCTGGTGAGAAAGGTGTGCTACACGATAGATGATCGGATCGCGCATGTTGATGTTGGAGGAGGCCATATCTATTTTGGCCCGAAGCGTCTTCTCTCCGTCAGCAAAGACGCCGTCCTTCATCTGCTCAAAAAGGCGAAGGTTCTCTTCCACCGGCCGCTCGCGGTTCGGATCATCCTTGCCGGGCTCCGTCAGTGTGCCGCGGTACTCCCGCATCTGCTCGGCTGTAAGATCGGACACGTATGCCTTTCCCTTGCGGATCAGCTTCACGGCAGTCTCATACATCCGGTCAAAATAGTTGCTGGCAAAGAACAAACGGTCCTCATAGTCCGCTCCCAGCCATGCCACGTCCTCCTTGATCGACTCTACAAATTCAGATTTTTCCTTGGTCGGATTCGTATCATCAAAGCGGAGGTTGAACTTGCCGCCGTATTCTTTGGCAAGTCCGTAGTTCAGAAGAATGCTCTTGGCATGTCCGATGTGCAGATAGCCGTTGGGCTCCGGCGGGAAGCGGGTCTGTACATGATCATACCGTCCCTCCGCCAGATCCTTGTCGATCTCCAGCTCAATGAAGTTCTTATTCTCGCCGTTAAGAGAATCGATCCGTTCCGATCCATTCTCCGTGCGCTTGATGTCATCTGTACTCATATCTTCCTCATAAGCAATTGCCGCAGGCTCCGCCGCGCGGTAAACGCTTTCATCATCGTTTACCTAAGGAGCCTGCCGCTTTATATCCGTCTTGCCTTCTTACTTCTCATTTACGCTGTAGTTCGGTGCTTCCTTCGTGATCTGAATGTCATGCGGATGGTTCTCACGCAGCGAAGCATTGGAAATCTTGACAAATTTTCCGTTCTCCTGCAGCTCCTTAATATTGTGTGAGCCGGTGAGTCCCATACCGGAGCGAATGCCGCCCATGAGCTGGAATACTGTGTCTTCTACAAGTCCCTTGTATGCAACACGTCCCTCGACGCCTTCCGGTACGAGCTTCTTGGCATTCTCCTGGAAATAGCGATCCTTTGAGCCGTTCTCCATGGCGGAGATGGAGCCCATGCCACGATATACCTTGTAGGTTCTTCCCTGGAAGAGCTCGGTTGCTCCCGGGGACTCCTCGCATCCTGCAAAGATCGACCCCATCATGCAGAGGTTTCCACCGGCAGCCAGTGCCTTCACCATATCGCCGGAATACTTGATACCGCCGTCGGCAATAACCGGAATGTCGTACTTTTTCGCCGCTTCATAGGCATTCATGATCGCGGTAACCTGCGGAACACCGCATCCTGTTACGACACGTGTGGTGCAGATGGAACCCGGTCCGATACCCACCTTAACCGCATCCGCGCCTGCCTTAATCAGATCCTCAGCGCCTTCTGCGGTAGCAATGTTGCCCGCGATCACATCCAGCTCCGGATAAGCATCCTTGATCATGCTCAGACACCGAAGAACGTTTTCTGAATGTCCGTGGGAAGAATCCAGAACGACGCAGTCAACCTTGGCCTTTACCAGTGCCTCTACGCGGTCCAGAACATTGGCCGTGATGCCGACGGCAGCGCCGCACAGAAGTCTTCCCATGGAGTCCTTCGCGGAAAGAGGATACTTGATGGTCTTCTCAATATCCTTGATCGTAATGAGGCCCACCAGGTTGTAGTTGTCATCCACGATCGGAAGCTTCTCCTTCTTGGAGGCAGCCAGGATCTTCTTGGCCTCTTCCAGAGTGATTCCCTCGTGTGCCGTAACCAGGTTCTCCGAGGTCATGACCTCGCTGATCTTCTTGGTGTAATCGGTCTCAAACTTCAGATCACGGTTGGTAATGATACCGACCAGCTTCTTGCCCTCGGTAATCGGGACACCGCTGATCCGGAACTTGCGCATCAGATCCTCTGCATCGGCCAGTGTATGATCCGCAGAAAGGTAGAAGGGATCGGCAATGACACCATTCTCCGAACGCTTTACCTTGTCAACCTGATCTGCCTGATCCTGAATGGACATATTCTTATGAATAATACCGATGCCACCCTGTCTTGCCATCGCAATCGCCATGCGGTCCTCGGTAACCGTGTCCATTCCGGCACTCATCATAGGAATGTTCAGACGGATCTTCTTCGTAAGGTTGGTGCTGACATCAACCTGATTCGGCACAACGGTCGAATACGAAGGAACCAGCAGGACATCATCAAATGTGATTGCATCTCCGATAATAGTTGCCATATTCTCTCCTTCCCTGTTCTCATGCACATTTTTGCAAATGGGTTATGAATAGTTACGATATAAGAAACAGGACACGCGCCTTTTGGCACGCATCCTGCTTATTATCCTCTTGTACAATTATGCCATATATACCTTGCGGGGAGCGAACATCTTCACCGCATTCAGGAGACGCTTTCCGTCCTCATCTGCAAGATCCAGCACAATCTTCTGATTCCCCTCCAGGAAGCACCAGTAGGTTGTATCCTTTCTGGCATCATCGTGAGTGGAATAGTCGGACTCCTTCACATTCTGCCGTCCGCGGTAGCTGTCCAGCTCATGAGCACTGACAGGAGCAAGAATCTCCAGCTTGTCCAGATCGTACTGAGCCATTGCCTTTCTGCGTTCCTTGTTCAGGATCTTCGCCACGCGAAGCTCGCGGTCGACCAAAGAGTACTCATAATCGATGTTGCTGTTCATCGAAGCAAAATATGCTCCCACAATTGCCGCAACGCCAAGTGCCAGCGGAATCAGTGCCCACAGGCCGATAATGCTCATCAGCGCCAGCCCGGCCAGCAGAAAAATCGCCGCCGCTGCCACACATAACCCCTTTGCAAGGCCCATAAGGCCGTTCTTCTTGCGGGGGACCACTACTTCAATGATTCCAAGCTCCATGCATACACCTCAACATCCGACAATAGTTTACGCTATCTTATTACTTTTCATATAAATATTCAAGAAACAGCTTGCAGGTTTCCGGATGCTCTGTGTTCGCAACAATGCCGAACACACAAGCCGTGCTGTCATAGTTTCCGTTCTTCTGAATATAGGGTGCATCGTTGCACCAGATGCCAACAGCAACCGGCTCCTCCATCTGCTCCGGATCCGGCAGCGTAAAATTCGCAAGGCTTTCCCAGCTTTGTGCCTCACTCTGACTCGCCTGCGCCTTTTCGTCGTAATCCGCAGCATTGGCCGCTTCGGAATCCTCTGAGCTCACATCATCGTTTGCCTCCTGCTGCCTCCTTGCCTCCGCCTGATCGATGTAAAAAATACGATCCTGGTATCTCGCCATTGTCTCCTCGTCCAAAACCGTCGTCAGATCCAGAAATTCTCCGTTGTACGCATACTGTCTGAAATACCAGGCATCCATAACCGCCGTATCGATCTGCTGGGCTGCCGTCTCCGCCATAATCTTCTGAACAGCATAGATATCGTACTGGGATGACGAATTGTCCCCCGGTGTCAATGATTCCATAAGGTCCGCAAACACGTCCTCCTTCGAGGAATCCATTCCCGCGTAATCCAGAAATTCCGCCTCCAGCGTTTCCTGCTGACCATCCTGCAGGGACGCATTCAAGAACATCGTTCCGAACGCATACGGCTTGTAGGTTGCATAATGATAGATCAGCGATATCCCGATGGCTGCCACGACAAGGACCACAATGGTCGGACTTTTCTCGTATTCCCAGAACCAGGCCAGATGCGCCTTTATTCCCTTTCCCTTCAGTTTTCCCCTCTGCTCACGAATTTCGTCCTGTATTGCCATATATGATTTCCTCCTGGTGCCGTTGTTATCGGGTAATCAGTGAAACGCTGATTAAAGCATTTCTCTAATCAGCGTTCATATAGTAGTATACGCGATACTCTCACAATCCATTCGTGAATTTTTTATAACTATTCAGAGCCAAGCAAAATTTCACAAATCAGACGTGAAATGCTTGCATTTCTAAGGCTGATTTTGAAGTATCTGTTCAGCACCTGCCATATTTCAACGTGAATTGACTGCTTGCAGGCAAAT
>CAVFRZ010000038.1:0-13185 GCA_963624875.1 Anaerovibrio sp.
GTAGGAACAAGAGGTTTTTCGGAAGCCATTGTAACGGCGGGAGGAATTCAGGTTCGGGAAATTAATCCTTCCACCATGGAGGCCAGAAAGGTGCAAAACCTGTATTTTGCCGGGGAGGTGCTGGATACGGATGCCTACACGGGAGGATTCAACCTCCAGATTGCATGGTCGACAGGACACCTGGCCGGTGAAAGTGCTGCCGGGCAGTAGTTTTTTGGCTCCCCAACAGTATATAAATGATTCAGAGCCTATGCGAAAATGAAATACTCTGTGGAAGACGATATTCAGGATAGAGAGGGAGAGATGGAGAAGGCATTTAACATTGCAATTGACGGGCCGGCCGGTGCCGGGAAAAGTACCGTTGCCAAAAAGGCGGCAGCACAGCTGGGATTTGTCTATGTGGATACCGGAGCTATGTACCGCGCAATGGCGCTTTTTCTGATCCGGAAGGGACTTAAAAAGCCGGCGGAGGACAGTGCAGAGGCGAAGGCGGCTTTTGAGAAAGAGGCGCTGAAGCTATGTGCGGATATTCGGATTGAAATCGTGTACGAAAACGGGGAGCAGGTTGTTCTGCTTGAGAGAGAAAACGTCAATGCCTACCTTCGCACGGAGGAAGTGAGTGCGATGGCCAGCATCATCTCCGCTGTACCGGAAATTCGCGCCAAGCTTGTGCAGCTGCAAAAGGAACTGGCATCCAGACAGAATGTTGTTATGGATGGCAGAGATATCGGGACAGTGGTATTGCCCGGGGCACAGGTAAAGGTGTATCTGACAGCCAGTGTGGAGGGCAGAGCAAAACGCCGCTATATTGAAAATCAGAAGGCGGCCAGGGCCGGTGCCAATAAATCTAAGGATGATCTTGATCTGGAAAAGATTAAGGCGGACATAGCAGAGCGTGATCACCGTGATATGACAAGAGCGGCTTCGCCGCTGCGGCAGGCAGAGGATGCGGTTCTTATTGATTCGACGGACATGACGGCGGATCAGGTGACGGAGGCAGTTCTGAACCTGGCTGCACAAAAGCTTGGCAGACCTCAGGTGATTACCGCAGCCACGGCGGGGTTTTGCTTTGGCGTACAGAATGCGGTGAACACCGTGTACCGCGAAATCGAGAAAAAGACCAGCGGTCCGATCAACACCTTTGGCCCTATCATCCACAATGAGAATGTGGTGGAGGAGCTGCGCAGGAAGGGCGTGGGCATTCTCAATAGCGTGGAAGAGGCCGCTGTGCAGAACGGCGGGACGATTGTTATCCGTTCGCACGGTGTCAGCAAGGATACGTGGGATACATTGAATGCCGGGAATTCGCAGGTGGTGGATACAACCTGTACCTTTGTGAAGAAGATTCATGAAATTGTGAAAATGGCCAGCGCAGATGGCAAGCAGATTGTTATCATCGGAAACCACGGCCATGCTGAGACGGAAGGCACTGTGGGATGGAGCAGCACACCGGCAACGGTCATTGAGACGGAGGAGGAAGCACGCAGTTACGAAGCAGATCCGGACAAAACGGTCTGTATCGTAGCACAGACGACTTTTAATGCAGAAAAATTTGAAAAAATTGTTGCTTTAATTGCGCAAAAAGGATACAATATCGAGACGAATGAGACTATCTGCAACGCTACCAGTGAGCGACAGACAGAGGCTCGCCGGATTGCGGAACAGGCAGATGTTATGATTGTGATCGGCGGAAGGGGATCTTCCAATACCGCCAAGCTTTATGAGATCTGCAGTGCCGTATGTCGGAAGACCTATTTCATTCAGACGGTTGAGGATCTTGATCTTACGCTGTCAGGAGGCGAGAAGATCATCGGAATCACCGCTGGGGCTTCGACCCCGAAAAATATTATTGAGGAGGTTCAAAGTAATGTCAGAAGAACAGACTTTTGAACAGATGCTCGACGCATCATTTAAGACAATTCATAATGGAGAGGTGGTCGAAGGTTCCGTCATTGATGTTAAGCCGGAAGAAGCCGTTCTTAACATCGGATACAAGAGCGATGGAATCCTGACCCGTCAGGAGTATTCCAATGACAACTCTCTGGATCTGACCACAAAGCTCAGCGTAGGCGATAAGCTGGATGTCAAGGTCCTGAAGGTTGATGACCGCGAGGGAACAGTTGCTCTTTCTTATAAGAGACTGGCTCTGGATCGCGGCAACAAGGTAATCGAGGAGGCATTTGAGAACAAGACCGTCCTGAAGGCCGAGGTTTCTCAGGTTCTGTCCGGCGGTATCTGCGTTGTAGTAGAAGGAATCCGTGTATTCATTCCGGCTTCCCTTGTCAGCGATACATATGAGAAGGATCTGTCCAAGTATCTTGGTCAGGAGATCGAGTTTGTTGTTACAGAGTACAATCCGAGAAGACGTCGCTACATCGGCGATCGCAAGCAGCTTCTGACAGCCAAGAGAGAAGAGGCAGCTGCAAAGCTGTTCGAGTCTCTTCAGGTTGGAGATGTTGTAGAGGGTACAGTTAAGAATATTACTGACTTCGGTGCATTTGTAGATCTGGGCGGTGCAGACGGACTGCTCCACATCTCTGAGATGAGCTGGGGCCGTGTGGAGAGCCCGAAGAAGGTCTTCAAGGTTGGACAGAAGCTTCGTGTTCTTGTTAAGGATATCAATGGTCGCAAGATTGCACTTTCTCTGAAGTTCCCTGATGAGAATCCCTGGATCGGTGCTGAGGACAAGTACGCTGTCGGCAAGATCGTTACCGGAAAGGTAGCACGTATGGCTGATTTCGGCGCATTTGTTGAGCTGGAGTCCGGCATTGACGCTCTGCTTCACGTTTCTCAGATTTCCAAGGAGCACATCGAGAAGCCTTCGGATGTTCTGAAGGTTGGCGATGAGGTTACCGCGAAGATCGTTGACTTTAATCCGGAGAACAACAAGATTTCTCTTTCTGTGAAGGCTCTTAAGAACGAGGAAGAGAAGGCCAAGAAGGATGCTGAGAATGATGACGAGATCGTAGTTCCCACCAAGGGAAACGGTGACGACGAGGCAGTTACTGTTGACATCGATGCGATGATCGCTCAGCAGAAGGAAGAAAACTAAGTCAGAATGTCGACTTCTGTTATGGACGGCATTTGAAATGAAACCACCAGTCTGATTGCTTCAGACTGGTGGTTTTTTTGACTGCCAAATTTTGCATGGCTCTGGATAGTTACTTCACATTTCTATCACATTTGACATTCTGTAACGTGGTACAGTTTTCTGTGGAAGAAATTTTTGGATGTTCTATCGATGCCTTAGCAGGGATCGAACGAAGGACTGAATGGCTTCCTTGGAATCGGGAGGCGCGTTCAGGTAGGCGTTGATTACCATGCGGTCGCCGTCGGTGAGCTTCGCTGCCGGATTATCGCCATACGAGGCGGGCTGCGGCTGATCCGGCTGCTCTCTTGCCACTGCACCCTGCGGGGGACAGTTCATGGAGGAGCTACGCGAATCACTGTAAGAATCGGATTCGGAAGACGGGACGTCTGTATGTGGGGTATCCTCTGAGAGCGGCTGCCGGCTGATGGGAGAAATGGTACGGTACGGGATGGCTCCGGCAAGCCAGGCCGGTTCAACACCAAAGTATCCGCCCAGTCGCTCCAGAGCATAGGATTGTGCGCTGTGTTTTTGATTGAGCCAGTTTGAAACGGCAGACTTGGAGAAGCCAAGCTCTTTTGCAAGAGTGGAAGCATCCAGTCCGGCCCGGTCCATTTCAGAACGAAGGCGCTGGGAGAAAAGCTTGTTGTTATGATAATCCAATACAGCACCTCCTTGCCTTTTTACCCGTAACGAGTAGATTATGGGCCATTATATACTGCAGTCCGAAAATCTTTGGTTCAAAGTATGTGAACTGGATATGGTTGACGGTTCAAAGTATGTGAACTATGCTGAATGCAACTGTTTGGCAGATATCAGGCGGCCGCCTGCATCTTTTAAGAAAACGCTTATTGAAGTGTTTCTTGCACCGGATTTGCGTTGCTGCGACAGGCCGGGGAAGGAATGAAACAAATATGAAACCAAGTCAGTCAGTCTTTGATTATGCAAAGCTTCGCGGAGCAATCCGTGAGCATTTTGGAACAGAGGGGGCTTACGCAAAGGCCATTGGGCGCAGCTCCAACTACATTTCGAAGGTCTTTCAGGGAAAGAGTAATTTCAGTGTAATTGATGTGGCAAAGTCAGCAGAGGTGCTGGGAATTGCCAGCGAGGATATCGGCAAATATTTCTTTGAGAAGAGATCGTCTTCCATCTGGTGAAGAATGGGCAAGGAAGATATAATACTCCTGTATGCCGCAAAGGCAGACAGGAGTATTTTTTATGGCGAGACTGACTTTTGCGGGTGGAATACACCCGTATTCCGGAAAGGAAATGACGAGAGACAAAGCGATACAGAATGTTCTGCCCCCGGAAGGGGAGCTGTTCTATCCGCTTCGACAGCACATTGGTGCGCCGGCCGTTTCTGTGGTACATATTGGTGATTATGTCAGTGCAGGACAGATGATTGCGCGGGCGGACGGGGAACTGTCGGCCCACGTTTTTTCTTCTGTGTCCGGACAGGTGGTGGCAATCGAGGAGCTTCCGGACATCCGCAATGTTCCGCAGGAGTGCATTGTTATTCGCAACGACGGAACCTACCGGGAACAGTATTATCCGGAGAATCTGGATTACTCCCGCCTTTCCGGAGAGCATCTTCTGGCACTGATTCGAGATGCCGGCATCGTAGGCCTTGGCGGCTCGGGACTTCCTACGCATTATAAGCTGATGACAGCCAACAAGAGCACGGTGAATACGGTGATAGCAAACTGTGTGGAGTGCGAGCCGTATCTTACCGGGGATTACAGACGTATCCTGGAGGATCCATGGAAGGTTATCGGCGGACTGGCAATCTGCCTTTCTATTTTTCCGAAGGCCAGAGGAATCATTGCGGTTTCGGAATCCAATCGGGAGGGATATCAGCTTTTACGGGAGCTTTTGATCAATAATCCGCGCATTTATGTGCAAAGATGCAGGGACAAATACCCCCAGGGCTCGGAGCGCCAGCTGATTCATGCGATTACGGGCCGGACGCTCAATGCCAAAATGCTGCCCTATGAGATTGGCTGCATGGTTTTAAACACTGAGACGCTGGTGGCGATCAATCAGGCTGTTTTGATGCAGGAGCCTTTATTTACACGGATTATTACCGTGTCCGGACAGGCAGCAGCACATCCGTGCAACCTGCGCGTGCGGTGCGGCGAAACCTATCGGGATGTTCTGGAGCAGGCAGGGGGGCTGCGCCGCTTTTCAAAGGAGGGTAATACGCTCTTTCTGGCGGGGGGGCCGCTGACAGGCACAGAGATTCAGAATCTCGATGCACCGGTCACCAAGCTTTCCTCTTCACTTATCTGCATTCTCAAGCGCACGGTACAGGAGCAAAAGGAGACGCCTTGCATTCGGTGCCGCAGGTGTACACAGGTCTGTCCAAATCAGATTGTACCGATGCAGCTGATTCGGGATGTGCGGGCAGACAACAAGCCGGCATTTGTAGAGCATGCGGGACTGGAGTGCTGTGACTGTGGTTGCTGCAGCTATGTGTGCCCGGCCAAGATCAACCTTTCAGAGGAGATCGGCGCAATGAAGCAGGTCTGCCTGCAGAATACGGCGCTTGCCGGAAGCTATGCAAGGAGGTACCAGTCATGAAGAGCAGAACATACAAAGCCTTCGGCGCGGCGCCTTTTGTTCGGACCAGGATTACCACGGGAGACCTTATGTATTTGGTGGTGCTGGCACTGCTGCCTTGTGCGGGAGTCGGCATTTACCGGTACGGATTTCATGCAGCGCTGCTGATTGGCTCTGCAGTGGGCACGGCCATTGTGTGCGAGCTTGTCTGCGGGTGGATATGGCACAGCAGGACATCCTCGGTCATGGATTATTCCTGTGTGGTAACAGGATTGATCGGCGGACTCATTCTTCCGCCAAGAGCTCCGCTTTGGGCAGGAGCAGCACTTTCCGCGTTGGCGATTGTGCTTTTCAAGCATGCCTTCGGCGGACTGGGCAAAAATCTTTTAAACCCTGCCATGGCCGGAAAATGTGTGCTGCTGCTTCTTTGCCGTGAGATGATGACGGATCTGACAACCCCTGCCTATGCGACACTTCCGCCGCTGGAGCTTTTGCAGAGCGGAGAGACGCCGAGCCTTTGGGATATGCTTACGGGGAATATTCCCGGGTGTATCGGGACATCCTCTGCACTTGCTGTTCTGACTGCAGTGATTATACTTTTCCTGGCAGGACTTTTGGATCTTACTATTCCGCTTGCAGCGATGGCATCCTTTTCGGTATGCTATGTGCTGATCGGCCGATACGGCATGTCACCGTATACACTTGCCATTCAGCTGTGCGGCGGGAGCTTCCTTTTCACTGTATTTGTTATGGCGGAGGATTTTACCACGACGCCGGTTTCAAGGTCGGCCAGAATTCTGTACGGCATTATTCTTGGAAGCGCTGCGTTTGTGTTCCGAAAGCTCGGATTGTATGAGGACGGCGTGGTCTATGCACTGCTCCTTGTGAATCTTCTTCGGCCGCTTCTGGACAAAAAGCTGGCGCCGAAGCCTTTTGGTACGAGTGCCAAAAAGTGGGTGATAAAGGAAAGCAGAGGACAACGAAGAACCCCGGCGGCACCTGCTCCGGAGAAATCGACAGCACCGCGCAAAAACGCAGAATCTATCGGATCCCTGATCGGGAAGAAGAACGCAAAGACGGGTCAGCCGGAAACAAAGCAGCCAAAGGCTGCGCTGGAGAAGAACCGGAAGCCGGATCAGAAGACAGACCGGAAAACGCAGAAGACAATTCTTGCCACGGAGCTGACCAACGAGCAGATTGACGAGGAGTTCCGCAAGTTCCAGGAGATCATTGAGAAGGAAGCCAGAGGACTGGAAACGGCCAGATACACAGGAGATGATACCCTCCTTCGGGAGGCCTATGCGGAGGCAGAGGCATCGCGTAAGGAAGAGAAGAAGTAGGATGATGCAGAAAGGAAAAATGATGGAAAAGATCATGTATCGCAGCACCAGAAGTGACAGCACACCGATTACAGCATCACAGGCTATTTTGAAGGGCCTTTCGGATGACGGCGGTCTGTTCGTCCCGACAAGTCTTCCGAAGCTTGATGTAACTTTAGAGGAGCTTGCAGGCAAGACCTATAAGGAGGTTTCATACGAGGTGATGAAGCTGTTCCTTACGGATTATACCGAGGAAGAGCTTCGCGGATGCATTGACGCTGCCTATGATGAGAAATTTGATACGCAGGCCATTGCTCCTCTTCATGCAGCCGGCGGTGTGGAATACATGGAGCTGTTCCACGGTGCAACAATTGCATTCAAAGATATGGCGTTGTCCATTCTGCCGCATCTGATGATTACAGCGGCCAGAAAGAACAAAGAGGATAAGAAGATTGTCATTCTGACGGCAACCTCCGGCGACACCGGAAAAGCGGCGCTGGCTGGTTTTGCAGATGTTCCCGGAACAAAGATTGTGGTCTTTTATCCGAAGGACGGCGTTTCCTCCATTCAGGAGCGGCAGATGGTGACGCAGCAGGGGGACAACACCTGCGTGATCGGCATCCGAGGGAATTTTGACGATGCACAAAGCGGCGTAAAGAAAATCTTTACAGATCCTTCAGAGAGAGAAAAGCTTGCGGCAGCAGGTTATCAGTTCTCTTCGGCCAATTCCATCAACATAGGTCGCCTTGTACCGCAGATTGCTTATTATGTCTGGGCGTATACGAGACTTCTTGGGGCGTCGGCAAATGCCGAAAAGCCCGAGAGCATTCGCGGCGGAGTGGCTGCAGATGCCGGAATCCGTGCAGGCGAGGCGGTTAATTTTGTGGTTCCTACCGGCAACTTTGGCAATATTCTGGCGGGCTTCTATGCGATGCAGCTGGGGGTTCCTGTGCACAAGCTGATCTGTGCCTCCAATTCCAACAAGGTACTGTTCGACTTTTTTGAGACGGGTATTTACGACAGAAATCGCGAGTTTATTCTGACGACATCTCCCTCTATGGATATATTGATTTCCTCCAACCTCGAGCGTCTGATTTATCATATTGCAGGAGACAATGCGGCAGCGGATGCCGATTATATGCGGAGCCTTTCTGAGCAGGGCAAATATGAGATCACTGGGGCCATGCGAGAGAAACTTGGAACCTTTTACGGCGGATGGGCCTCTGAGGAGGAAACCGCGGAGGAAATCCGCAGACGCTTTGAAGAGGATGCCTATGTCATTGATCCTCACACGGCGGTTGCCTCTGCTGTTTACGGCAAATACAAAAAGGAGACCGGCGATGCGGCGAGAACGGTCATTGTATCCACGGCTTCTCCCTTTAAGTTCGAAACGTCAGTGATGAAAGCTCTTGGAAAACCGCATGACCTTCCGGATCTGGAGCTTGCGGATGAGCTTTCCAAGGTCAGCGGAGTTGCTGTGCCGAAGGCGGTTGCCGGTCTTCGGGATGCCGAAATTCGTCATAAGACCGTTTGTGACAAGGATACCGCAGCCATGCTGCATGAGGTGGAGCGTTTCCTTGGTATTGAATAAAGCAAGTGAATTAGAGGAGAATGGTATGACTGGTGATGTTACGGAGAATCCGTGCGTTCGTCGCCTGCAAAGGCTGCGCGCGGCGATGGAGCAGGAAAATGTATCGGCGGTTCTGATTCCCACAGCGGATGACCACAATTCAGAGTATGTTGCGGATCATTTTAAGGCAAGAGAGTATTATTGCGGCTTTACAGGCTCCGCCGGAACCGTTGTGGTTGGCAGGAAGAACGCGGCACTTTGGACGGACGGACGTTATTTTATCCAGGCGGCAGAGGAGCTGGAGGGAAGCGGCGTTTCTCTTATGCGAATGGGAATGGAGGGTGTTCCGACCATTGCGGAGTGGCTTAAAGGAGAGCTTTCCGAGGGAGAGGTTCTTTCCTTTGACGGCAGGTGCCTGACAAAAAAGGAAGGCAAGGACCTGGAGGATTCCCTTTGCACAGAGAAAATTACGGTGCGGACCGATCTGGATCTGGCAGCTTGCTGCTGGGAGGATCGTCCTGCGCTTCCTTCATCGAAGATTTTTGTCCTCGATGCAGACAAGTACGCCGGAGAGACAGCGGGTTCGAAGCTTGCAAGACTTCGGGAGAAATTAAAGGAGCAAGGTGCGGATTCCTTTGTGACCGGCAAGCTGGACGAGATCATGTGGCTTCTGAACATCCGCGGCAATGATGTGGAATACAATCCGGTGGCGCTTTCCTACGCAGTGATTACACGGGAGCAGGTCTTTTTGTATCTGCAGGAAAGCGAGTTGAGCAGCGGCGTTGAGCAGTATCTGGCAGAGCAGGAGATTACGCTGCGCCCGTACGAGAGCTTTTGGTCAGAGCTGCCTTCTCTTTCCATCGGAAACTGCGTCTGGATGGATCCGGAGGAAGCCAGTTATGCGGTGTGGAAGTGCCTTGCCGCGCAGCAGGAGCGCAGGACCTTGGAGCTTCCGAGCCCGATCGGCCTGATGAAGGCCATCCGCAATGAAACAGAGATTCGTAATTTTAAGAGCATCTATATTGAAGACAGCGCGGCACTCACAAAGTTTATCTACTGGCTCAAGAAGAGCGTAAAAGAAGGTGCGGCACTGACGGAAGGAAGCGCAGCTGCCTATCTGGACCACCTGCGCTCGGAGATTTCGGACTACATTGAACTGTCCTTTGGAACCATCTCAGCCTACGGCAGCAACGCTGCTATGATGCATTATGAGCCGGATGAGAACGGCGGAGCGGACATTCTTCCGGAGGGGATGCTCCTGGTGGATTCCGGCGGTCAGTACCTTCGCGGCACAACGGATGTGACAAGGACCATGTCCCTGGGGCATGTGACGGAGGAAATGCGCAGAAGCTATACGCTGACGGCCGTGTCACAGCTGCAGCTGATGGGAACCGTTTTCCTCAGGGGCTGCAACGGCATGTCGCTGGACATTATGGCAAGAGAGCCTATGTGGCAGAACGGCATGGACTACAAGTGCGGAACGGGACATGGAATCGGGTATCTTCTGAATGTCCATGAGGGACCGCAGAATATCCGGTGGAAGAAGAGAACGGAGGCGGATACGACGCCTTTTGAGCCCGGGATGGTTATTTCAGATGAGCCGGGTGTTTACAAGGAGGGTCAATACGGCATCCGCATTGAGACCATTCTTTTGTGCAAAGAGTGGGGCAAAACGCCGGATGGAGAATTCCTTTGCTTTGAACCCCTGACGTTTGCACCGCTTGACAGGGAGCTTCTGGATCCGGAGGTACTGACTCCGCACACAAGAAAGCTCCTGAATGAATACCATCAGAAGGTACTGGAGAACATCCTGCCGTTCCTGAATGAGGAAGAGGCTACCTGGCTGAAAGAAGAGTGCCGGGAAATCTGATGTCCGGCCGGTGGACAAGACCCGGACAGATTGCTATACTGGTTGTGACCCGGAAGCATTTTTCCCGTGTTATTTTGAACCTACAAATACTTTAAACGGGAACTCAGCTTGCATTATGGCTGCCGCGCCCCTGTCAGCAGACGGAAGAGGCGGGACGCAGGTTCCGTTATCTAGGGATGGCAAAAGTAGTTGCCGCGAGTACCCACCTGGCCGAGGCTAGGAGTCAAAGTGCACGGGGCGGACGGGTTATGTAAAAGAGTGCAGGCTGCCTGGAGCGATGCTTCAGGCAGCCTTTTTTGTAAGGAGAGAGCATGCGTGTCATTAAAAATGGACTGGCGGTTCTGATCTATACAGCGGTGGGCATTCTGGCAGGGATTGTGTTGCTGTTCAGTTTGGTGACGGTGATTTCCTTCCGGCAGTATGAGCAGAATGATTTGTTCGATGTGACAGCAGATCGGCCCCTTTTGCTGATTTTTTTTATGGCGGGGCTTTTGCTGGTGACGATGGCGGCGCTTGCGCAAGCGGGAGATAAAAAACGATTTCCCTGGCCGATGATGCTGGCAGCCGGTGGCATGTCGCTTTTCCTGGTGCTGGTGATCAGAGGATTTGCTACCAATGATGCGCTGCAGCTGGATACGATTATGCAGGAGTTTTCTGCCGGTAATTTTGCGGCGCTTGAGACCGGAGGGTATTTGTTCGTCTATCCGTTTCAGGTGACCTATGTACTGATCGGACAGGTGATTGCGGCGGTGTGCGGTCCTTCCAATTATCTGGCCTATCAGCTTCTTAATGTGCTCTCTATTCTTATCAACCTATTCCTTTTGTATGAGATTACCTGGGAGCTGTTTCAAAGTCCGAGGATTTGCACGGTGATGCAGATTCTGTCGATGGGCTGCTGGTTTTATTATGTTTTTGCCACGTTTGTCTACTCGGATTTATGGTCCTTTACCCTGCAGACGGCTGCTCTTTATCTGGAAATCAGGTATCTGCATCAGAAGAGGATCCGGCAGGGAATCGGTGCAGGTATCTGCATTGCGGCGGCAATTCTGCTGAAGACCAACGGATATATTGCGCTGATTGCCATGGTTTTTATACTTTTCTGGGATCTCTTGCACAGGGAGAGGATTCGAGGGGAAGTGGTGCGCCGGATTGCATTGACAGCCTGCTTTCTCTTGCTGACCTTTGGCTGTCAGAAGCTTGTAAACGACGCGGTGGCATCGGCAGCGGGACTGGATGCTATGCCGAAGGGAACGCCGGCCATTACCTATATTGCAATGGGAATGCAGGAGACGGAGGACAAGTGCGGCTGGTACAACGGCAGCAACGTGGGCCTTTTCCGTGATGCGGGATACGATGCAGAGCAAGCTGCGAAGGCGGCGAGGGAAGCCATCGGAGCCTCCTTTGGTGAGTTTCAGAATTCCGGTCGTTATTTTGCCGGTTTCTATCTTCGAAAGTTTCTGTCGCAGTGGGGAGATCCGACCTGCGTGTCCATGCGGGAGATGGAAGAAACCAAACGCCATGACGTTTCAACTGCACTTTCGGAATCACTGATTTTCGGTACCGGAAGCCGTATCCTTCAGTGGGGAATGAATGTAATCCATTCCATGATCTATTTGGGCCTGACATTGTATCTGGCGGTAAGGATGCAAAAAGCGATGCACGCCGGGGCAGAGGAGGGGAAGGAAGATACTGGCGTATTCGCAGGAGAGCTGCTGCTGGTCGTTCTCATTCTGGGGGGAATGCTGTTCCACCAGCTATGGGAGGCTTCGGGACGATATACGATGCGGTATTATATTACAATGCTGCCGCTGGCATCCTGGGGAATTGAATGGCTTTGCAGGAAAATAGCTGCGGCCTGCCGGAAGCGGACAGTACGAAGCGTGTCCGCAGCAGGTGGCAGATAAGGGAGATTTATGCAAGATCCGACAGGACGATATTACAACATATTTTTGGGCTGCATCATGGGCGGAGCTTTTGGGGATGCATTTGGCTTTCCGGTGGAGTTTATGGAGCTTTCCGAGATTGTCAGCAAGTACGGTCCGCACGGGATTGTTAAACCGGAAACCGGACCCAACGGACGAATCATTGTCAGTGATGATACGCAGCTGACTTTGTTTACCATGGACGGACTTACATGCGGAATGCGAAGAGCCAGGGAGCACCGGACGGATGCGAAGGCGGAGGTCTATCTGGACCGGGCGTATCTGGACTGGTATGCCACGCAGCAGCCGCGGCTTAGGTACAGCCATCCGTTTACAGCAGTTTATTCCGATCACCGGCTGCGGGCCCAGAGGGCACCCGGAAGAACCTGTATGAGCGCGCTCTCACAGCAGTTTATTTATACCGGAAATCCAAGAGATACCTTTGACATCGGAAGCCGCGGAACACTGGAGCATCCGCTCAACCAGAGCAGGGGGTGCGGGGCTCTGATGCGCTCGGCCCCCATCGGGCTTATGCTTCACGGGGAGAATTACAATCTGCAGGCAGAAAGCGTGGCAATGGTTTCGGCGAAGGCGGCGGCCATCACACACGGACATCCTTTTGCTTGGCTTTCGGCAGCGCTCCTTTCGGAAATTATAAGCCGCATCACGTATCGAAGAGCCGCTGATCCGACGCTGGAACGACTGATCACGAACGCGCTCTACCAGGTGGAGCAGCAGTTCCGAGGGGTAAAGGAACTTCCGGAGTTTGTTGCATTGATGGAAAAGGCCCTTGTTCTCGCACAGAATCCGACGGAAAAGCCCGGTGCGGCGTTGAAGAGCCTTGGGAAAGGTGCGAC
>CAVFRZ010000039.1:0-13181 GCA_963624875.1 Anaerovibrio sp.
TAGCGCTCCTTCTGGAGGTAGAGATACTGTTCAATCCACGAAATCTCCTGGGATAAGAAAACCTCCTGGAGTTTTCTGTCAAAGCTGTAACGCAGGATATTCGAGAGCTTCTTAATGAGGATCGCCGTTTTTTCATCTCCCGCATCGCTGGCATCATAGCTGATGGCTCCCAGCGTATTGCAGATAAAATGCGCATTGATCTGCGATTCCAACGCCTCCCGCTCCGCTTCATAAGACCGTTCCTGATACTCCATGGTTTTCTGATGCTGCTCTTCCACATGGATTCTCTGAATTTCCAGCTGCTCGACCATCGAATTGTATTCTTCTGCCAGCTGCCACAGCTCATTGGTCCCGCCAATCTTAATGGAGTCCCGTTTGCCTTCCTTTACGGACTGAATGGCCTCACGAATGATCTGTACCGGTCTTTGCAGGAAAATACGGAAGCCCGTCAGACAGCAAAGCATAAAAATCCCGATGATCAGCAGATAGAAATACAGCCCGCGGTGATAGATGGCGTTCACGTGCTTTCTTAATACCGTTTCATCAAGACGCAGAACCAGCTTCCAGCCAAAATAATCAAGGTCCTGGCTCAGGTAGCTGATATTACCGGTACGATCCTCCAGATCCAGCTTCTCTTCTCCGTCCACCAGGCCGGCCTTTGCCACAACCGTGTTATCCGCATCGACCATATAGCCTTCTGCAAGATTCACCTCCTGAATCTCAATGCTCCCTAAGGAACTACGGATTTCATCCAGCGCATAGGTCACCACCAGGACATACCTGTAATTCGTAATTCCTGATCCGTCTCCCAGAAACGGATAGGCCACATGGAAAACCTGCTTGCCACCACGCAGCGGATGCACATATGGCTTCGTGAACACCTTCGCCCTGGGATAGCTGTTCATCGATCCATCGTCAGAATCCCTGGATGCCATTACCTCGTCATACATCGCCTCCAGCGTATCCATGTTGGTGTCGCTCCACAGATTCCTGGCCGGCGTTCGGTATAAGTCATACTGCTGCACCAGACCTTCCGATCCAACAACGGCAACCGCAACGATCTGCGTCGGATAATCCTTCTTACTCAGATAATTATACAGCTCCGTACTCGCTCCGATTTTCCCCGCCGCAACCTTCTTAAGTCGTTCCCCGATTTCTGTATCAGAGGCAAGCTGCGAGCCTTGCTCTATGCTGTCCTGGAGCTTAGCATTGAGCGCACTTACCAGCGAATTGCAAACCGTGACCTCGGTTTCTCTGCTGGTCTTGCTGAGGTAATCGTAGAATTCCGACCGCATAAAGCCCATCAAAAAGCAAATGAATATAACCGAAAAAATCAGGAATATCAGAATAAAGAAGCTGGAAAAATGGCTTTTAAAATATGCTTCTGCCCTTTTATATTCCCGTTTTATCCCCCTTTTCAGCATCCTGCTACCTTTCTGATGACCACTGGCTCGCTGCAGTACGTTTTTCGTCTTTTTGCACAGATTCCTACCGCACCCTCAGCCTACAGCGCATCCCCCCATTCGTCCTTAGCCGCAAACGGTCCCGGCATCGCAGAAACTCCTCGCTTTTCTCCGAAATAGTCCTGCGTGAAAACAATTTCCGAGCCGTCCGGATTCTCATAGCGCTCCTCCGGCTCAAACGCCATGCCAAGTGTCGCTGTGCTGATGATGCCGACCTGCAGCTTCGCCGCAGCATCCGCAATGTTCGTCACCAGATGAATCCCATCGTCCTTTTCTTCCAGTGAAATCTCCGGGGTAAAGCTGTCATCGACCACAGCACCTTTTTCCTTTTTCCATGGCTTTGCTCCGCCCAGATACAGGTTGTCCTCGGCCCACACCGGCAGATGCGAGTAATACCGGTTGGGATACGGGTTGTCCGCACCCATGCCGCAGTACCCATCGAATTGTTTTTTCCACTCTTCTTCTGTCGGATACTCGTCGAATACAAAGGTTCCTGCGTCGAAGTTCATCGTATCCCACATCCGCGTGTTGGGATCCTCTGCATTCTCCGTCTTCTCCTGAATCTCATGGAACAGCGGCAGAACCGGCTGTTGCACGAAGATATTGTTGTAAAAGCGCATATCGCCGTGCAGGAAGGACATAAAGCCAATCACTTTCGTCCCGTGAATCTCATGGTAGGGCGTGTACCGCTGCGACTTAATGTCCGGAGCACCGTTGTCCGTACCGGTTCCGATGCAGGTAAGAGACCCGGCGAACAGGTTGTGGACAAAAGCCCCTCCCTGCGAAGCATACTTCAGCGACCGCTCCGACAGGAAAACATTGTTGTCCACCAATGTAGGCCCGTGCGAAACCTCTACGAAAAGGTCTTCTCCCAGTGCTCCCAGGAACTCCCCTGCGTTGTCTGCGTTCATCTTTGAACGGTCCATGGCCAGGCTGTTGTCATACATGAGATTCTGCGTAACTCTTGTGCCCTGTGCCTGCCAGTCAAGCCAGATGCCTCTTGTGCAATGATGAATCCGGTTTCTGCGGAAAATAACATCAATTGCAGCATGCATCTTGATGCCTCCGATTTCCGCACCGGCCAGATTTTGCTTGTTATTGATGTTGTAGATATGATTGTCCTCTATGATCGAGAACACACCGCCCAGGTGTCCTACAATGCCGGTCTGACCGCAGTCATGGATCCGGCATCTTCGAATGATGTGGCTTCCCACATGCTCTTTATCCCAGCCCTCATAGCTAGCCTGAAGGATGCACTCCCGTTCTGTCTGCGTTCCGTCCTTCAGCTTCCATTTCAGCCACCGGTTGTCGTTATTCGGCTGCAGATATTTGCCAAGGGAGATTCCGGAGCACTTGGATTCATACACCTCGCAGTCCTCAATGATCCACCCCTTCGACCAGTGCGGTCCGATCATTCCGTCCTGATAAGCCGTCGGTGGTGCCCACTGCGTTGCCGCCTCACGAACCGTGAATCCGGAAAGTGTAATGAATCCAATACCTTCCTCAGACGGCAGGAAGCAGTCCTTCCGAACGGAGAACTCCACGTCTTCCTGATTGGGATCCTTTCCCTGGAAGTTTGCATAGAATACGGTCTCGTTCGACTCCTCATCCTGCTCCGCATACCAGACATACACTGAAAAATCCGGATCCCATGAAGTCAGAGACGGCTTCGGATCCGTCACAGCACTTCTCTGTGTAACCTCATACATGGATTTGTGATTCAGGTAAATGTCGCCGGTATGTGCCGTAATCGTCGCGATAAACCAGTCGCCGGACACCTTGGTTGTATACGGGTTGTAATCTCCGAACATGGTATTGCAAACGCGCGTTGTCCAGACATTCGGCTCTCCGTCCACCGGCTTCCAGTCCGTCAAAGCTTCCGCACCGGTGATGATCGCCTGCAGAGGCTCCTGCGAACGATATACAATTCTGTCCTTTTCCGTTCCGGCGTGCTTTGGATTTACATATTCGCGGTATACGCCCGGAGCAACAATAACCTCATCTCCCGGCATGGCCACATCAGCCGCTGCCTGAATGGTCTTAAACGGATACTCCCTGCTGCCGGCCCCCGGCTTTGCAGCATTTATATCAACGTAGTATTGCATAGCCTTCCCCCTCTTCTTCTCTCTTTTCTATTTCCAGTTCCCATTAAATCTTCGCTGATGCTTATTAGCTTACAACATGTCCCCCTCATCCGCCACCAGTTACCGGAATGGGACTGTGAACGACACAATGGTTCCGATTCCCTCATAGGAGTCGATCTGCAGTCCGTTTTCCTCCGGGTATCGAAGGCGCAGTCTCCGATCCAGGCAACCAAAAAGCATCTGCCGCAGCGGCAGATGCTCTAATCTCTTTATTCTTTAACCGCCCCGGCAGTTAATCCTTCCACAATCTGTTTCTGTGCAGCCAGATAGAAAATCATGATCGGAACCATGCTGAGCAAAAATGCCGCAAACGCCTGGTTATACGCAACCGTATATTTAGACTGGAAGTTGTACTGGAACAGCGGCAGTGTCCACAGCTTTTGGCTGGCGTTGAGCATTAGGAGCGGCAGTTGGAAATCGTTCCAGATCCACAGCGTGTCCATGATTATGACCGAGACAATGATCGGCTTCATCATCGGATAGACGATCCGTACAAAGGTATACAGGATTCCTGCACCATCGATATATGCAGCCTCCTCCAGCTCATACGGGATACCGTTCTGGATAAAGCTGACGGTCAAAAGAAGTCCCTCTGACAAAGAGTATACCCAATACAGAAGAATTAAGCCGTTTGCATTCATCATATTGAGGGCACTCATCAGCTTGATCTGCGGAACCATCAGGATCGTGAACGGAACAAAGGCACCGGATACAAACAGAATATAGATTGCCTTGTAGTAGGTTCTATCCATGTTCCGAGCCACGGAATAGGACACCAGCGGCACAATAAAGGCTATTCCCAGCAAAGAGAAAAACGTAATATACAGGGAATTCTTGATGAAGTAAAAGAAATTGGCTTTGTGAATTACCTGATTGAAATTATCAAGGTACAGGGACGTTGGCAGTGCAAAAAAGTTTTTGGCTGTCTCTGCCGGCGACTTCAGTGCCGTCACGATGGTCAGATACATCGGAAGCAAGATCAGAAGAACACCGAATACAAGAATAATGTATGAAATCCCAGTAAGAGTCTTTCGTTTCTGCCGTCCTTTTCTGCTCTGCTCTTGCGCATCGAAATTACGGCTCTTTGCCGCTGTCATCGTATTATTCGTCATGGTCATGCCTCCTTTCTATCGATTTCTTTCTCTTGTAGCCCACAGCTGAATAATCGCGATCACCGTAATAACGAGGAAGGTTACTGTCGATTCCGCTGCAGAGTACGAGAACTTCAGCTCTGTAAATGCATGCTTGTATATGAGCGTTGCAATGGACATCGTAGAGAACCCAGGGCCTCCGTCTGTTGTAGCCTTGATATAGTCGAACACCATTAAGCCGGAACGAACGTTCATGATAATGATGACGGAAATCGTCGGCATGAGCAGCGGAATGGTTACGTTTTTAACCGTCTGCCACACTCCGGCACCATCTATCTTGGCTGATTCAAGAACATCGGTGGAAATGGACTGCAGACCTGACATTGCAATCACAGTAGGCAGTGCCGTCCCCTGCCAGATATTAATAAACAGGATCGCCCACATCGCGGTGCTGCCGCTGGAAAGAAGTGACTTCGAAAGCGAATCAACGGACAAAAGCTTTCCCACCTCCGGCAAGAGGGTGTTGTAAATCTGGTTGAAAATAAGACCGATCGTGATGCTTGAAAGAACCGCCGGGAAGAAATAAACCGACCGGAAGAAGTCTCTGCCCTTGAGCTTTTGATTTAGGAGCAGTGCCAGAAACACAGAAAGAACAGTACAGATCACGGTAAGAAGTGCCGTATAGAGAAATGTTCTTTTCACAATGGCCACACTTGTCTTATTCGTAAAGATGTCAAAATAGTTCTGCAGGCCAACGAAATTGTAAGATCTGGAGATTCCGTTCCAGTCCGTCAGACTGTAATAAATTCCATTTGCCAGTGGATAAATAATAAAATACAGATACAAGAGGACGGCAGGTGCAGTGAAAACGAAAAATACAGCTCTGCGATACAGTCTCTTATTTCCCATAGCCTTTTTCCTACTCATATAGATCTCCTACAACAAAAACCTGCAGAGCTCTGCGCCGCTGCAGGTTTTCTTGGATGACAAGCACTCTCCCGGATTGGTGGATCGCAAATTAAAGCAGCATCCCCTTAGTTTCCGCTCAATACAGACTGAATATTTTCGAGGTATGCATCCACATCCCCGCTTTGTACCAGTTCATCAGCATATTTATTCATGTTGTCATACATTCCCGGCTGCCACAGCTGATCGGGCCAGATTCCAATATCCACGCCGCTGTCGAAATAAGCCAGGAGAGGCTTGCTCTCTTCCACCGTTGTCTCAACGCCGGTAATGTAGGACGGTGATCCATCCTTATCTGCATAATACTGGGCGTTCTCCGGATCTGCCATAAATGCAAGGAACTTCAGTGCTGCTTCCTTATTTTCGCAGGTTGAGCTGATTGCAAGGCAGTGATCGTTCTGGTAAGGAACCTTTGTTGTCATTCCCTCGCTTGCAGGAAGCGCAAATGTGGAATAGTTCAGATCTGCATTATCCTCATTGATTGTCGGGATTATCCAGATGCCGCCAATGATCATAGCCGTTTCACCATTCGCAAAATCAGCGATGGCCTGCTCATAGGTGGTACCGAACGGATCGTCCTGCGCATACTTGTTAAGCTCGAGAATTTTCTCTGCACTCTTGCGGAAGCCATCATAATCTTCTACCTTTGCGCTTCCATCCTGGATTGCAGCGAATGCATCTTCGAAATTTTCCACATCATCAACCTGCAGAATCTCAATGGCCTGTCCGGAATGAGAATCCTGATTGAAGAATGCAAAAGGCGTTATACCTGCTGCCTGCAGCTTATCACAGTCAGCAATCAGCTCTTCGTAAGTGGTCGGAACCTCGATTCCGTTTTCCTCAAATACATCTACGTTATAGAAGACCCCGGCAGCATTTGTGGAGATGGGAAGGCAATAGGCTTTGCCATCATACTCTACTGCGCTTAACATATCCGGTTTAACATTGCCCATGAAATCCTGGTCCGTCAGATCCATCAGCATGTCATTGTCGACCATCTGAACGAATACCGGATCCGTTGCCCAGTGGCTTAAGATATCAGGCATGTCATTTGTCGACATTCTCGTCTGAAGAACCGTTGTCGGATCCGGTACATTAACCTGCTCAATTTCGATGTCCGGATTTGCTTCTTCAAACTTAGCAATCAGTGTGTCATAAATATCGGTAACTTCCGACTTTACATTGAAGTATTCAAGATGAATCTTCCCGTCAGATGATGCAGAAGCCTCTGATGTCTCTTCGGATGATGTCTCATCTGCAGCGCCTGTACTGGCAAGGCCGCAGCCAACCATGGAAACGGCCATGGACGTGCACAGAACAGCTGTTAATACCTTCTTTTTCATGTGTCCTCCCTTTATTCTGATAAAGAACCGCTCAACCACTGAGCCGTCTTTTCAGCTACCATATTTGTTGCTCTCGAACTTAAATAGCAATGATCTGCGCCTGGTATCAGGCACAGCACCGCGTCATCCTTCCAAAGTCTTTTAAGCTCTATGGAATTGAATGCCGGTGTATCAAGATCTTCTTTCCCGTGCAGCAGCAGTGCTTTCGGATGGATTCTGGATGCAGTTGCAAACGCGTTCAGCATGCAGCATTCATCAATGATGGCACGGCCAAGTCTGAAACTGCCGAAATCGACAGGCTCACCGCTTGCCATTGCAAGCAGCCGCTCCCCGGTCAATGCCATAACGAATTCGTGGTACAGCGACAATGCCGGGCTAATGAGCACCAGGCCAGCAATATCTTCTGCTCTTTTCTCATAGAGAAGCACCGGTGTCAGCCCTCCGACAGAATGCCCTCCGACATAGATTCTGTCGGTATCCACAAAGTCAAGAGCTTGCGCATAGTCAAGGACTGCAGACAGATCCTGCACCTCCTTTTCGACTGTAACATCCTCCGTAGCGCCATCGCTTTCACCATGCCCGTTATAATCAAAACGAATGCAGCAAATGTCGTGTTCCAGCAGCCTTTTCGAAATCGTGATCAGAAGCCGCTCGTTTCGGTTTCCGGTAAAACCATGTCCCAATATAAGACATGCATGTTTCCCGGCTGCACCCGGACAGGTGTACTCCCCACGAATCACATTGTTTCCACTGGTTACGCTAAAAGATGTATACATAATCGCCTCGCTTTATTTTGATAAAGTATAAAAGTATACAATTGACTTTTCTATTACTTTTTTGTTCTGAATCACATGAATATTATGTCAAAATTTGACTTTTCATCATTTCATTGTTTTCCTACTATTTTTCTCTGAAATATTGCCCCGGTGTAGCCTTATAATACGTCTTGAATGTCTCAATAAATGACTTCAGATTCGGAAAACCACTTTCGTACGCTGCTGCAGTAACAGAGCAGTCTCCCTCCACCATGCGCTGATAGGCGTTATCCAATCGCCGGATCTGCACATAGTTATGAAACCGCTCACCTGTCAACGAGTGGAAAGTCCTTGATAAATATGCCGAATCTACGCCGCAATATGCGGCTGTCTCTGCAAGCGTAATCTCATTGCGAAAGTTTGAATTAACATACTCAATCGCTTTTGCAACATTTTGTAGTTTTCTTTGTCCCAATGACGGAGTCGCCGGATATTCCTCAATACAGTTCTCCAGCAAATAGGTGATGATATGGATCGACAGTTCTGTCGTATGCAGTACTTTAGAAGAAAGCAGCGGTGAATTTCGCACGGCCTCCATTGATTCCAACTGGATAATCTGATCCAGAATGCCGGCCAAATAATCCTGCTGCCCTTTGCTGAAATGCTCACAAAACCTCACCCGCGAGATTCCCGGACAATATTTTTCCAACAGATCGATGTCAAACAGGAGTGACAAAGATTCCTTTTCATCATCCTCCGCTACGCGGTAGGAAGAATGCATATCTGTGCTGTTAATAAGAATCACTTCACCGGCTTTTACTATTTGCTCGGTCCCGTGAACTTTCATGATCGTGTTCCCGCGCACCATATAGTCGAGCTCAATATCCCTGTGCCAATGCGGCATCACAATTTCGGCCGGAATATTGCTCTTCTTGACGAAGTGTATGATCTTGATGGGAAGAATATCGTCATGCTCAACATTCTCCAAAATTCGATTTGCCATATCAGGATTACCTCAATGTCCTCTGAAACGAAAAGGGCATCTGCGTAGCGGCAGATGCCCTTTTCTTATCGTTATTCCTTTACCGTGCTGACCTTTACTTTTTACCTCGGTACCCACCGAAATGAAACTGCCATCGAGAACATTTCGCTGTGCCGCTACTCCACAAGGCTTCCCAGATGGCTGACAATGCCGATGTTCAGGAAAGGCGCCTTTGAACCAGCTGATACAAGTATTCCGCGCCGTTCTTCAGCGCATCCTCGTCCATCAGATAGTGACTGTTATGATGTGGGAAGATAATGCCCTTTTCCTCGCTGCGCGCACCCAGCTCCACAAAAAAGCCCGGGCACTTTTCCTGCAGTGCTGAGAAGTCCTCGCCCGGCATTAACGGGTCAATGTCCAGCACCGTCTTTTCTCCAAAGGTTTCCTCAATAACCCTCCTTCCGGACGCCGTCAGTGCTTTGTCATTGATAACTGAGGCATATCCGAGCGTGAATGTGAACTCGCATTCCGCTCCATGTGCCGCACAGATTCCGCGCACTGCATTTTCCATCAGCTGCGGAAGACGTTCTCTGGTTTCCTTGCTGAAAGTCCTCGTGGATCCGGTCAGGGATACCTCCCCGGGAATAATATTGTAGGCTTCTCCGGCATGAATCATGCAAATGGAGACCACGGCTGGCTCTACTGCCTGAATCCGACGGGATACCATGGTCTGCAGTGCGCCGATCACCTCACCGGCAATCACTATCGGATCCACACAGGTCTCCGGGAACGCAGAGTGACCGCCCTTTCCGATAATCTTAATATCAAACCGGTCTGTCGCACTGGTCAAAGCCCCCGGACGAACGCCAAAGGTACCTGTCGGGAAATTGGAGCTTAGATGCATGCCATACAGCTCGTCCACGCCTTCCATAACACCGGCACGCAGCATCTCCACTGCGCCTCCCGGAGGCAGCTCCTCCGCATGCTGGAACAGGAACCGAACCTCTCCCTTTAACTGATGCCTCTTTGCCGCCAGCAGCTTTACGGCAGCCAGCTGCATCGCCGCATGACCGTCATGTCCGCATGCGTGCATCACACCGGAAACCGTGGATGCAAAAGGCAGTCCCGTTTCTTCCTGGATCGGCAGGGCATCGATGTCCGCCCGCAAAGCCAGCACCGGTCCCGGCTCATCCCCCTTCAATACAGCCACCACGCCTGTCTTCGTCGGAAACTCCAGTTCGATGCCGTCTATTTTCTCAAGAATTCCGGTAAGATACGCCGTTGTTCGAACCTCCTGGAAGGACAACTCCGGATATTGATGCAGATGTCTGCGCCAGGAAATCATGTCTGATTCTAGTGCCAATACCTCTTTTGAAATCATTTTCTTCCTCTCTGCAGCAGCTCTCCTGCCACTCCCTCTGCCAAAGCTCCTATGAGATCAGTTTCTTTGTATATTTTCATGTGAAAACAATGCTTGCCTGGAGGAAATTACAGCAGGTATGCCATTGCTTTTTCGTCATAAAAAAGGTGACAATTAGCTCTGATTTGCATGCCACTATCTGATCGATTGCCTCGCATTTACCCATACACAAGCCCAAATGCGCGGCAACAGATATGCTGACGAGCTTACGATTGCCACGATTCATTCATCGTAAGTAGGGCAGTCGCTCTTGTCAATCACTGCATGGGAGGTTACGAATACAAGTAATGGAACACAAGCACAACGCACGGCTTCTGGCATTGCCCACCGTATTGACTCTGCTTTTCTTCTTCATTGGGCCGATGATCTATATTCTGATCCGCACACTCCTGGAAAACGGTCTTTCTGATTTTGCGGATTTCTTTACCGATCCCTTTTATCTCAATATCCTCTGGGTTACCTTTCGAGTTTCTCTGATTTCAACGGTTATCTCTCTGATTCTGGGATACCCTGCCGCCTATTACATGGCACGCACCAAATCCCGCATGCGGCAGGTCATGATGATCATCATCCTGTTCCCTTTTCTGGTCAGCGCTGTCGTGCGTTCCTATGGCTGGATGGTAATTCTCGGCAACAACGGCCTTTTAAATCAGCTGCTGTTGGCCCTCGGGCTGATTCAATCTCCGCTGAAAATCCTGAATACAGAAACGGCCGTGATCATCGGCATGATTCACTTGCTGATCCCCTACATGGTATTATCCCTGGTCGGCGTTCTTCAAAGCATCGATCCCAATGTGGAATATGCCGCCTACAGTCTGGGCGCATCCCCCTTTTGGACGTTCCTGAAGGTTATTTTCCCTTTGAGTCTGCCGGGAATCATCTCCGGCTGCGTTCTCGTATTCACCATGAGTATGACATCCTATGTCACCCCCAAGCTCCTTGGCGGCTCCAAGTTCCGGATGATGGCCACCATGGTAGTCCAGGAGATTAACGTTAACTTTGACTGGGGCGCCGCCTCAGCCATCAGCTATATTCTGCTGGCCGTCATACTGCTGGTGCAGGTTCTTGTTGTTGTGGGCACCTCCGGTTATATGAAGCGTCTGGGAGGAGGACAATAATCCATGCATGAAAAAGATGTGAATCCGTTTTGCAAAGTAATTGCCGTTTTGGTAATGCTCTTTCTCCTTGCGCCTCTGGTTGTGATTGTAATTGTCTCCTTCACACCAACGGCCCTCATCACCTTCCCTCCGCAGGGCTTTTCACTGAAGTGGTATGCCAACATTTTCACTGCATCCACCCATTTCATGGAGGGACTGGCCAACAGTCTGAAGATCGGTATTCTGGCTACTGCACTGGATATTCTGCTCGGTGTCACTGCTGCCCTCTCCGTCTGCCGATACAGCTTTAAGGGCAAGAATGCACTGCTGAATTTCTATACCTCTCCTATGTATGTGCCCAGCGTTGCATTCGCCTTTGTTCTGCTGCAGGTATACAGCCAGATCGGCGGCATTCCCGGAATGCTGCGGATTTTCATCGGCCATATGGTGATCATCCTACCTTATATTGTCCGGAACACCGTATCTGTTCTCCAAGTTTTCAACTGGACGCTGGAGGATGCGGCAGCCTCTCTCGGTGCCTCCCCGATTCAGGTTCTGTTCAAAATAACGATTCCGGTTGCCAGACCCGGCATCGTTGCAGGTGCACTACTGGCCTTCCTGTATTCCTTTGATGAGGTCGCGCTGAGCAGTCTTCTCTCTACGCCGAAATTTATTACGCTGCCCATCCGCATCATGAACTACATGGAGCTGACCTTTGATCCCACGCTGGCAGCGATATCCACGCTGCTGATTCTGGCCTCGCTTATCTTAATCGTTCTGATGGAGAAGCTGGTCGGGCTGGATATGTTTGTTAAGTGAAAGGTATACATTATGGCTACTTTGGAACTAAAAGGACTTACCAAAAAATTCGGTGACTTCACCGCTGTCGACTCGATGGACCTGAAAGCTGCGGATGGTGAAATGATTGCTCTTCTCGGCGGAAGCGGCTGCGGTAAGACAACAACGCTCCGTATGATTGCCGGCTTTGCAGAGCCAACCTCCGGAGAGATTCTGGTGGATGGGAAAAGTGTTGTTTCCGTCCCTGCTTACCGTCGCAATATCGGCATTTTCTTTCAGAATTATGCACTGTTTCCGCACATGAGCGTATACGAAAATGTCGCCTTCGGCCTGAAGCTGCAGAAGCTTCCAAAGGCGGAAATCAAAGACCGTGTAGAGCAGATGCTCGCTCTGGTGAAGCTTACCGGCACCGAAAAGCGGTACCCACGTCAGCTCTCCGGCGGCCAGCAGCAGCGCGTTGCTCTGGCACGTGCTCTTGTAACACGTCCATCCATTCTGCTTCTCGATGAGCCGCTCTCCAACCTGGACGCCAAGCTCCGTATTGAAATGCAGGTAGAGATCAAGCGCATCCAGCGAGAGCTGGGCATCACCACGATTATCGTAACGCACGACCACGAAGAGGCTGTGTCGCTGGCAGACCGTGTCATTGTCATGAACGCCGGACAGATTCTTCAAATCGGGACACCGCAGGATATTTTCGATCGGCCGGCCTCTGCCTTTATTGCCGACTTCATGGGCTTCTCTACGTTCCTGCACGGAATAGTCTCCGGAACAGATGGTGCAATGCGTCTGATTCGCTGCGGATCCCATATGCTGCAGGTACCCGCCTCTTCTGCATCGGATTTAAAGGACGGCGATGCCTGCATTCTGGCCATTCGCTCGGAAAATATCCTTCCTGCCGACCAGGAAGGCGTCAATACGTTTCGCGGCACCGTGAAGAGTGCCACCTACAAAGGGCATACCACCCGGCTGGAGGTCTCCGGCTGCTTTAATGAAACGGTATACCCTGCAATTTCTGAATATACGGATATGCCGGAGGGCAGCGAGATTCTTCTTACATTCCCTCCGCAGCATTTCTGTGTATATGGTATCTGTTTAGCACCTGCCACATTTCAACGTGAA
>CAVFRZ010000040.1:0-12971 GCA_963624875.1 Anaerovibrio sp.
GAACAGGGTCATCCATGCGGCGTATTATGCCTACCGGAAGGTGACAAAGGATCAGGAGTCCTTTCTGCGTTATCGTTACCGGGCACTGACCGGCAGCGGGAAGCCTGCACTTGCCATATCCATCGGAGGAGACAATTATTGCTATCCGAGCATGGTCAGGGATCTGATAAGAGCCAATGCGATGTTCAACCATCAGCAGACAGCAACGGTGCTTTTGGGATGTTCCATTGAGCCGGAGCTTCTTACAAAGGATAATAAGGAGCTTCTGGAGGACCTTCACCGGTATCGCCGGATCATTGCCAGAGAAACCATTTCCTATGAAGCACTGAGGGGGGCACTGCGGGAGGCCTACGGACCGGAGGCGGCGGGAAGTGTACTGCTGTGCCCGGATCCGGCATTTTCACTTCCGTCGGACGAAAGCGGACTCCCGGAGGGCTTTGAAAGCGGCAATACCGTCGGTATCAATTTAAGCCCGATGGTAGAGGACTATGCAGCGGATCCGTCGGCGCCGCTTGCCGCATACACAGCACTGATTGAAGATATTCTGCAGACAACCAACATGAAGGTTGCACTGATTCCTCATGTTGTCTGGAACCGCAGCAATGACATGGTGCCGCTTCGAAAGCTCCATGAACGGTTTCAGAGCACCGGGCGCGTACAGCTGGTGGAGGATATGCCGGCGGAGAAACTAAAGGGCGTGATTACGAACTGCCGCTTTTTTATCGGTGCCAGGACACACGCAACCATTGCGGCGTATTCCACCATCATTCCGACGCTGGTGATCGGATACTCCGTAAAGGCCAGAGGAATTGCCAGGGACCTGTTCGGAACCGAGGAGAACTACGTGCTCCCGGTTCAGTCACTAAAGGAGCCGCAGCAGCTTCTGGATGCATGGCACTGGCTGCAGGAGCATGAGGACGAGGCAAGGTATCAGCTGGCCGGCAGCGCGACCAGGCTTCGCGCGGAAACCGGAAAGATTGCGGAGGAGATTCATCGCGTGCTGCAGGAGCTGAGGTAAGAGAATGGGGAATCAGAAAAAGACATCCGGAAGGGTTCGCCTGGCGGAGCGCAACATTGCCTTTGGATACGTGGGACAGGCAGCAACGGCGCTGATGTCCTTTGTGCTGCGCACCATTTTCATCCGTCATCTCTCGGAGGAGCTGCTGGGGGTCAATTCACTTTATACGAATATCCTCTCCATCCTTTCCATGGCAGAGCTGGGGATTGGAACGGCATTGAATTTTGCCCTGTACCGGCCGGTAGCACAGGGCGATACCGAAAAGATTAAGTCGTATATGCAGATGTACCGGAAGGCCTATACGGTCATCGCGCTGGTGGTGGCAGGGATCGGTCTTTCCATTGCACCGTTCCTTAAATATCTGATCAAGGACCCGGGAGCGATCACGACGGGGGAAATGACGGGGTATTACCTGATCTTTCTGTTCAATACCGTCAGCACGTATTTTGTCTCCTACAAGTACAGCCTCTGCAATGCGGAGCAGCGCAACTACATTCAGACGAATATCAATACCGTTACGAAGATCATCGTTTCGCTTCTGCAGGTGGCGGTTATCATACTGACGGGGAATTTCCTCTGGTATCTTCTGACAGATATGTTCGTGCAGCTGGCGCAGAAGGTATTCGTGTCCCGGTATCTGAATCGCCGGTATCCGTATCTGCGGGACAAAAATGTGACACCGCTTTCCAGTGAAGAATCCGGCGAGGTTTGGCGCAAGACGAAGGCACTGGTGCTGCATAAGGTGGGGGATGTTGCGCGGCTTCAGACAGACTCGCTGATTATTTCGTCCTTTATTGCGGTTGCGATGTCCGGAATGGTGGACAATTATAATCTGGTCATCAATGCGGTGACGAATTTCGTCAACATCATTTTTAATTCCGTGATTTCCGGCTTCGGCAATCTGATTGCTACGGAGAGCAAGCAGCGCCAGTATGAGCTGTTCAGGGTATACAGGTTCTTTGCCAGCTGGGTATACGGCTTTGCCGTGACGGGTTTTTTCGTCCTTTTGACGCCGCTGATCAGGCTGTGGCTGGGAGAAAGCTGGGTGCTGCCGGAGGCAGCGGTCGCACTGATTCTGATGGATTTGTATTTCAAGGGGGACCGCATCGTTTTATCCAACTATAAGACGGCCGCCGGCGTGTTCGAGCAGGATAAATACCTGGCACTCATTCAGGGAGCAGTAAATCTGGTGCTTTCAATCTGGCTGGTGCAGGAAATCGGGCTTGCCGGCATCTATGTCGGAACGGTGATTTCAGGACTGATTGCCAATGTGACCAAACCGGTCATTATCTATCGCGTCTGCTTTGACCGGTCTTGCGTGGGCTATTTTGCAGAAACGCTGCGATACGCAGGCACCGTTGCGGCCCTGTGTCTGGGACTTGGATTGTTGGGAGACCGAATGCTGGTGAACATCAGCATTGCAAGGTTCCTGGGGATGGCGGTGATCATTACCGTGGCATTTAATGGTGTTTTCTTTGCATTGTTCGGCAGATCGGAGGAATTCCGGTATCTGAAGCAGCTGGCTTTACAGAAGCTGGGAAGACGGTAACAGCAGCGATCCATCGAAGATAGCTAAGGGAATGCTGATTTAATGGGTGTTTCCTTAGCTGGCATTCTGACGACTTACGGGGAAACGGTACATAGGGATAAGGGAAAATATAAATGGATCCATTCGCCAATCCGGAAACAACAAGCGGCATTCAAAACTGCATATGGACGGAAGAAAATCTTTCGGACTGCATTGAGAAAATGGCACAGGAGGCGGCAAGGCAGCTGCAGGACCTGCGGCATCCGGCACTATCCAAACGCCTGAAGGACCTTGTCAGGCGCGCGCTTGGAAAGGGCTCTTCTGTTGATGATATGATCTTTTGGCCGGCAGGGCTTTTAATGCTGGGTCTGATGGAAGCGGGACACACCAGGGAAGCGGCTGATTACCTTCGCGAGTGGGCGGCGGCCGGAATGCCGGTGAAGAATCCGGACGATGCGCTGACGGGCGTTGTTCTGGAGCGGCTGTACCAAGAGACCGGGGATCCGTACTGGAAGGAAGGCGTACAGAGAATTCACCAGTATCTGGAGGGCTGCCGCAGAGACGCTGCGGGGTCGATTGTGTACGGCCAAAGGAGCAGCAATTCCTGGATCTATGCAGACGGGGCCGGACAGACGGCGATGTTCTATGCCGAGGAGGGACAAGGCGACCTGGCGCAGCGGGAGCTGGATAACTTCGCCCGGTATGGAATCGATGAGACATCGGAGCTGCCGTATCATGGATACGATGCGCAGTCCGGCCTTTGCCAGGGCATCATTGGCTGGGGAAGGGCAGTCGGATGGCTTCTTCTTGGAATCAGTGCACAGGAACGGTGCAAGGGTTCAGCGTCACAGGAGGGGCAGGATCCGGTATGGGAGAAGCTTTACTTCGAGGTTTTAAGGCGCAGGCGTAGCGACGGCCTTTTTTCCTGGCAGCTGGACTGCAGGAAGGGGCCCCTGGATACCTCTGCCAGCGGAATGATCTACTACAGCCTCCTGAAAGGAAACTTTCTTCCGAGAGAAAGCGTGACAAAAAGCAATGAAGCCGCGACCCTGGCAGCAGGGAGGAATGCTCTTACGAAGAACGCAAGGGAGCTGGTTCGATCGGCAGCCGTTTCTCTCCTTGATTATGTGGATGAAAACGGGCGCGTGCAGCATTCGTCGGCTGAATGCATTGATTTTGCCCAGTACCGGCAGCAATACAGCTGCAATGCGTGGGGACAGGGGGCGGTTCTGGCCTTCCTGGCGGCCTACGCGAAGGAATAGTTACGGTTGATTTTGAAATAAAAGACGTTGGGGGATTGTATGATCATTGTGGAGATAAAGGGAGGCCTGGGCAACCAGATGCAGCAGTACGCACTGTACTGCAAGCTCCGAAGCCTTGGCAAGGAGGCGAAGCTGGACCTTTCCTGGTTTGATGAGGAGAATCAGCAGAACATGCTGGCACCGAGGAGCTGCGAGCTGCTGCGGTTTCACGGACTTCCCTTTGAGGAGTGCACCAGTCAGGAGAAGGCGCTGCTGACCGGAAGTGATTCGGTCTGGGGGAAGGCGGCGCGAAAGCTTCATATTGGCGCGAAGGCAGCCGGTAAACGCTTTGCGGAGAGCCGGATGTATCATCCGGAAATCTTTGATCTGGAGGATGCCTATCTGGACGGATACTTTGCCTGCACAAAATACTATGAGGATATTCTGGACGAGCTGCGGAAGGTTTTTGTGTTCCCTAAAAGCGTCATTCCGCAGGTAAATGATAAAAACCGGGCAGCCATCCAGGAAATGGAGGACGCATATACATTCTCATGCGCCGTGCATCTTCGGCGGGGTGATTACCTGGACGAGGCGAATGAAGCGCTGCTGGGCGGTATCTGCACGGAGCAGTACTATGAAGCGGCCGTGGATTTTGTGGAGCGGGCTGTGGATGCCATGGGGAGCGGCCGCCGCATTCACTTCTACATTTTCTCGGACGATCCGGCCTTTGCCAGGGCCTGCCATTTCGGCAATTACGGTGAGCCGGTGACCGTCTGCGATTGGAATGAGGAGGAAGACAATCTCCTGGATATGCAGCTGATGACACACTGCAACGGTGTCATTGCGGCGAATTCCACCTTCTCCTTCTGGGGCGGGAGACTGAATGTAAGAGAGCCTAAGATCCTGGTTCGTCCGCTGCGGCACAGGAACAATCAGGTTCCGGATCCGGAGGCGATGCGGGATTACTGGAAGGGATGGACAATGGTGGATCTGGATGGATCGATTGTATAGCGGTCGGATCATCTGCTACAATATCGAGATGGGGCCTGAATAGTTACCTATCTAGACCCCGGCAAACGGGAGGCTGCGCAGCAGCACAGAAAGGAAGACATGAGTAAAATTATACTGACCGGCGACCGTCCGACGGGGCGCCTTCATATTGGCCACTATGTGGGATCTCTTCGGCGGAGAGTGGAACTGCAAAGCCGCGGAGATTTTGATGAAATCAATATCATGATTGCGGATGCACAGGCGCTGACAGACAATGCGGATAATCCGGAGAAGGTTCGGCAGAATATCATCAATGTGGCATTGGATTATCTATCTGCAGGAATCGATCCGGAGAAAACAACGATTCTCATCCAGTCTGCCATTCCGGAGCTGACAGAGCTGACCTTCTACTATGCAAATCTGGTTACAGTAGCCAGACTGCAGAGAAACCCGACAGTAAAGGCGGAGCTTGGGATGCGCGGCTTCGGCGGCAGCATTCCGGTCGGATTCTTCACGTATCCGATTTCGCAGGCGGCGGATATTACTGCCTTCAAGGCCAATACGGTTCCCGCGGGAGAGGATCAGGAGCCGATGATCGAGCAGACAAGAGAGATTGTCCGCAGCTTTAATCATACCTATCAGTGCGACGTTCTGGTGGAGCCGGAGATTCTGCTGCCGGAGAACCAGGCGTCCATGCGTCTTCCCGGAACCGATGGCAAGGAGAAGATGAGTAAATCCCTCGGCAACTGCATCTACCTTTCGGAGGAGCCGGAGGACATTAAGAAGAAGGTTATGAGCATGTTCACGGATCCGGATCACCTGCGCATTGAGGATCCCGGGAAGATCGAGGGGAACACGGTGTTCATCTATCTGGATGCCTTCGCCAAGCCGGAGCACTTTGAGGAGTTCCTGCCGGAATATGCGGGTATGGATGAGCTCAAGGACCATTACCGGCGCGGCGGTCTTGGAGATGTAAAGGTTAAGAAATTCCTGAACAATGTGCTGCAGACGACTCTGGAACCGATCCGCCTGCGCCGCCGCGACTATGAGAAGAATATCGATTATGTCTATGAGGTCCTGAAAAAGGGTACGGAAAAGGCGGAGGAAAAGGCAGCCCAAACCCTTCATGAGGTGAAGGATGCTATGAGAATCAATTACTTTGATGACAAGGAGCTGATCCTCCAGCAGCAAAAGGAATTTGATGAGGCGGCAAGAGTGCGCGAGCAGCAGGAGGCCAGAAAGCAGCGCAGCCGTGAGGCCAATAAGAAGCAGAAGCAGTAAACACGTATGCGGCTAAGCACAAGCGCAGAGCAAGCAGGAAGAATTCCGGGAGGAAACATAGATGAAGATCTTGGTAACAGGCGGTGCCGGTTTCATTGGAAGTCATACAGTGGTTGAACTGCAAAATGCAGGGCATGAGCCGGTGATTCTGGATAATCTGTACAATGCAAGCGAAAAGGTGCTGGGGCGTATTGAAGCCATCACCGGCAAGAAGGTTCCCTTCTACAAGGTCGACATTCGGGACCGCGAGGGTCTGCAGCATGTATTTGAAACAGAAAAGCCGGAGGCAGTCATTCATTTTGCAGGACTGAAGGCTGTGGGTGAATCGGTTCGCAAGCCCTGGGAATACTATGACAACAACATCACAGGTACGCTTACGCTGGTAGATGTTATGCGCCGGAATGGCTGCAAGAATATTATTTTCTCCTCATCGGCTACAGTTTACGGAGATCCGGCCTTCGTGCCGATTACGGAGGAGTGCCCGAAGGGACAGTGCACCAATCCGTATGGCTGGACCAAGTCGATGCTGGAGCAGATCCTGCGTGACATTCAGCTTGCAGATCCGACGTGGAATGTGATCCTTCTTCGCTACTTTAATCCGATCGGCGCGCACAAATCCGGTACCATGGGTGAGAATCCCAATGGCATACCGAATAATCTGATGCCGTATATTACGCAGGTTGCGGTCGGCAAGCTGGAAAAGCTCCATGTCTATGGAAATGATTACAATACACCGGATGGTACCGGGGTTCGTGATTACATCCACGTGGTCGACCTTGCAAAGGGGCACGTATGCGCATTGAAGAAGCTGTCACCCGGATCCGGTCTTTCAATTTACAACCTCGGGACCGGAGTGGGCTACAGTGTTCTGGATATTGTAAAGAACTTTGAGGAAGCAACCGGCAGGAAGGTCCCCTACGTCATCGATGGGAGACGTGCCGGTGATATTGCTACCTGCTACTGCTCAGCAGCGAAGGCTAAAGAAGAGCTTGGCTGGGAAGCACAGAACGGGATCCGCGAGATGTGTGAGGATTCCTGGAGATGGCAGAGCCAGAATCCGAACGGGTATGGCGAGTAGTCTGCTCGCCTGCGTTTGTCTTACCGGAAGATGGCGATGCGGAGCAGATACCTTTTAAATGATGCACGAGATGAGGGATTGCGGCTATGTTCCGATTGTGGGCCAAAGAGTGGCACGAGGGTCATTTGATTCAGGAGATGACGATAGAGGATCCGGGCGAGGATACGCGCACGCATAAGGTGCTGCATGCCCTGACAGCTGCGTGCGGAGCCTTTGATCTTGCAGAGCCCATCTGGCTGGATCAGAACATTCGGGATTTCCGGCAGCGTGCCAAATGCAGATTTACGCAGGACAGTTTTGTGGAGGAGATTCCTTTTGACTATCTTGAAATCGAGATTGTAGAGGAGGATCCGGATTTCTTTCTGACGTAGCGCTGTTTAAAGATGCATTCGCAGATGGATGCGGCGCTGCACATTGAGTACGTACATCATGGATTTGTTCTCATTACAATATTTTCTCTTTATTGCGATAGGACTTGCTGTTTATTACCTGCTGCCGCGGCTGATCCCCGCGGCGGCTTCTTTTCAGTGGGGAATTCTTCTGGCGGCGAGTCTTGTCTTTTATGCCTCTTCCTCCGGATGGACATTGGTGCTCCTTGTAACAACGGCAGCCAGCATTTATGGAGGAGGAAGGCTTTTTTCCTTTTTGGATGCGGACTTCGCCAAACGAAGGAAAAGCGGCTTTGCGGACCGCACGCAGCAAAAAAAATGCCGCAGCCAGCTCCGGCTGAAAAAGCGCATCATCCTTGCGGCAGTGCTGCTTCTTAATTTCGGCATATTGGCATGGCTGAAGTATTTTGCAGTCCTCCTGCCCGGAAATCACGGTCTGCTGCTGCCTCTTGGTATTTCGTTTTACACGTTTCAGTCTGTTTCCTATCTGATTGATGTCTACAACGGCAAATATGAAGCAGAGCAGAGCTTTCTTCGCTTTTTGCTGTTTGTTTCCTGGTTTCCCCAGCTTCTCCAGGGGCCCATTGGCCGGTATGATCGTCTGCGCAGTGAGCTGTTTACGCAGCACCGCTTTGACGGCGAGCGGTGCAAGCGGGCACTTCTTCTGACTCTGTTCGGCCTTATGAAAAAGTATGCCGTTGCAGATATGCTTTCCGGCAGCATCGCTTCGGTTCTGGACGGCGGGAACCTTGGAGATCTTCCGGGAAGTCTGATCCTTTTTTCGATTCTCTTGTACTCCGCACAGCAATACGCGGACTTTTCCGGCGGTATTGACATCATCACCGGTGTATCGGCGCTGTTTGGCGTGGAGCTGGCATGCAATTTTCGCCAGCCGTACTTTTCGACGTCGCTGGGGGATTTCTGGCGGCGCTGGCACATATCCCTTGGCGCGTGGATGAGGGACTATCTGTTCTATCCGTTTGCACTGCTAAAGCCGATGCAGCGGCTTGGAAAATGGTGCATGACTAAATTCGGGAAAAGCGGCCGGCATCTGGGACGGGTTCTTCCGGCAGGAATTGCGAATCTGGTGGTTTTCCTGGTGGTGGGCGTCTGGCATGGCCCGTACCTTCACTATGTTCTCTGGGGACTATACAACGGACTTGTGATTGCTCTTTCCGATCTTACGGAGCCGGTCTGGAAGGAAATTGCCTCCCGGCTGCATTGGAATACGGCCTCTCGGAGCATGCACCGGTTTCGCATTGTGCGGACCTTTGTTATTGTGAATATCGGATGGTACTTTGACCGTATTACCGATGTCGGAGACTGTATGCAGGCCTTTGCAGCTACCCTTTGCCGTTTTCAGCCGGCGGCCCTTTGGAGCGGATTTCAGAGTCAGATCCTTGGGAAAACGTCGCTGTTTAACATTGCGGGAGGCTATGCGCTGGCGGCGGCCGGCGTTGCTGTTATCCTGTTCGTCAGTCTGCAGAAAGAGCGGGGAATCGATGTCTATGGGCAGTTTCAGAAAAGGCCGTTTCCGCTGCGTGCGGTGCTTCTGGCGGCTCTGATGCTGATGGTTGCCGCATCGTTTATGTTCACGGAGACAGCCGGCGGCTTTATGTATGCGAACTTCTAAGGGAATGCTGATAATACAAATGCGGAGATTGCCAGAGACGATCACAAATGAAAACAGATCAGGACGCCGGAAAACCATAGGAAAGATTTTGATCCTTGCCGGTTTGCTGGTGCTGCTGAATACGGGTCTTTGCCAGGTGCTGGAGCCGTATAAAAGCTCCTCACTGGAAATGTGGGAGGGCTTTCACGCACAGGAGTCGCTGGATACCGTCTACACGGGGACATCGCAGTGTCTTCTTGGAATTGATCCGGCGATTCTGGATGCGACGCGCAGCACGCAGTCCTATAATATGGCGACCAATATGCAGTCGCTTGCTAATTCCAAAGAAGCGATTGCATCAGCCATCCGGGAATACGGCATCCGGCATGCAGTGCTGGTGGTGGACCATGAGCTTTTGGATACGAAGCGCAGTGAGAACGGGCGGGCGGATCAGAGCTTCTGGCATGGAAAAGCGGCAGCGGAGAGCTCTGTGACGATGCGAATGGCGGATGATTTGAGATTTATGACATCCCGCGCGTTTTTTGGAACTCCATCGAGTATCACATACCTGATGCCATGGGTCTATAACCGCACCTCGAACGTAAAGCTGACTCTGCAGGAAAAAAGAGCGGGACGTATTCTGGATGCATCCGGCCATCGGACGCAAAAGGGCTTTCAGCCTTCAAAGCAGGAGCTGAGCCAGGATGCGAGCTTTATATCCTGGGAGGAAGCAGATGAGTGGGACCAGGTGGCAGTCAGCCTGCAGGACCTTTGTATCTCCGAAGAAAATCTTGAGGAGCTCCGCAGCATTCGAGATCTTTGCAGCAGGGAAAATGTGGAACTTACCGTAATTGTTATTCCGTATCCAAACTGGCTGAGCATCTACCGCAAGAAGGAATACCTGGCGGCAGATACGCAGTTGCGGGAACTTTTTGCAGAGGCGGACGCTGATTTCTACGATTTTAATCTGATCCTTCCGGAATATTACGATGCTTCCGGAAATGAGTACTACAGCGATGTGGGGCACATGAACCAGAAGGGGGCGGAGCGGTTTTCGGCGTTTCTTGCGGACTTCCTCACGGCCAGAGAGCAGGGAGAAGATGTGGGCAGTTGGTTTCGAACGATGTCGTAGCGTTGAGTGCTGTACAACCGGACGCCCTCGACGCGTCGGCCTTTGCCTTTAAAAAGCCGGCACAGCTTCAAAGTAAGGATGCAAAGACCGCTGATGATGCCGGACCGGTGTCAGCACTTGCATCCGGTTTGGAATCCGGATATACTGGTGCTGCTGCGGGGCGTAGCTCAGCTTGGCTAGAGCGCCTGGTTTGGGACCAGGAGGCCGCAGGTTCGAATCCTGTCGCCCCGATGATGAGAAAAACCTTGGAATCTCAACAAATGTTGATTTTCCAAGGTTTTTTTATGCCATCATATCAGAGAGAGCCACGATAACCGGAAGTAGTATAAAACTGTCAGCGTCATTGCTGCCGCTCTTTACGGCTAAGATACAGGAAAAAGCCCACATTCAGCACAATGCCGACGGCCGTGGAAACCGGTGCGGCGAGACCGATCTTTGTAAGGTTGGTATCGGGAAGATTGCTCATGTAGTACGCCAGCGGCAGACGCACCAGGAGCGTCTGCACCAGACCCTGAATCATTACCCAGAGCGTTTTGTCGGTGCCGTTGAAGTAGCCCACCATGCTGAAGAGAATGGCAGTGACAATGGCCTCCGGTGCAAAGCCCTTCAGATAGTCGTACCCGTTCTGAATGACGGCAGGATCGGTTGTAAAGATGCCGGACAGCAGATCACCCTTCAAAAGGACCAGTGTGAAGACAACAATGCCGAAGATCAGGCCCACACCGATGCCGGTGAGCATGGCCTTTTTGGCTCTTTTGGGATTGCCGGCTCCGATATTCTGGGAAACGAAGGAGGCCATGGACTGCATCAGCGAGCTGGGGATCAGCATGGCAAAATTAACAATCTTGCAGGCTACGCCGTAGCCGGAGGATGCCTCCAGGCCGAGACGGTTGACAAAGGCGCAAAGAGCCAGGAAAGAGAGCTGCGTCAGGAATTCCTGCAGCGCCAGCGGAAGTCCAATGGCAAGAAATTTGCGGCACTGGGAATTCAGGCGCAGATCCTTTCGGCTGATGGTGAAGGGAAGGTCCTTTTTCAGAAGGATTACCAGCGCGCATACGACGCTGACCGCCTGCGCGAATACGGTTGCCAGTGCAGCACCGGAGGCATCCATGTGGAAGCCGGCCACCAGCAGCAGATCACCGAAAATATTGCAGACGCAGGCGACCAGTACGAACAGGAGCGGCGACTTGCTGTCGCCAAGCCCCCGGAAGATGGCGGACAGCAGGTTATAGGCGACGATGAAGAAAATGCCGCAGCCGCAGATGCGGACGTAGCTGGCGGTCTGTGAAACGGCCTCGGAGGGTGCCTGCATCAGAACAGAGATGGGCCTTGCCCAGAGAACCATCACGACGAACAGCACCAGAGAAAGAATCAGGAAAACAGCGGCCGCACCGCCGATGACGGAGCCGATGAATTCGGGACGCTTTTCGCCCAGATACCGGGCGATGAGAACCGTGATACCCATGGCAAGCTGGGTTACAACGAAGGTGACCAGATTCAGAACCTGGCTGCCGGTAGAAACGGCGGACAGGCCCGAGGTAGAGCCAAAGCGCCCGACCACCAGAAGGTCTACGGCGCCGTAGGCTGCCTGCAGGGCGAGAGCACCCAGAACAGGGAGCATGAACAGGACGAGCTTTTTGAGGATGCTGCCCTGTGTGAAATCCGATTTGTCATTTACTGCATTCTTTGCTGCACTCATCGTTTAATGAATTCCTCCTTTCGGTCATGATCCGGTGAAATGTTGTCATGGTGCGGATCATACACTGGGCATCTTCTTCTGAAATTTCCTCCATATAGGGCTTCAGAAAGGAGAAAACCTGTGTATTATAGGTTTCTGAAAGCGCTTGTCCCTTGGGGGTAACGGACAGGAAGGTAATGCGTCCGTCCTGCGGCGAGCCGGTCTTGTTCAGAAGGCCGGCAGCCTCCATTTCCTTTATGGTGCGTGTGACACCGGGACGGGGGAGCCCCAGCGCATCGCTGATGTCTGACACCTTTACCTGCATACCGTCTCGCTGAAGCTTCTCGATGATATCCAGGTACTGGATATAAGAGGAAGCGATTCCCTCCGGAAGATCCGGAAGGAGCTCACGCGTACGTTTGGCCAGGTAGCAGGCATCCATCATTTGCTTGAGCAGGTCGATGGTCATGTGCGTTCTCCTTATTGGTGTACGTTAACTCAGTGATTTTAACTATCACTGATAATTACCATTGATAATTATATGGACGCCGCATGTAATTTCAAGAGAAATTGGAAAATTATTCAGTATCCATCTCGAATTTGCCTGCAAGCAGCGGGTTCACGTTGAAATATGGCAGGTGCTGAACAGATACCATAATTTTTCCAGAATTCGTACACACTTTGAACACATATGGACGATATACTCGTAATTGTTTTAAGGGAAGGATAATTCGTAAAGGAGGTATCTGATATGTCGGATGAATATATGAATGAGAACATGAATGCCGGAGAAAATAATACCTCTGGCACAACCGGGCAGACCGGAAACGGGAATTACAGCTACAGTACAGGCAATAATAACGAAGGCTATCACAGCGCATATTCCACCGGGTATCAGTCCAATAACGGCGGGTATGCCGGCGGAACCGGGAACGGCCACGGCGGCAAAAAGCACGGCGGAGGCGGCAAGATTGCTCTTGCTGTGATCGTGGCAGCAGCTGTCGGACTGGCAGGCGGATATAGC
>CAVFRZ010000041.1:0-12676 GCA_963624875.1 Anaerovibrio sp.
GGATGACCCTGTTCCGATCGATGTGCTGCTCCTCGAGGATTCTCGTCCTGGCCTTTACCTCCGCAGGAAGATAGCGCTCATCCTCTGCCGCGCAGTTGGTCATAAGTGTAAAGCGATCGACCGGAAGCAGCCGCACCAGTGAATCTACAATTGCCTCACATCCATGGTTGCCGCTGCCGGCATGCATATACAATGCAATTTCATTCATGCTCATTCCCGTTCCGTACCTGCTACATCCCGCGTAAATCCGGTGTCTTCCGGCAAGTCCACGCGGCACATTCTTTCTCTCAAGTGTAACTATTCAGAGCCCGCCTTCGCAGAACCGCCGCTTCGCAGCTTTTCCTTAGCCCTGTTCTGAATCGATGTCATACTGCAGAACACCGAAGGTGACATCTGCAGCAGAAATGATTTTACCCTATAATCCAGCGGAATCCCACTGGCAGCTCCTGCTCTTTTATGCCCGGACAGAAACCTCCGGCATTCCTTCAGCTGCGGCTTATACTGCTCCCGCTCAGCCTTCGGAAGCTTTGCAATCTTAGAGGCAGTAAGGATATCCGATACGATCTGAAGTCCGCGGAGCTGCTCCATCGCCGCGCGGTTCCCCTGTAAAGAGGGAAATCTGTCCAAAATAAGATGCTCAGCCTCCTCCCAGCAGCGAATCTGATCCATATACGACGGTGTGAACGGCCGTTCCATTGCTCCCTTTGGATTGAAGGTATAGCAATACAACGGATCCTCCACAAATGCATAGCGTGTACCATCCCCCAGGAGTGAGAGCACGAACAGCATATCCTCTCCGATGGTCATCCCCTTCTCAAAGCGATGAACTCCGATTGCCTTCCGCTCAAAAAGCTTGCTCCAGACTCTGGTGTCTCTTTGGAGTATTCTCTCCGAAACAATCGCCTGCCCTGTCAAAAGACCAATGTCCATTCTTTCCGGCTGCGAATCTGCCTCCCGTCTCTCCTCCTGCCTGCTCAAATGGTCCTTGTCCGTATCTTCTGGGACGGACTCCGCTTTCTCTGCCGAAACCTTGCAAAATCCGCAGCCGCAGATTTGTGCTCCTGTTTTCTGATGCAGTGCCAGCAAAACCTCCAGCATCGAGGGAGCCATGGCATCGTCCGCGTCCAGAAATGTAAGCAGCTCCCCATTTGCTGCCTCAATGCCGCGGTTCCGTGCCTCAGAAACACCTTCATCCTCCATGGAAATCAGCTGAATGCGCATTCCCGGCTCTGACCGGCGGACATACTCCCTGCAGAGCAGCCCGCTCTCATCCGAAGAGCCATCATCTACCAGAATCAGCTCCAGATTCTCCCTGACACGAACGGTTTGCTGCAGAACACTTCTCACTGCCGCATCCAGCGTTTTCTCCGCGTTATGCACCGGAACAATAATACTGATCATCTTTCAAATCCCGCCCTTGCTATGCTTATTAACGACTCAGCGCGCAGCACCATCTTACAACCATCTTTGCGTCACGGCATCTGTCTCAATTCCGGCGCCCTGCCTGCAGGAGAAAAACGCTCCGCACAACCCGAATACGAGCCGCTGACGGATGCGCCATAACAAAGGCAAGCAGCCAATTAGCCTTATCCCGGAGCCGATCCCCCCATTTTTTAAGCTGTTCATTCGCCTTCTCTTCCCGGCAGATCTGCTGCACACGCTTCACGACTGCATCAGCTCCTGTATCGGTTCTTCGAAGCTCGTTTTTGAGCACCAGACACAGCTGGAGCAGAGCCTCCCTTTCCACCTGCATATGTCCGTTCGGATAAGCCTTTTCGTCCATAACCTTATGCAGTGTGTGCAGCAAAAGATGCATATTATTCTGCATTCCGGGATCATAGCGATGCACCATCGACGCAGCAACAAAGCGATAATGGTAATCGTAATTGTCCTTCAAAATCACGACGCGGTCTGCATCCAGGAGCATTGGGACCGTAACATTGACATCCTCCCCCATGCGAATGTCAGGATTTCCGAAGTGCATATTATCCAGGAGAAGCTGCCTGGATAAGAGCTTCATACACCGCGACAAAATCACTGTGCGGTGCTCCTGTCCAAGGAGCCGGTCTTTGACCAGATGGGTCAAGCGTTCTCCTTCATATACGCCGGGCTCCGCCTGACTCCCCACCTTCTCACTGGTATGATTCCACTCGCGATCAATGACATAGCCGCCGCAGATAACCTGCCGGCAGGAACCGTCCCTGCGCAGCGCTGCCGCCATTTTCTCTAGGTGATCCGCTTCCAGCCAGTCATCACAGTCCAGAAAGGAAATGTAAGAACCGCTACTCTCCTGCACGCCTCGCATCCAGGCTGACATCAGTCCGCCGTTTTCCTTATGAATGACATGGACTCTGGTATCTTTTTGGGCAGCCTCATCACACAGCCGGGCGCTTGTGTCCCTTGATCCGTCATCCACCAGCACCAGCTCCAGATCTCGGAAGGTCTGTCCCAGAACGCTGTCGATGCAGGACTGCAGATACTGCTCCCCATTATAAACCGGAACAATGACAGACACAGCTGCCTGCTGTCCGGATAACGCCGTTTGCTCCATACTCGTTATTCGTCCTCTAAAATCTCGCGGTACACCTCTTCCAGATGGTCCGCATGCTGCTCAAAGCTGTACTTGCTTTCGGCCCTTTGGTAGGACGCAAGTGAAGCGCTCTCCCAGGCCGTCCGGTCCGCAAGAAGCTCTGTAATCGCCTTTCCCATTGCCGCGCCGTCTCCGACCGGGCAGAGCACGGCCTGCGTTCCGTCTCCCGTCAGATTCGGAATTCCGCCGATTCCGGTCGTCACCATGGGAAGTCCGTATCCCATCGCCTCCAGAAGCGACATCGGCATTGCCTCCATATGTGAAGGCAGAAGGAAAACGGTGCTCTCCTGCAGAAGCTCTTCCTTCTCTTCACCGCGCACCCAGCCGGGAAATCGTACGTTCTTATCAAGAAGAGAAGACGAAAGACCCTCCGTAATCAGCTCCCTGTTTCCGACACCCCCCAGCACAAATACAGCCTCCGGGATCCTGCCTGCCACAAAGCGGATGATATCCGGCATCTCACGCATTCCCTTTCCTTCCGTTAAGACGCCAAGGTAAAGAATCTGCTTCCTTTGGTATCTCTGATCTCTTCTCTCCTTCTCCAGCACCTCCGGGTGCAGCGCGCAATAATTGGGAATCACACAAATTCTCTGCACAGGATAGGTTGCGGAGAGGACCTCCTTCCAGTGCTGGGTCAGGACAATCATACGGCTGCATTTTCCGTAGACGTATCGAACCAGCTTTTTTTTGACAACCGGTGCATTGTCATAGAATTCATCAAAGGCGGATCCATGGATGTGATTTACGATGGGAATCCCTCGACCGGCTGCCATCAGGATAAAGGGAAGCTTTCGATAAAAGCTCGGCCCGAAGGAAGAATGAATATGAACAAGTTCCGGCGGGTCCTTTTTGAGGACCTCCCGGAACTGTCTGTACGCTTTCAGCGCTTTTTTTAATTTATCCCGCTTGGTGCCGTCGCAGTAAGACTGCACGTAGGTAATGCGATAATCCTTCTCCAGACGACTCCCATAGTATCCGGAGGTGACGGCTGCAATTCCGCCGTGTACCAGAGGATCCGGTACAATCATACAGATGTGGTGCATCATTTGGCTCCCCTATGACCCAAGACCACAATAAAGGTCTGCAGCAAAATCTTAAAGTCCAGCGTCAGCGACCAGTTGTCAATGTATTTCAGATCCAGACGAACTACTTCATCAAAATCCGATATATCACTCCGTCCGCTGACCTGCCACATGCCCGTAAGCCCCGGGGTCATGGACAGGCGTCTTCTGTAGTGCTCGTCATAATTCTCAAACTCGTCCACGGTCGGCGGCCGGGTTCCCACCAGGCTCATATCCCCCTTCAGGACGTTCAGAAACTGCGGAAACTCGTCCAGGCTGGTGCTGCGAAGGAACGCACCCACCTTGGTGATCCGGGGATCATTTTCCATCTTGAACATGAGCCCCTTGACTTCATTTTCCTTTTCCAGCTCCTTTTTTCTTGCCTCAGCGTCCTGATACATGGACCGGAACTTATAAATCTTAAACCGGCGTCCATTCTTGCCGATTCTCGTCTGGGCAAAGAAGACCGGTCCCGGAGAATCCAGCTTAATGGCCGGCGCAATGAACACCGTAAGTATTCCTGTGAGCACAACACCGATGAGTCCTCCCAGAATATCAAACGCCCTCTTGATCAGAAGCCGCTTGTAGCTGGATTGGAACCGGGTATAGGTAACACAGGTAAATGTGCCAAAGCTCTCTACCTTCGCCGAAGCGCCGCTGATTTCCGGCAGCCCCAGATTATAGCGACATACAACACCCATTTCCTCGAAGCCGTCTATCAAAGGCCGTACATCATCTCTGGTAAAGCCCGGAACATTCAAAAAGACCTCATCGAACGGAATCTGCGTAAGCTTCTCCGTCATTTCCTGAAACCGCAGCGCCCGCTGCCTGTCTGTATCTCCCTGCACGCAGCGAACCGATGCAGAGCCCACAATCTGGTACGTGATGCCAAGCTCTGTCCGCAGTTTGGAAATGGTTTCATCCACCAGCTCCGGCAGTGCAACTACCAGAACCTTGATCACCTGCTTCTCACTCGTGACAACCCGGCGCAAAGCCTCCCGGAACAGGATGTGTGCTACGTACATCATGAGCAGATTGATCCAGATAAAATTAATAATAACCTGCCGGGAAAGAATCCGTCCCCACTGGGCAAAGAATACAAAGGCCAGGGAAGCCAGGATCATCACTCCGTTATACTGAAGTACGCTCAAAAGCTCCTTAAAAAAGCCTCTCTCCAGAAAATCCCGGTTCCATTCTGCAAAGAAGCTGTAAATGGTATAAAAAAGCAGGAAAACCACCAGCACCGCATAATGCAGCGTTTTGCTCCCCCAGTCATTATTGCCCGCAAACCGCAGATTGGTCGCCACCCAGTAAGACAGTGTGATACAGATCAGATCCAAAAGCCACAGGCCGTAATTCTGCAGGATCTTATTTTTCTGGTTCATGATGCTCGAGTTCCTTCCCCCTGCCCAAAATTTCCGACAGATACAGTGCTGCCAGAAGAAGTCCGTAATTGCGTCCGATATATGCAGACACCAGATGTGCTTCAAAGACAGTATACAGTGACATGCTAAGAAGCAGAACAAAGCCGGCCCGGTCCCTGGTTCTTCTGGAGTGCTCCATCAAAAGGAATACTACGCCGACAATAAAAAGTGCCGGCACAATACCGTACCAGTACACAACGCGAAGCCAGCCAAGATCAAAGTACGTGGCGTTGAGCCGCTGGGAAAACCATTTCCAGGTAGATATCGTTCCCTCGTGAAACGTCGTTGTCCATAAAGATGCTACGCGTCCTGTCAATGCGCTGTCGAGCCTTGCCATCCAGCTGTGCTTTCTCGGATCAAACAGACCGCACATAATCGAAAACACAAGTCCGCCTGCCACCATCAGCTCTCCGAACAAATAGACCGCACTTGTACCGGAAAGCCTCCTGCCATAGTGCAGCACCATCGAAAAACAGATTGCAAAAAACGCCATGGCACAGGCGGTATTGCTGTGGGTCAGCCCGTACAAAAGGATATTCCCCACTGCCAGCAGGATATACAGATACAGCTTCATCTTCCGGTCATACAGGTATAATCCCAGCATCAGCAGCATCGCTGCCATGCAGTGAAGAGAATTGGGATGTCCCAAGCCCAGATCCCAGCGCGTCTCAATTCCATGGCCATAGTCATAGGTCTGGTACAGATGTCCCATCACGCCGGCAAGCGCCAGCACAACCAGCACCGCACATCCGGCAAGCGTCCCGAAAAACTCCAGCTTCATGGCCTTTCGAATCGATATCGTACCGGCCGCCCGCATGAATACGAAAACGCGCAGCAGGTCATTCCGTCCGCCGATCCGCCAGCAAAGTACCCCCAGCAGGATGCCCAAAAGCCAGAAGCCGTGCTCCTTGGCCGTTGCCCTTGGAACGCAGCAAATGCACCGCACCGCAAACAAAACAAACGCCAAGCGGTACATCATCCCGTCATATGGATTTGTCCGGCTGCTCTTATCCAGAACAACAACCAGAATCTCAATGCACAGTCCCAGATAGAATAAAACTGCGCTCCATCGATCCAGCTTTGAAAGCACCTTATTCATCTTCCTTGTTTCCATGTCACTACCGTCTTTTCATAAAGCCCGGATAAACGGTAATACAACTGCGGTGATTGCACATACAGCTTCAAACGCTCTGTGTCCCCGCGGCGTCCGTACCGCTTTTGACTGCACAGCTCCAGAATCCGGTCCTTGTGAGAGAGAATACGCTTTTCCAGCTCTCTTGCCTGCTCCCTTGTTTCCTCGCAGGCGCGGTAATCCTCTTCATAGAACAGCATGCGGCGGTAAAACCAGTATTCCGACTCCTCACAAAGTCGTACAAACCCTGCCTCGTCCAGCAGTGCAAGATGGCTTCGCCACGCCGGGATCTCCTGCGTCAGTGTCCGATCCGCACGTCCGCTGTTCATAATGCTCTCATTACGGTTCTTCACATAATCATACAGAGGCTCCGGCTGATACAGCACCTTTCGTGCCCGGCAAAGTGCATAGGTTGTAAAAGGAATATCCTCCGCGCTGGTGCCCTCCGGGAACCGGTTCCCCTTTAATACGCTTTGGTGGAAGAGCTTACTCCACACGGACGGATGCAGAACAACCTTTCCGTCCGTTCCCTCTGCTCCCGAACGAATAAAATACCGAAGGGCATCCTGCTGCCTCAATAATATACTGTTTTCCACAAGAGAAGCAATTCTGGCCCCGGCGTCTTCCCCCTTTGTCTCTGCCGCCGGGGCTTCCTCGCCTTCCTCCTGTGCCACAGTCTCACGGTAATTCACAGCTGCAAGCTGTGCGCCGGTTGCAAGCATACCGCGCACCATCGTCTCGTACATTTCGGGATGTGCATAATCATCCCCGTCCACAAAGCCAATGTACTCCCCTCCGGCACTTGCCAGTCCTATATTTCGTGCTGTCGAAACGCCGCCGTTTGCCGTGTGAATCACACGAATCCGAAGGTCCTGCCCGGCCGCTTCATCCAGAATGCGTCCCGTTTCATCCGTGGAGCCGTCATCCACAGCGATGATCTCCAGGTTCTGCCAGGTCTGCCTTCTCACCGATTCCAGTGCTCTTACAATATACGGTGCCACATTGTATGCCGTCACAATGACAGAAATCAGCGGCATCTCCGTCATAAAACGACCGGACGGACTGATGCGGATCATATCGCGGGAATAGATGTCCTTCCGGGCCAGCTCGCTTCCGTCCTTCTCATTATTCCAGATGGACGGCGCGAATATTATTTTGCCCGGCGCGCTGCAAAGCCATGCCCCCCACCAGGAGAAGCTGGAATTGGCAACGATATGGCAGCGGCACTGGGTCATCAGATAAAGATCCAGATACCCATGATCTTCATCGCTTCCCTTTACAAGTACAAAACGTCCTCTGCCCAGGTTATCGGAGCGCTCCGCCTGGTAGCGAATCCACTCTCCCGCCTTTTCTTCATCATTTGAAAAAACAAAAAAAGTGATCTCCGGATCCACCTCCTGCAGATGCCGAATGGCGGTGTTGTAATACGCATCCGTACAGATCCCGCCGTAAACATCCCCCTTTGCCACATAATCTCCGAATCGAAGGTGAATGGACGCACTGCCGCCTCTTCCGTTTAATCCTCTGGCATCCGCATAGGCGCCCGCCTGCCGGATCCTTGCCTCATACCCGGCTGCCTGCTCCAGGATTCGCTTTTCCTTGGCACCGGCCCCTTCTTTCGGCTTCAGAAGCGTATCCGAAAAGGAAAAGGCTCGCCTAACCTCGTCCTCGCAGCCTTCAAAATACTTAGGACTCTGAAAGCCTCCGCAAAAATACCCATCCTCCAGCTCAAGAAAAGCCGGATCAAACACAAAGTCTTTATCGTCCCTTTCCAGGGTCTTTCGTCCCGTCAGTTTCCTGCGGATTCGGCTGGGCAGCGCAAGGCTGCCGTCCGTAAGACGTGCAACATCCTCCCGCGAAGCCGACGGATATTCAATTCCGAAAATATCCAGGCGCTTGGGGCGCCGTTTCTGCGCAGAATCGCGAAAGGCCTCTTCATCATATTGCGACACATCGTCAAAGGAAACGCTGCGCCCGAGTTTTTGAAGCTGCAGGAAGAGGGCATACTGAAACATCTGGTTGCCCAGTCCTCCTGACATTTGGATGATAATCATACGGCAAGACTTTCCTTCCAATAATCCGCCCATTGCTGGAACACGAAAAAGCTCCACAACAATACTGAATAATTTCGTCCGGATCCGGCGCCGCCATCTCCCGTGGTCAGAAAACGGTTCACCAGCTCCTGCACAGCAGCAGGATCAAAAAGTCCCTGCGGCTCAAGATATTGCGTACTGCAGTAACGCAGAAGTTCCTCCCTCAGCGGCCCCGAAAGCCACTTGCCCAGTGGAACGGAAAAGCCCTTTTTAGGCCGTTCCAAAAGCTCCTCGGGAATGTAATCATATGCGAGCTGCTTCAAAAGATACTTTTTGGAAAAACCGCCGGAAACCGGATGGTATTTTAAGGAATGATCCAGCCGGAAGGAATACCGTATCACGTCCGGATCCAGAAACGGACAGCGGCTCTCCAATGAATATTTCATGGATGCCTTATCCACCTTCATCAGAATATCCCCGGGAAGATAGGTATCCAGATCCAGCAGCATCCGTGTAATCTGCCAGTTATCGGACGGATACTGCGATTCTATCTCATAGTTGGCAGAAAGGAATGGCGTATTCTGCTCCGGATCGGGGCGAACCAGCCGTTTGGCCAGCTCTGTATAGCTTCCGGCCCCGAACTGTGTCCTGGTCTGCCTGCCGCGGTTTGCGGAAATCACGCGCACGCGGAAGGGATACAGCTCCTCGAGCCTTTTATCACGTCCAAGTGGAAGCCGACCGATCCCGTGCGCCAGAGCACCCAGACCATCCAGACGCTGCGCAAGACGGACATTGTCATAGATGCCGTAGCCGCAGAACAGCTCATCTCCGGCATCCCCGGAGAGGGCCACCGTCACCTTCTTTTTCGCCAGCTTTGACACCAGCATCGTCGGTATCTGCGAGGAATCTGCCATCGGCTCATCAAAGAACTTCGGCAAATCACCAACCAGCTCGAAAAGGTCCCCTTCGTCGATGATCTGCTCCTCATGATCTGCCCCCAGATGCCGGGCAATCGCCCTTGCATAGGGCGATTCATCGTATTCCTCCTCTTCAAATCCAATGGAAAAGGTCTGAAGCCGCCCGCTTTCCAGCTGTTCGCTGGCAATGGCGCTGATCAGCGATGAATCGTAGCCGCCGGACAGAAAGGTTCCCAGCGGAACATCTGCCACCATCCGACGCCGCACAGCGGTCTGCAGGTGTAGGCGCAGCTCATCTTTGGCTTCCTTCTCATCGGTGATGCAGGCCTTTCTGTTGTCCTCATACTGCTCGCGGATGCTCCAGTAGCGCCAGGAATGCATCGTATGCTCCCTGACATTCCAGGTCATAACACAGCCCGGTTCCACCTTCCACACATTCTCCAAAATGGTGTCCGGTGCATTAATGTACTCCTGAAACAGGTATCTTGGAAGAACGTCCCTTCGTATCCTGCCCTGAAAGCCGGGACTCTTCAGAATCGGAGCAAGGACAGATGCAAACAAAAGCTCCTCTCCGTTCTGAAAGAAATAAAGCGGCTTTTGCCCCATGCGGTCACGAGCCAATATCAGCTCCTGCGTGCTGCAGTCATAAAGGGCAAAGGCAAACATGCCATTGAAATGCTCAACGCAGGAGATCCCCCAGCGCAGATACGCTGCGAGAATAACCTCCGTATCGCAGCTGGAGCGGAATGGATACTCCGGAAGCTCCCTGCGAAGCTCCCGGTAATTATAGATCTCACCATTATAAACAAGGTGAAGACGCCCATCCTCCGTGGACATCGGCTGATGTCCCAGCGGCGACAGGTCCAGAATCGACAGCCGCCTTTGTGCCATGCCAAGCGTCTCGCCCCCCGGCAGCTCCCAAAGCTCTGTGCCCGCGTCGTCCGGTCCGCGCTCCTTCATGGTGTCATTCATCAAAGACAGCTGTTCTCTGGTGATGACGCGTTTTGAAACATATCCGCATATTCCGCACATAGGTCACCCTGCAAGCTCCATGTAAAAATTCTGCATTTTGACAGCCGCGGTTTCCACGTTATAGCCGGCAGCATCCAGTAGCGCGCCTGCTCTTGCAGATGCCTCCCGCCGTCCGATGGCATCACCGGCAAGAACCAGGCCCTCTTCTTCATTGGTTGAGGCTGTGCGCCGCTTAATTTCCTTCGCCCACAGAGGCTTATCGCCTTCCCCAATCGGAAGACGAATCACCAGATTCGTAAGCACAGCCTCCTCCGTAATGGTATCGGCAATGACGCAGGGAAGTCCTGCTGCCTGCGCTTCTATCACCGTTCCCGGCATTCCCTCATACAGGGAGGGAAATGCAAATACATCAAAGGCCTGATAGACTGCAGCCGTTTCCTCCCTGGACAGCTGTCCGGTCCAGATCACCTTTTCGCCAAGTCCTGCCTCATCAAATGCCTTCTGTATCTGCGCCTGCAACGTGCCCTTTCCGGCGAATAAAAACCGCACCTCACATCCTGCCAGCTCCTTGCCGACCCCGGCAAGGTAGCCGTGATTTTTAACCGCATCCAAGCGGCCCACGTGTCCGATCACCACAGCATTATCCGGAATCCCATAACTTGTCCGGATCCGGCGGCGCTTCTCTTCATCAAAGAAAAATGGGGCCAGCTCCAGCGCATTCGGCACCAGCATGATCTTCCCCTCCTCGCATGCTCTGCGGCCGTATACGGAAACGGATGCCTCCTGTGAACAGGAAAGCATCCGGTCGCATTTGCGAGAAAGTGAGCGCCGAAGCCACCTGGTAGCAATTCCTCTTAGACCCGCGTCCACACCGGCGCTTCTGGCATGTGCCATCACCACCGGCACGCCGGCGTCCTTCGCAATCGGAAGGTATATAGAGGCCGTCGATGTCATGTGTCCCTCGACAGCCGTAAAGTCATGATGCGCTGCAAAAAATCTCCTGCACGCTCTCTTGTACTGTCCCAGGTTGGCTCCGGTGAAACGAGGCAGTACATAAATTCTCCCGCCCAAGGACAATACTTCATCATCCAGGTCCTCCTTGGGACGGCGCGCTACCAGCGCATCCGGATCCTCGCAGGTATCCCGGAAGTGCACCAGAAAATCAAACTGGACCTTCGTGCGGTCCATATGCCGGTACAGATCCATTACCCGGGATTCCGCACCTCCGCGATTCAGCTTGCCGAACACATGTAGAATTCGGATCGGTGTCTCCTGCTCCATATCCTGTGTGCTTCCCCTTTGCATAGCGTCGACTGCCCTCTACGCACAGCCAATGAATCAGTGCAGCCCAACTACCCTGCCTGTTTTCAGCCCTGCCTGCTCTTTTGCTTTTCATAGCGCTCACGCAGTGCCCGCTTGAGAAGTGCCATTGCGTGCTCCTTCTGCATGCCAAAGGATCCTCGAATCACTGCATCCTGCGCCAGCATCTCGTCATAGGAAATCATCGACTGATTGCTGATGATGTCCTCATAAACAGCAAAATCCTTCTCCTCCAGCGTGTTGCAGTGCACAACAATGGTGGTTACTCCGGATGCCTTTTTGAGGCTGTCCGACTTCCTGTAGGAAATCGGATAAAAGATCAGCTCTGCATACTGGTAGGGGCAGGATCCGAATCCATCGGTCAAACCGGTAAATCCCAAAGAGCGAAGTGCCATCAGCGTATTAAGGTCATAGGAATGAGCCGGTGCCATGAACAGCGTCGTCTCAATTCCATGCTTCTTTAATATTGCCTGTCCCTTGCGGAGTCGATCTCTTTGCTCCTCATAGGATTGTCCTGCAAATTCCGACTTGCGGTTCAACGGCAGAATTCCGCCCTTATCCGTGGAGTATGTGTGATGATAGCCGTGCATACTAAGTGTCCAGCCATCCTTATCCCTAAGATCCTTCACATACTCCCAGAAATCCTCCCTGGGCGGATCAATCTGAAGCTTCGGATCGCGGTTGTCCGGCACAATTCCCAGAAGCGGCCGGACGCCGTATTGATCCAGAATATCCTTGAAGCGCAGAAACTTCTCCCAATTCATCTCTGCTGTTATATCATCCAAACGAATCGCGATTTTCACAACATCACCTCACTGCAAGTTTTCCTTGTACCAGTCAATTGCCAGCGCAATGCCGGCAGCAAAATCATAGGACGGATCATAGCCAAGATTCTCTCTGGCCTTGGATATATCTGCGTTGCTGTCCCGTATATCTCCGGCGCGGGTCGGGCCGAATGCCGGCTCCATCTCAATTCCCAGTGCCTTCGTGATGTCATAATACACATCAATCAGATATTCCCGTCCGCCGGCGCCGATGTTGTAAGCCGTGCCGGACGCCTCCTCCGAAGCCGCGCAGCAGCGAAGGCATCCCTCAATCACATTGTCGATATAGGTAAAATCCCGGCTCTGACGTCCATCTCCGTTAATCGTCGGCTGCTCACCCGCCAGGAGCTGTTTGATAAACTTCGGAATTACCGCTGCATAGACACCATTGGGATCCTGATGT
>CAVFRZ010000042.1:0-12310 GCA_963624875.1 Anaerovibrio sp.
GGCACGGTCTCTGGACAAACCGCCGGGTCCCAATGCGGACAGACGTCTCTTGTGCGTGATTTCGGAAAGCGGGTTGTTCTGATCCATGAACTGCGACAGCTGCGAAGATCCGAAGAACTCCTTCACTGCAGCCTGCACCGGCTTGATATTGATCAGTGCCTGCGGAGAAACCTCCTCCGATGCATCGTGTGTTGTCATTCTCTCGCGAACCACACGCTCAAGTCTTGACAGTCCGATGCGATACTGATTCTGCAGAAGCTCTCCGACACTGCGGATACGGCGATTCCCCAGGTGGTCGATGTCATCATCGGTTCCGATGCCGTACTCCAGATGCATGTTGTAGTTAATGGAGGCCAGAATGTCCTCTTTGGTAATGTGCTTAGGAATCAGCTCCCGTACGCTTCTGCGCAGGGCCTCTGCCAGCGCCTCCGGATCCTCATTATCCTGATACTCCAGGAGAATATCGCGAAGAGCAGGATAGTAAACATCCTCTGTAATACCCAGCTCCGACGGCTCGCAGTCAACAAAGTGTGTAATGTCCACCATCAGGTTGGACAGGACCTTTATACGGTCTCTGGTCTCCGTGCGCAGCCACACATACGGAATAGCAGCGTTCTGAATCTCATCTGCCATCTCGCGTGTCACAGTGTCTCCGGCACTTCCGAGAACATCGCCGTTTGCCTCATCAACTACGTCCTCTGCCAGGACATGTCCGGTGATGCGGTTGCGCAGCGCAAGCTTCTTGTTGAACTTATAGCGTCCGACCTTTGCCAGATCATAGCGTCTGGGATCAAAGAACATAGCATTAATCAGGCTGTCTGCACTTTCCACGGAAAGCGGTTCGCCGGGACGGATCTTTTTATACAGCTCAAGAAGACCTTCCTCATATGAGTGAGCAGGGTCCTTCGTGAAGCTGCCCTGGAGCTTGGGCTCATCACCGAACATCTCCAGAATTTCCTCATCCGTTCCCACGCCGAGCGCACGAATGAGCACCGTAACCGGCACCTTTCTCGTGCGATCTACGCGAACATAGAAAATGTCGTTGGAGTCCGTCTCATACTCCAGCCATGCGCCGCGGTTCGGGATTACCGTGCAGGTATACAGCTCCTTGCCGTATTTATCTTTATCAATTCCGTAATAAATGCCGGGAGAACGAACCAGCTGTGAAACGATAACACGCTCTGCTCCGTTGATCACAAAGGTTCCGGTCTTGGTCATGAGGGGGAGATCTCCCATGAAGATCTCCTGCTCCTTCACTTCCTTCTTGTTCTCTTTGTCATATAAACGCACCCTTGCACGCAGGGGGGCTGCGTAGGTTGCGTCTCTTTCTTTACATTTGGCGATGTTGTACTTGATCTCATCCTCGCAGAGTCTGTAGCTCACGAAGGAGAGAGAAAGATGCCCGCTGTAGTCCTCAATCGGAGAGATGTCATCGAACACCTCCTGAAGACCCTGATCCAGAAACCACTGGTAGGATGCCTTCTGCACCTCAATGAGGTTCGGCATCTCCAGGACTTCCTTCTGGCGGGAATAGCTCATGCGAATGCTCTTGCCGCTGCCGACGGGATGAAGCCTGATCTTGTTGCTCATTCATTTACCTCGTTCTGTCCGAAAGCCGGAGGTCACGCAGGAGGTCGCAGCGTCATGCAATAGAATGGAAAATAACTGCAGGCGGTCCGAGCCTTTGTGATATCACGGCATTCGTTTGCTGTGTGTACAGGTACCACCATATTGTGCCTTATCCCGCTTTCTCTTCCGGAACTTAATCCTTAAGGAGAGCAAAGGTGGGCATAATCGCAGAACATAGCGCATATATGATACGCTAGTGCAGCGCAAGCGTCAAGAGGGGAGTTTATGGATAAGGGCTCTGCAAGCGAGGATGAGTGTACTCATCCTCACTTGCAGAGCACGCTTACTGAATTTTCCTTATACTCAGAGCTTCTCTTCCAGCTTGCGCACAACCTGCGCAAGGCACCCGTCCTCAAAGGGATTGTTCAGTCCGGCCTCCTTCACAAGGCCGTCGAAGAAATCAGAGGCAGACAGGCGGCACAGCTTCAGGTAGCTCTTCCAGGCTCCGCCAAAATCCTGATCCATCCAGACCTTGTACTGCAGAGCGTTGGTCTGTGCAATGCAATAGTCCAGGTAATACAGCGGGCAATCGTAAATATGATGCTGCTTCTGCCAGAAGCCGCCCTTCTCATAGTATTCATTCCCTGTGTAGTCCAGGTGCGGCATGTACTGGCGCTCAAGATCTCTCCAGACGCCGTTCCTCTGTGCCGGAGTAAGTCCCGGATTCTGATAGGCGATTTCCTGGAATTCATCCACCATGGTTCCGTAAGGAATAAACGCCATGGAGTCTTCAAAATGCATATCAACATAATCGGCGGCTCTTTCACCGAACAAAAGCGGCATCCACGGTTCTGTGAAGAATTCCATGGACATCGAATGGGTTTCTGCCGTCTCCATCGTGATATCCCAATGCTCGCGGATCGGGTCCTCTCTCACCACAAACCACTGGAAGGCATGACCGCATTCGTGTGTGATAACATCCGCATCTCCGCTGGTTCCGTTGAAGTTTGCGAAGATAAACGGTGCGCCGTAATCCGGCAGGTAGGTCATATAACCGCCGGTCTTTTTGGTTTTCCTGCCCAGCACGTCGAACAGCTCGTTCTCGCACATAAAGTCCATGAACTCCCCTGTCTCCTTGGAAAGCTCGCGGTACATGGTTCTTCCCGCCTGCAGGATTTCTTCCGGCGTTCCGATGGGTGCCGGATTTCCCTGCGGAAAATAGACCCCCTCATCGATGTACTGAAGGTGATCGATTCCCAGTCTTCTGCGGCGCCGTTCATGCAGCTTTTCCGCAAAGGGAACAAAGTCCCGTTTTACCTGCTTGCGGAACTCTCCCATATCGCTGCGGCTGTAGCAGTTTCTCACCATTCTCGCATCGCCCAGCGGCAGGTAGTTTTCGTATCCCATACCCTCGCCCTGCCTGGTTCTGTTCTTCACGAGGCGGTCGTAGATATCATCCAGCTGTTCCTGATTCTTGTGGAAGAATGCAGTATATTTCTCCCAGGCCTCCTTCCGGACATTCCGGTCGCAGGAGTGCAGATACGGATTCATCAGGGACAGGTTCAGTGTCTCTCCCTTCCAGTCAATCTGAGCCGTGGCAAGGAGCTTGTTGTACTCCGTCTGAATTGCATTCTCTTCCTGCATCAGCGGAAGAATTTCATCACTCACCGACTTCATTCCAAGCTCAATATTGCGGAACGCCACTTTTCCGATCTTTTCTTCCAGATACGCGCGATACGGCGATGCATAGAGCTTTTTCTGGTACGAAACGCAAAGACTGCGGAAGACCGGGCTGTTCTGGTCATAATAATCCTGTTCCGCGCTGTAGAATTCGTCCGTTGTATCGATGTCATGGCGAATCTCCGCCAGTGTCATCTGTGTCATGACTGTTCCGGTCAATTTATAGTATTTCTGATGGACAGCCATCTGCTCCTCTCCCGAGGAAGCACTATCCAACTCTCTTTCCAGCTCAGCAAAATCCCTTTTTACCTCTTCAAAATCAACTCGCTGATACGGCATTTCCGTGAATTTCATTTGGTATACATTCCTTTCTTCTGTGCTTTTAGATTGAATAAATAGTATCTGTGTATCTGTTTAGCACCTGCCACATTTCAACGTGAATTGACTGCTTGCAGGCATATTCACGATTGAAATTGGCAGGCGGCCAAGGCGCGAAGCGCCTCTGGCCAGCCACATCGAGGATTTGCGATAGCAAATTCGAGATGGGTGCTAAACAATTACTTTTTTTATAAGCAGTGATGTCTGCGCAGGCTGGCACCGGATATAGACCGGACAATCATTTCGAATTATACTCTTGCTCAGGCTAAGTTTGTTGCCCCAAATGCAGGAAACGGTTACTGTTTAGAGACTAGTGCATCGTTTGCAAAATAACTGGCCTAATAACGCAGAACTTTTTTCTGAGGGTGCGGGTCAAAAAACGTAGGCGTAGCGGGCTACGCTGAGGATTTTTGACCCGTGCAATCAGGAAAAAGGGCCAGTTAGTTAGGCCAGTTATTTAAAAATCGATGCACTAGCCGGCAGCAGGCAAGCCGCAGCAGAACATCGTACGATCCGCCGCCTTGCGGCAGAAAAGAGGAAGATATGATTTACAGCACAGCAGTTTTTGACATGGACGGTACTGTACTAAATCCGCTTGGTGATCTCACAGACGCCATCAATTATGCAATGGCAGAAACGGGTCATCGGCATGACTATACCCAGGATCTGGTACGGCAGTTTTTCGGAAGCGGTGTAACGGTTGCCATCATCCGGGCTCTGGCTACCGAACAGGGAACCGCCCCCGAGGATCTTCTGCAGGTCGGCACCGATCACGACACCATTTCCGGCAGCATCGATGCGAACGAAGTAAAACGCATTCAGGAAATATATGTTCCGTATTATGCAGCACACTGCAACGACAAAACCGGTCCCTATGACGGAATACCCGAAGTACTGCGTGCGCTTCATGCCGCCGGCGTAAAAACTGCAGTTGTCTCCAACAAGCCGGATATCGCCGTACAGACACTGGTGAAGGAGCTCTTCGACGGGCTCTTTGACCTATCCATCGGCGAAATGGACGGCATCCGCAGAAAGCCGGCGCCGGATATGACCGACAAGGCCTTGCGGGAGCTTGGCTGTACCGACAAGAAAAAAGCTGTCTACATCGGCGATTCCGAAATCGACATGCAGACAGCCGTAAATGCCGGTCTTGACTGCATCAGCGTGGACTGGGGCTTCCGCGGACGTGAATTTCTCGAGGACAATCACGCCGCCTGCATTGTTTCCGGACCGGATGAGCTGATCCCTTTAATCCTGGGATAGCCTTCAGCGCCCACTCGCAAAATCGCTGCTGCGCAGCTTTATGAACAAGCCATGCACCCATAGGAAAGAGCTCAGAACCGGCTGTATTCGCCGGCCTGAGCTCTTTTCCGTGGTGCATTACTATTCGCACCCATCTCGACTTTTCTTTGGAAAACCTTTATTCGCAACTATTCCAGTTCACGAATGACATTCTGCGCAATCTCGCGCTTGGTGAGCGAGTGGTTCATCGCTTCCTGCTCCAGCCACCTGTGCGCTTCCTCCTCGGTCATGTGCTGCTTCTCGATCATCAGACACTTGGCACGAGTAATAAGTCCCATATCATCCAGACGCCTGCGGAGCTTTTGATTCTGCTCGTTCAGCATAAAGATCTTCAGCCGCATCGCATCCATGATGCCGACGGCCTCCAAGAGAAGCTGGCCCTTCAAAGGTCTTGAGAGCACAAAGACTCCGCTTCCCCTCACCTTGTAGGTTACCTGATGATACAGCTCCGCCTTCACCAGCAAGAGCACCGCAATATCTCTTCCGTCCGCGAAGTCCCTCGCCGACTCAATGCCGAACTCATCCGGAAGCGGTGTGTTGATGATGACCAGACCGATCGTTCCATCCGCCAGCACCCGTCTGGCATCTGTGATCGAGGCCGCATACAGCACCTGTTCACAGGTCCCTTCTATAATTTTTCGAATCACCGCATAGCTGTCCTGTCCTGCGGACACCACCAGCACGCGGCTGCGTTTCGCATTCGAAGCCATATGGCTATCCGTCCTTTGCTTTTATCTGCGGCTGCAGTATGCGTTCAGTACCGACTCCGGTACATGACTTTTTACAAGGTCACTTCCTCTGGCGCAGGAGATTGCCTCGTCAATGTGACGGGGAAGCTTCTGCAGCTTGTCTGTGAGGTCCGGATCTGCCTTGTACAGATTTACATTCATCGGAAGGTCCGGACGCATCGCGCCGGCGATGCCGTCCAATCCCGCATAGATAACCAGTGCGAACGAAAGGTACGGATTGGCCATCGGATCCGGAGAGCGAAGCTCAAAGCGACGGCGATCCGCGCTGGTTGCCGGAATACGGATCAGCTGTGAGCGATTCTGCTCCGACCAGCTGACATAATACGGTGCCTCCATCTGTCCAAGACGCTCATAGGACTTTTCCACCGGATTCAGGAACAAAGATATCTCCCGAATGTGCTTTAAAACCCCCGCCATGAACATTTCCGAAAGTGCCTTATTGTCCTTACTCTTATCAATGGTATCCACCGAAATATTAAAGTGCATACCACTGCCGGGCTCATCCCGCAGGGGCTTCGGTGAAAAGTCGGCACACATTCCCGTCGTCTCTGCCAGATTCCGCACAGCCCATTTTACAGTGGCCGTGTTGTCTGCCGTTGTCAGAGGATCTCCATAGTGAAAATCAATTTCGTTCTGTCCCGGTCCCTGCTCGTGGTGAGACGCCTCCGGCGTAATACCCATATCAAGGAGTGCAAAGCAGATATCTCTCCGAAGATTCTCTCCCTTGTCATCCGGTCCTACTGCCATATATCCGGCCCGGTCGATCGGCTCTCCGGTCACCTCGCCCTTTTCATTGCGTGCGAAGGCATAGAACTCCAGCTCCGGCCCGAAATAGACCTTCACGCCCATCTCCTTTGCCTTCTTCACAGCCTGCTTCAGAATAAAGCGTGTATCCTTCTCATAGGGAGTACCGTCCGGCTTATAAATATCACAGAACATGCGGCATACCCCGCCGTCAAGAGGTCTCCACGGAACGATGGAAATCGTCGTCGGATCCGGACGGAGGAACAGATCCGAACGAAGCTCCTCTCCAAAGCCGGCAATGGCAGAGCCGTCAATTGAGATGCCCTCTTCGAACGCCCTGCGCAGCTCCTGCGGCATAATGGCAATATTCTTCTGCTCTCCGAAAACATCGAAAAAAGCCAGTCGAATGAATTTTACATTCTCCTCTTCGATGAATTCCAGTACTTCCTCATAGGTCTGCATGTAGAAACTACCCCTTTCGATCTTCCTGCAGCAGCCTTTTATCTGGCTGCCGCATAGTCTCCTGCTGCCTTCACAAGTCCGGCGAACAGAGGATGTGCGTGATTCGGACGGGATTTAAACTCCGGATGCGCCTGCGTAGCCATATAGTAAGGATGATCCCTCAGTTCGATCATCTCTACGATGTGACCGTCCGGGCTGATTCCCGAAAGCTCCATTCCATTCTTCTCATAGATATCACGGTATTCGTTGTTTACTTCATAGCGATGGCGGTGACGCTCGAAAATCTGCTCCGATCCATACAGCCGGAAGGCCTTGCTGTCCTTTTTCAGAATACAAGGATATGCCCCCAGGCGCATGGTGCCGCCAAGGTCTGTTACGTCTTTCTGCTCCGGCATCAGGTCGATTACCGGGTGTGTGGTATCCGGTGCCAGCTCTGAGCTGTTGGCATCCGCATAACCGATGACATTTCTGGCAAATTCGATCATTGCCATCTGCATGCCAAGGCAGATCCCAAGATACGGAATCTTTCTGGTTCTTGCGTACTCCGCAGCCATAATCATGCCTTCTGTTCCGCGATTGCCAAAGCCTCCCGGAATGATCATGCCGTCGATGCCCTCCAGCATTGCCTCGGCGCCTTCCTTTTCCAGCTCCTCGGAATCCACCCAGCGGATGGTAACATCTGTGCGGTTCTCAATGCCGCCGTGATGCAGCGCTTCCACTACAGAAAGGTATGCATCATGCAGCTGCGTATACTTGCCGACCAGAGCGATCTCCGCTTTCTTGTCCGGGTGCTGAAGGCGTCCCACCATATCCTTCCATTCGGTCAGATCCGGCTCCGGGCAGGGAAGATTAAGGCAATCGCAGACCGCCTGGGCCAGCTTCTCATCCTCCATCATCAGCGGAACCTCATAGATGCTGCTGGCATTGAGATTCTGGAGCACATGGCTGCCCGGCACATTGCAGAACAATGCAATTTTATCCTTCAGGTATTTAGGCATTTCCATCTCTGAGCGGCAGACAATCACATCTGCACGAATGCCCATCTGCTGCAGTGCCTTCACGCTCATCTGTGTGGGCTTGGTCTTCATCTCCGCCGAGCCGAACAGATACGGCACCAGCGTGACATGGATCATGCAGGTATTGTATGCCCCCTGCTCCTGCTGGAACTGGCGAATGGCCTCGAAAAACGCCTGCGACTCAATATCTCCGACGGTGCCGCCGACCTCAATGATCGCCACCGTCACATCGCCCGGACAAATCTGTTCAGGGGATACACTGCCCTCACAGGCTGCCGTCTTCTCCGCCTGCTGCGTATAAAAGCGGGATTTAATCTCATTGGTGATGTGCGGAATGACCTGAACCGTGCCTCCGCCGTAATCTCCGTGACGCTCCTTGTTGATAACAGACCAGTAGACCTTTCCCGATGTCACATTGGAATTGCGATTGAGGCTCTCATCAATGAAGCGCTCATAATGTCCAAGGTCCAGGTCTGTCTCTGTACCATCATCCGTAACGAACACCTCACCGTGCTGAATCGGGTTCATGGTCCCGGGATCCACATTCAGATAGGGATCGAATTTCTGCATGGTAACATGGTATCCGCGCGCCTTCAGAAGTCGTCCCAGCGAAGCCGCCGTAATGCCCTTTCCAAGGCCGGAGACCACGCCTCCGCTGACAAATACATACTTAATCATATTCTCTCCTCTCTATAAAAAGAGTGACAACGGCCCCCGAAACGAACGCATTCGTTTCTGCTGACGCCATTGTCACCTCATCATTTCATGCTGTCAGGGCCAAACACCCTTCCTATCCGACGGATACCGCATTGCTTGTATTCAACTGTCTTTCATACAGACAGGCCAACCACAGACGGGGTCAAATACCATCAAAGACCTAGAAAGATTACACCAGAGGCGCACAACTTGTAAAGAACTTCTTAGTGATAACCGTCCGTATGCACAGCGTTCCGGTTCAGCGCCCCGCCTGCAAAAGGCGGATCACTCTCAGCCGGCCAGTTCCGGACGCTTCCCGGTATACAGCTGATAATACCGGCCCTTTTGTTCCAGCAGCTCCTCGTGGTTTCCGCGCTCCACAATGCGTCCCTGCTCCAGAACCAGAATCAGGTCTGCGTTTCGGATGGTAGAGAGCCTGTGCGCAATGACAAAGGTTGTTCTGCCGCTCATCAGGCGGTCCATACCATCCTGTACGATTTTCTCGGTTCTGGTGTCAATGGAGCTGGTCGCCTCATCCAGGATCAGTACCGGCGGGTCTGCAATGGCTGCTCTTGCAATGGCAAGGAGCTGGCGCTGACCCTGCGAAAGGTTCGCGCCGTCTCCGTGGAGCATTGTATCATACCCCTGCGGCAGGCGCCGTATGAAGCCGTCCGCATTGGCAAGCCTGGCCGCTGCCTCCACCTCCGCATCCGAAGCATCCAGTCTTCCGTAGCGGATGTTCTCCCGCACTGTTCCTGTGAACAGATGCGTATCCTGCAGCACCATTCCAAGAGACCTTCGCAGGTCCTTCTTGGAAATCTTATTGATGTTGATGTGATCATACCGGATCTTGCCGTCCTGAATGTCATAAAACCGGTTGATCAGATTTGTAATCGTAGTCTTTCCGGCGCCGGTGGAGCCCACCAGTGCCACCTTCTGTCCGGGCTCTGCGTGAAGCACAATGTCATGCAGGACCATTTTCTCATCGGTGTATCCAAAGTCCACACCGCCGAAGGTAACATCACCCTGCAGCGGAACATAGGTGACCGATCCGTCCGCCTGATGAATATGCTTCCATGCCCACTGCCCGGTTCTCTTTTCGCTTTCTGTAATGTTGTACAGGCTCGCCAGTGCCTTCTCCGCGGCTGCCGAAGCGCCGTCGCGGTCCGCCTTGTTCTCATCCACAAGGGCTGCCACCGAGGCTGCATCTGCAGACGCATCCTGCGCTGCATCATTCCCATTTGCAGACTGGGCGGCTGTATCCTGTTTTTTCTCAATGGTGGCATTTACAAGTGTAACATAGCCCTCATCCACCTCCGGCTTTTCATCCAGCAGAGAAAAAATACGATCCGCGCCGGCCAGGGCCGAAATGATGGAGTTAAACTGCATCGTCACCTGGTTGATCGGCATGTTGAAGCTCTTGTTAAAGGTCAGGAAGGAGGCCAGTGCACCGACTGTAAAGCCCGCATACTGGTTGATGGCAAGCGCGCAGCCCACAACCGCGCAGATGACGTAGGAAGCGTTGCCCAGCTGCGTGCTGATGGGGCCCATAATTCCGGAGTAGGCTTCTGCCTTGTAGGAAACCTCGAACAGGGCCTCGTTGACCTCATCAAACTTCTTAATGCTTTCCTCTTCGTGACAGAACACCTTCACGACCTTCTGTCCCGTCATGGTCTCCTCGATGAATCCGTTCAATGCGCCAAGACCCTTTTGCCTTGCCGCGAAGTTTTTGCCGGAAATTCTGGTGGCAAAGGACGACAGCACCAGCATGATCACCACCATAACGCAGGTGAGTACTGTCAGCGGTACACTGAGCACCACCATCATGGCGAACACCGACACAATGGTAATGGCGCTGTTCATCAGCTGAGGAATGCTCTGGCTGATCATCTGACGCAGGGTATCGATATCATTTGTGTAGATGGACATGATGTCGCCGTGTGCATGGGTATCAAAATATTTGATCGGCAGGGTTTCCATGTGCTCGAAAAGCTGCTCGCGAAGCTTTTCCAGTGTGCCCTGCGTCACATAGACCATCAGTCTTGCCTGCACAAGCGCTGCCAGAACGCCCAGACCGTAAAAGCATGCAACGCGAAGGATCGCGCCGGCCAGCGGCCCGTAATCCAGGGCCGTCTGTCCCAGCATCGGCGTGATGTAGGAATCGATCAACGTCTTTGTAAACATGGTTCCCTGCACGCTCGAAAGCACCGTCGTCACAATGCAGATCATCACCACAATCATGTGAATTCCGTAGTTGCGGAACAAAACACCCATAAGGCGGCCCAGAATCTTCCCCGGGTTCTTCACCTTTTCCCTGGGCATGCCTCTTTTGCGGCCGTTTCCCGGCCCGTTCACCGTTTTTACTCTTTCTTCAGCCATAGTACTGTATATCCTCCGTGATCAGTTCTTCGGATCAAAATCCGCGTCTGCCGCCGCACCGTTCTGCGACTCATACACCTCGCGGTAAATGTCGTTGCCGGCCAGCAGCTCTTCATGCGTGCCAAAGCCGTTGATCGTTCCGTTGTCCATGACAATGATGCGGTCGCATTCCTGTACAGAGGAAATGCGCTGTGCAATCACAAGCTTTGTAGTCTGCGGCATATACTGCAGAAGGCCCTGGCGTATTTTACGATCGGTTGCGGTATCCACCGCACTGGTGGAGTCATCGAAAATCAGAATCTTCGGATTCTTCAGGAGGGCTCTTGCGATGCACAGGCGCTGCTTCTGTCCGCCGGAAACGTTGGCACCGCCCTGCTCGATGTATGTATCATATCCATCCGGGAAGCGGTCGATGAACTCATCGGCACAGGCAATTTCGCACGCACGCTGGCACTGCTCTTTAGTTGCATTCTTATCACCCCAGCGAAGGTTATCCAGAATGGTCCCGGAGAACAGAACGTTTTTCTGGAGCACCACCGATACCTGATTTCGAAGGACATCCATGTCGTAATCGCGTACATCCACGCCGCCGACGAGAATCCGTCCTCCCGATACGTCGTACAGACGGCTGATCAGGTTTACAAGACTGGACTTGGCAGAGCCCGTTCCGCCGATGATGCCGATGCTCTCGCCGGCCCGGATGGAGAGATTGATATTTTTCAGGACCGGCTCCTCTGAATTCTCGTTATAGGAAAAGCTTACCTGATCGAAAACAATGCTTCCGTCCTTCACCTCGGTTACCGGATTCTCCGGGTTGTGAAGTGTTGCAGTTTCCTTGATAACCTCTGCGATACGACGGCAGCTGGCCTCTGACATCGTCATCATAACGAAGATCATGGCGAGGAACATCAGGCTGTTGAGAATGTTCATGCAGTAGGTCAGAAGGCTCATCAGCTGACCGGTGGTAAGCGTCTGGGCGATTACCATATGGCCGCCGACCCAGCTGATCAGAAGAATGCACAGATATACCATGGCACTCATCAGCGGTGCATTCCAGGAAATACGAAGCTCCGCTTTCACGAACATCAGGTAGATATTGGCCGCCGCCTTCTGGAAGCGGTTGATTTCATAATCCTCCCGGACATACGCCTTGACCACGCGGATGGCTGATACATTTTCCTGTACGCTTTCATTGAGGTCATCGTAGCGCTCAAACACCTTCTGGAAATAGGCCGTTGCGCTGCGCATAATCAAAAACAGTAAAAAGCCCAGAACCACAACTGCAATCAGGTAAATGCTTGCAAGTCTGGGACTTACAATAAAGGACATGACCAT
>CAVFRZ010000043.1:0-12250 GCA_963624875.1 Anaerovibrio sp.
CTGTATCACATAGCCCTTTACAATCCGGCACCAGCACAGCCCGTCGTAGAAGCCACTTCGGGTGACTTTTACAAAATTCTCTACCGTAATCGGCGCGTACTCTGGATATAAGGTAAATACCATTTTTCCGAAGCCGGCTGTGTCAATCACACATTTCATTTCTCGATTCCTGCTTATGAAACTTTCGCATTCCGGAAGTACAGCATACCGGACGCATTCATGTAATATCCGCTCACATTGTCATGCATCAGATAATTGTTGTTCTTGTAATACAGAGGGAGCACCACATAGTCATTCGATACAATTGCGTCCGCTTCCATGGTAAGCTCTGCCGCCTTTTGGGGATCACTCTCTGCCATGACCTGCTCCACCAGTGCGTCATACTCTGCATTTGAATAGAACAGATTGTTGGTGGAATCATCTGTCTTGCACAGTGGAAGGAAGCTCATGGGATTTAAGTAATCAGCACTCCATCCCATCGCGGCAACCATGTAGTTGCCCTGCTGCACATCATCATAGAAAATCGACCACTCTGCAGAGGATACCTCAACGTTAATGTTCAGGTTGTTCTTGAGCATTTCCGCCATAGCCTCAACAACCTTTTTCACCGTATCGTTCTCATAATAGCTCAGCTGCAGCGTAGGGAAGCCCTCACCGTTCGGGTAGCCTGCTTCTGCCAGTGCAGCCTGTGCACCCTCTACATCAGCGGTTGCGCTCAGGCCATAGGTGCCACGATCAGCCGTGATATCCTTGCCATCTACAACGTAGCCCGGCGCCAGGAAGCTGTAGGCAGGCTCCGCCTCAACCTGTACGACATTGTCAATGATGGACTGCCGGTCAATGGCAAGACACAGTGCCTTCCGTACCAGGGCATTGTCCAGCGGTGCCGCACTGCAGTTGATGTCATAGTAAACGGTTCCGTAGCTGGTGCTGGTCTGTACACCGGCATTGTTCGCCTTAAGTCTTGCATAATCTGAAGAAGGAACGCAGTCCACACCATCCACCTCGCCGGACTCATAGGCAGTCAGAGCCGTTGCCTGGTCGAGCACATAGCGATAGGTAATCTTATCCAGCGTCACATTCTCGGCATCCCAGTAGTTCTCGTTCTTCTCCAGAATGACATTTTCGTTCATGCTCATTCCAGTAACCTTGAAGGGACCGTTTCCGATGTAGGTATCCGCCTGGGTCGCCCACTTATCACCGTTGGCCTCTACCGTAGCTTTCTGTACCGGGTCAAATACCCACATACTCAGAACATCGATAAAGTACGATGTCGGCTGCTTCAGCGTGATCACCAGCGTCCTCGCATCCTCTGCCTTTACCCCCAGCTCATCGGCTGTAGCGGTGCCGTCATAGAATTCCTGTGCATTGGCAATGTAATCTGTTGCCATGTTGACATACTGTGCGGCGGTCTCAGGCGTCAGAACACGCTGAATGGAATACACGTAATCCTCTGCCGTAAGATCGGAGCCGTCACTCCACTTCAGTCCGTCACGAAGGTGGAATGTATAGGTCAAACCGTCGTCACTGATCTCCCAGGACTCAGCATCTCCTCCAACCACAGATCCTGACGCATCGTAGGTTACCAGGCCCTCGAAGCAGTTCGTCAGCACATACTGTGCAAACGAGTTGTTGGTAACTCCCGGGTCCAAACCGTCCGGAATGTTGCTCAGTACAAAAGTCACTTCCTGCGTGGCATCACTGGGACTCTCTTCTCCTGACGCATCGGTTGAAGCTGTAGCCGCAGCATTCGTCGTTGTCGCAACATCCGAGATGTTCTGGGGCTCACTGCTGCCGCATCCGGCCAGCAAAGAGACCCCCAGCGCGCCGATCAATGCGGCACTGATTGCCTTCTTTTTCATAAAACGTCTCCTCTCCTGAAACATGTCCGGGGGCAGGCCCCCATCACTACCGGATTGCCAGGCTGCTGCAATCCTCTTAACTATATTTGTTTCACATCCTGCCTAGTGCACTGCCCAACAGTAACAGAATTACAGCGGGATGAAAAACGCTCCTCAAGGTAAGGCATCTCAAACAAGACCGCCTTTTTGCGAGATCCTCTCGCCCATCTGCAGATCATCCTTCGCTGTACAGGTGGCAGGCCACCATATGTCCCGGAGCTGCTTCCCGCAGCTCGGGCGTCTGCTCACTGCAGACGGTTTTCGCATACGGACAACGCTTGCAGAAGCGACACCCCGGTCCGGGATTGACAGGACTCGGCAAATCGCCCTCAATTCCGGGCTTGTCCTGTGCACGGGCCAGCTCAGGATCTGCAATCGGAATGCAGCTGAGAAGTCCTTTTGTATATGGATGAAGCGGTTTCTCATAAATCTCCTCCGCCTCGCAGGTCTCTACCAGCTGCCCCAGATACATAACCCCCACATCATCCGATACATAGCGCACCATCGAAAGATCATGCGCTATGAAAAGATAGGAGGTCCCCTCTGCCTGTTGGTAATCCCGCAGCAGATTTACCACCTGGGCCTGGATTGAAACATCCAATGCCGAAATGGGCTCATCACAGATTACCAGCTCCGGATTCAGTATCAGCGCACGTGCAATGCCAATGCGCTGGCGCTGCCCACCGGAAAACTCATGGGCATACCTGCCAGCATGCTCTGCCGTAAGTCCGACACGCTCCAGCATGGCATAGATTTTCTCGTCTGCCCCCTTACGACTTTGGCATACATTATGTGCCTTTAATGGCTCCGCAATGATATCCCGCACCGTCATGCGGGTATTCAGTGATGCATAGGGATCCTGGAAAATCATCTGCATATTGCGGCGGATCGGTTGAAGCTGCCGCTGCTTCATATGGGTAATATCCTGCCCATCCAGAACAATCCGTCCGGCACTCGGCTCATAAATCCGTATGATGGTTCGGGCGCAGCTGCTCTTGCCGCAGCCGGATTCTCCCACGAGTCCAAAGGTACGCCCTCTGCGCAGTGTAAAGCTCACATCATCCACGGCATGAACCTTTGCATTCGGACCGACATCAAAAAATTTCGTCAGGTGCTCCACCTGTAAAATTGGCTCTTCCATTACAGAATCCCTTCCCGCGCTCTTGCAAGTCTCTCCCGCATCGGATTCCCCTCCGAGGGAGCATCCGGCTGCAACAGCCAGCAGCGTGCACAGCGATTCCCGATTTCCACAAACGGCGGACATTCGCCGGCACAGATATTGCGTGCATACGAACAGCGGCTGGCAAAGGGACATCCCTTCGGCGGCCTTGTCATATCCGGCGGGCTCCCCGGAATAGATTGCAGTCGTTCTTTTTTATCCTTATTCAAGCCCGGAATGGAGGCCAGAAGGCCCATGGTGTATGGGTGCAGCGGATTAGCAAACAGGTCCTTAATATCTGCCTGTTCCATCACAAGACCGCCGTACATGACAACCACCCGGTCGCACAGCTCAGCCACGACACCCAGATCGTGCGTAATGAACATGATACTGGTGCCGTACTCCCGCTGAAGACCTCGCATCTGCTTCAGAATCTGATGCTGGATGGTAACATCCAGTGCTGTGGTCGGCTCATCCGCAATCAACAGATCCGGATGATTGGACAGAGCCATAGCGATCATGACACGCTGGCGCATGCCGCCGCTGAATTCATGTGGAAAGGATTTCAGGCGCTTTTCCGCTTCCGGGATGCGCACATCCCGGAACAGCTGCAGCGTCTTATCCTCCAGCTCCTGGGCCGACCAGTCCGGATGATGGACGTGCATCATCTCCGAAACCTGCCTTCCTACCGGAATCAATGGATTCAGGCTGGACATCGGATCCTGGAAAACCATGGCTATTTTCGAACCGCGTATTTCGCGCAGCTTTTTCATGCCAATCCTTGTAAGATCCATTCCCTCGAATATTGCGCTGCCGCTTTTGATGCGGGCAGTGTCTGCCAAAAGACGCAGCAAAGACATGGATGTCACGCTCTTGCCGCTCCCAGATTCTCCCACAATACCAAGGATCTCTCCCTTATGCACCGTGAAACTGACGCCGCGAACCGCCTCAACCTCTCCGGCAGAGGTGAAAAAGGATGTCTTCAGATCCTCCACCTGTAAAATTGCTTCATTCATTGGGTTTACCCTTTTAACCGCATCAGAATTTTCCGAAAGAAAATCGAGATGCGTGTGCGAAACAGCTACTACTATTTCTTCAATTTGGGATCCATCGCATCACGCAGACCGTCGCCCACAAAGTTAAATGCGAACATAATTGCACAGATCATAAGCGCCGGAATCAGCAGCTCGTGCGGACTCGTCCGCAGATTGGCTGAGGCATCGTTGCACATCGTTCCAAGGCTGGCCAGCGGCGGCTGGAGACCGATTCCCAGATATCCCAAAAATGCTTCCATGAATATGGCGGAAGGAATCAGCATGGTCATTGTCACCAGAATGGAGCCCAGCGCATTCGGAATGAGATGTTCCAGAAGGATGGTCCTCGAGGAGGAACCGATGGTCCTGGCCGCCAGGACAAATTCCTGCTGCTTCAGACTCAGGATCTGGCCTCTAACCACTCGTGCCATATCCACCCAGTACACACTACCCAGGGCAACTACAATGCTCTGCAGGCCTGATCCCAAAACCTGCATGATCAGGATGACGTACAACGTGAGCGGAATGGTTGAAATAACATCGACCACCCGCATCATAACCATATCCGCATTGCCGCCGATGTAGCCCGATATACCGCCGTACAATATGCCGATGATCATGTTTACGATGGTCGCCATCAGCGCGACCATCAGCGAAATACGTGTCCCGTACATCAGTCTTGTCAAAATATCTCGTCCCAGAGAATCCGTCCCCAGTAGATAGGATGTATTCCAGATGATTCTGGAGGGATAGATATTGCCGGTGCTTTCATCTGCCATAACGTACCGCGAGCCGCCATAGTATAGGGCGACCTCAGTGCCGTTTGCGTCAAAGATGGTCATCGACTGCTCATTTTCCTCCCGCACACGGCTTAGCTGGCCGCCCAGCCTGCCGTCCGTGCTCACACTCACCACCTTCAGGGCCGTTGTGATGTACATATAGCCTCCGCCGGGTGCCTCATATACCTTCATTATCGGGGGCACGTTCACAACCTCCAAATTTTGCTGTGCGTAGTCGTAGGAGGTAAAAAGAGGCCCCGCAAGGGCGAATAAAGCCAAAATGACAATCAGGAAAAATCCTGCAATCGCCGTCGGCTTATGCCGAAACCGGAACCATACGTCACCGGCAAAGGTTCTGCTCTTGGACCAGATCTTCTCCCGATCACTGCTGTCAATCTCCAGCGGTGCCCATTTGTTCTGCTGTTCTTCCATGTATATCCACTCCCATATCCGGAATCAAACTGCTGTGCTGCTCGCCGCCTGCCGTTTTTGGAGGCTGCATCCGCCGATTACTCGAATTTGATCCTCGGATCGATCAGACAATAAAAAATATCCACCAACAGGACCATTGCCATCAAAAAAGCAGCAAAGAAAATCGTCACTCCCATGATGGTTGTGTAGTCACGCTGTGTCACACTGTTCACAAAATAATAGCCGATTCCCGGTATGGCAAAGATTTTCTCAATGACAAAGCTGCCCGTCAGCAGTCCTGCCACCGTAGGACCCAGAACAGTGATGACCGGGATCAATGCATTCCGCAGTGCATGCCTGGTTACAACCGCAAACTCTGTCAAGCCCTTTGCTCTGGCAGTGCGAATATAATCCTGTCCCATGACCTCCAGAAGGCTTGACCGCATCAGTCTGGCCAGATAGCTGACCGAATAACCGCCCATGGCAATCATCGGCAGAATATAGCTCTTCCAGCTGTCCAGTCCAAAGGTCGGCAGCACGTTAAGCTTAAATGCGAATACGTAAATCAGAACGGATGCAATGACAAAAGAAGGAATGGTCACGCCAATAGTTGCGATGGCCATCAGCAGCATGTCCTGCCAGTGGTTGTTCTTCAGTGCCGCTACAATTCCCATCGGAATTGATGTTACCAGTACGAACACAAGCGTAACGAGTCCGAGTCTGGCAGAAACCGGCGCCCCGGTTGTAATAAAGTCATTTACGGTTTCGCCGGTATATTTGTATGACGGCCCCAAATCACCACGGAGCAGGTTTTTCAGATAATTGAGAAACTGTATCGGCATCGGCTGATCCAGTCCGTATTTGGCCTCCATAGCAGCCGTGACCTCTTCCGGTACTCCCTTTGTATTGGTAAAGGGGCCGCCAGGAATGGCATGCATCAGGCAGAATGTCAGCAATATGATCATGAACATGGCAACCATCATGATGCCAATGCGCTTCAGTATGAATTTGAGCACGCTCTTCCTCTTTCTGCAGACAAAAAAAGCCCCAGGAGGACTGCCTTCTGGCAATCCTCCGCAGGACTCCATTGTCTTGCTCCGAAAAAACAATTTATGTGCAATTATGCACGGAATCATAAAACCTGTAAAGTACTTTTCACGCAAACGGGCGGTCATAGACGAATCGGATCTGCCGGACTTCAATGCCGTTCTGCGGGAAGTACAGGCGCATAACCGCATATTTCATGCCCAGATCCGCCTCTCTAGTCTGGGTTACCCACTGTCCGTTCGTACCGTTGAAGGTGTACACGCCGCGGGGCGTACCGGCAAAGGACAGGGTAACCGGAATCTGAGCCAGCTCTCCCAGGTCAGACCTTGCTGTAAGCTCTGCTTTATAATAGCCCAGGTGCTCCAGATCCAGTGCGAAATCAATGCTGGTCCCTTTGGAAACAGTATACCCCGACAGATCGATCACGATCTCTTCACCGACCTTATAATAGGTCAGGTCCTTCGCACACTCCTCAAAGCCTTCCTCGGCACCGAGAACCTCGATGATGTCATCCTCATTCTGCAGCCTTTTGAAGGCATGCGTATGCATCATAAAGCGGCAGATGTTCTTCGCACTGCGCTGCAGCTCGCCCACCGTCAGAGAGCCATTCCGCAACGATTCAACGGTGTTGTCGCCATGCTTGTTTTGCTCCGAATCCGGACAAACCATGTAAAGATCGTTCTGTGCCCGCAGCATCGCGGCAAAATCCGTCTTCGCCGGCTTATCGCCCTCCCGACAGACATACGCCCACCAGTCTGTCATTACAATACCTTCAAATCCCCATTGCTTCCGGAGAATGTCGGTAACCAGGTCATAATCGCTGGAGGTCCAGATGCCGTTTACCGGTCCGTAGGTCGTCATTACGGCATCTGCGTGGGCTTCCTTCACCGCAATTTCAAATCCCTTCAGATAGATTTCGCGCAGTGCACGCTCCGAAACAATGCTGTTGGAGATGTGGCGCTTTGTTTCCTGATTATTTCCGCAGAAGTGCTTTAATGAGCCGGTCACACCTGCACCCTTTAGGCCCCGGATTTGTGCAGCTGCCATTTTGCCGGCAAGCAGCGGATCCTCTGAAAAGTATTCAAAATTACGGCCGTTCAGCGGATGTCTGTGAATATTCATGCCGGGTCCCAACAGGATATCCACGCGGTTCTTGACCATTTCGACCGCTGTAAAGGCATAAAGCTCTTCATTTAACTGTGTATTGAAAGTGCAGGCGAGCAGGGTCCCGTTCGGAAGGCTGAACGCCTTCATTCCGCTGTCCAGACGCATGCCGGACGGACCGTCATCGCAACAGCCGCACGGAATGCCCTTGGCAAGAAGCGCCTTCGTAACGCCGCCAAAAGCGGATGCCGTTCCCGGCGTTACCTTCGGACTTCCCATCCCCTCTCCGCGCACAATGCAGGCAAGCTCCTCCTCCGTCAGCTGTGCAACAAATTCGTCAAGCGTTGCCTTCCCCTCCTTGACATCCGCCAGCGTTATGCCGCAGTCTCCGGTTATCTCGAGGTCCGCCGGGAGCTCCTGATTTCTCTTCTCCTCCGGAGAAATCCGCCGCAGAGGAACATCCTCCATAGCAATCACATAATCACCGTCAGCTCCTGTCTGCTCATCGGCAGCCGTCATTTTCATGCGTGTAAAGGCCGTTGTCGGTGCCATGGCGCTGCGGCATGTCTCCACAACCTGGAGCTGCTCCAACGCAAAGGAGCCAACTGCCTTCGCGTCGCGCACATTATCGCCCGCATAGATGGTGTACTCGCCGGCTTCCAGGATCCATCCAATCGGCATTCCTGCCGCCTCGCAGTCATTGTAGGAGGCGAACACCGATGCCGGAATGGCAAACGCAAGGACCTCGCTCTCTCCGGGCGCTAATTCCTTCGTCTTCTTAAAATCGATCAGCACTCTTGCCGGCTTCCCCATCGTCCCCAGCGGAGCCTTCGCGTAAACCTGAACGACCTCTTTTCCTGCTGCCGAGCCGGTATTCGTCACCGTCATCCGGAAGGATACCTGATTATCCGCATAGGAAAAACTGTCGGCCGCCTTTGCAAAGGTTGTATACGAAAGGCCAAAGCCGAACGGATACAATACCTTGCTTTTTGCAGCAGATTCAAAATAACGATATCCCACATAGATATCTTCTGCATAAACGTTCTGCTCCAGACCGCCAAAATGAGGATCCGACGGGTAATCCGATATCTGATCTGCAATCGTATCCGACAAACGTCCGGACGGACACACCCTGCCGGTGAGAACATCGACCGTTCCAAGGCCGCCGATCATTCCTCCCTGCCAGACGTACATCACCGCATCCGGATGATATGCATCGATAAAACGCATATCCATGATACTCCCGGTGTTTAACAGAACGACCATTTTGGAAAAGTGTCTGCGCACCTTGTCCAGCATGTCCTCTTCGGCGGGTGCCAGACAGTATGCACCCGGCAGGACCTTGTTATCCTTGTCCTCACCGGCGGTTCTGGCCAGTATCACGATGGCATACTCGTTCTGACCGGCAGCCTCCGCCACCAATGCCTCATCCAGCTCCATCTCCTGCTGGGACCAGGGCTCATTCCCCCAGCCGATGCCCTCGTCAAACGGATGGTCCTTCTCCCAGCTGCGGTATACATCCACCAAAGGCTCATACACCTGCACGTCCGCGCTCTCTTCGAGTGCCTCCAGGATGCCGGTCACTTTATTTACATTCACCATGCCGCCGGATCCGGTACCGCTCTTGTAGTAGTGCAGCTGCATTCTGCCAAACACAGCTGCATGGCTCCCCTTCGGCATCGGAAGTGTCTGATTCTGATTCAACAGGAGAACCTGCCCCTCTGCCACGGCCTGACGTGCCTTCTCTGTGTACTTTCCAAAATCCAAAATTCGGCTGCTCATGTCCCCTCCTTGACAACCTTCTTTCTGTTTGTTCCCGCTTTTCCAACATCGTGGCAACTGTTTATGACCTATTTGCCAAAATAAGTATAACTCTGAATAGTTACAGATCCCCAAAAATCGTGTAGAATAGAGATGCAGAAAGGCTACCTATAGACGGTTAGCCCAGAAAAAGTTTTAAATCAAGAAATGACCGCTAACTTTCTGAGGGTTGGGCGGTCATTTCTTTTTCCATATATCCTTGCCGATCTTGTAGCCAAACGTGATGCATGTCAGACACAAGACCAATAATGCAATTGTACCGGAAATGTCCATGCAGCTCCTCCTTTCCATGAAACGCCACAATTGGCATCTATGTAATCGGAGGGCCCAGTCCCTCCGCAGAAGGACCAACCGCCTACCGTTTTAAGGTAGCCCTTGTCTCTTGCGAGACCTGTTAACGATACCATAACTATTCATAACCTCATAGACATCAACACCGTATTATTTGCACAAATTCAAAGAGGAGCATCGGAAAAAAACATCCAATGCTCCTCTCTTCACACACTCTTCACTGCAGGCATTCCATTCCGTTTAATTCCTATCAAGGCACCGCTCGCAGACTTCCTCGAACGCCGCTGCCCCGGCCCACAGGTTGTAGGAATACCAGGAGCTGTAGCTGTTTCCTTCCGAATCCTTCTGAATTACCAGTCCGTCCGACGGGCACCAGCGCTCCGACAGGACGCCGTATCTGCCATATCCGGTTTCCTTCGGATACAGCTCCAGTGTCTGCATAATCCAGGCCGTGCCATCCAGAGCGCGGTCTGTGTAATAGTCGTCTCCCGTCACACGTCCCAGGTAGTACAGGTCGCTGTCCACGATCATCCCCATCGGATGGATGTGGGGGTTCGATACCGAGGTGATACTGCCGCCGCAGGAATTCCAGCCGTTTACAAGCGGCCGGTGGAGCGGTCTTGTTTTATATCCGTAGCGCCAGAGAAACTCATACTCCGCACCGTTTTGGAGGGCTGTCAGATATTTGGCCTCGCCGGTGTACTCGTGCAGGAGCCTTGCACCGCGAATAAAAGCAAGATTACCTTCCTCATCCGGCGATTTCCAGGTATCCATCGGCGTTCCGTTACAGGTCAGTGTATCAACGTATGTCTCATAATAGGAAAGTCCAGCATCGGCTGCTGCCAAATACCGCTCCTCACCGGTCAGATGATACATATATGCGGCACACGGAACAAACCAGCAGCCGGCAAAGCCGTTCCAATCCGCCGCCTCCCTGCGATCAACACGGTAGGTATACGCGAAAGCGCCGTCCTCCCTCTGCAGATCAATGACCGTATCCAGCACCTTGCGCGCGCTCTCCAGCCAGGATGCAGGGTACGACTCTTCTCTCTTCGTCAGGAAATCGATCGTCTTCAGCATGTAATGCAGCGCGCTGCCCACGGTATAGGAGCAGTGCACGTCCTTTGCCAGTCCAAAGGCCGACCACCACCCGTTCACGTGCCGCGCGCGGTCACTCTCAGCCTGCACCTTCACATTCGCAAGTCCCGAGGATTCGTTGTGATGGTCCTGTACCGTGTCCTCGTCGATGGGCGAGGTCAGGTCATAGAACAGGCCGGAGGCTTCATTGTAAGCGCCGGCAATCTGATCAAACATTTCATAGCCGGAGCGCGCCTTTCGAATGCCCTCTGTCGCCTCATCTCCCAGAATCTCCTGGGCCAGGACCAAAGGGTAGGCCAGAACACCGCCGCCCGTCCAACCGATTTCCTTCACGTTTCTCCAGGGATGAAGGTCCGGTTCCTTCGGCGGCAGGCAGTTGCAGTTGGTGTACTCTCTCGTCTCCGGGTTCCAGCTGATGGTCAGGAAGCTCTCAAGGCACCCCTGCACCGCTTCGCGGAACGTCTTTTCATACACCGGCCGCTCGTGCCGAAGGGCATATTCCTGACGGATGATCTTATGAATGGCAAGACGCGGTGACTCCTCGCCGGCCGGGGCATAATAGATGCGTCCGCAAACCTCCCCCTTCTTCACATCTTCACGCACAGACTCACCCGGTGTGCGCTTATTGATGAAGCTGATGGGGGCATTTTCATATCCAAGACTAATCCCGCAAATGTCCGGAAGCGCAGCGAAAACGCCGCTCGGCACGCCGCCGATGCTGTCATAGGGATCCACCGTGACCGCCAGCGTCCCTTCCTTCGTGCAGATTGCCGACAGAGGCATTGCCGCCCGATCCGCCCGGAACGACCAGAATGGGGAGCGGAATACGTCCTTGCTCTCCGCTTCCTTTTCATCTTGCCGATCCTGATCTTCATCCCTCGTTTCGCATAGAAGCGGGAACTCCCCGACCTGCACTTCCTTCTCATTGTTATCCCCATAAATGCAGCAGGGAATCACATGAAAAATATCCTCGCCTCCGGCCACTCGTGCCGAAAGCCGCACCTGTGTCTGCACCGCCGAATCCGCCTCCAGAACGCACGGAATATAATCACCGCAGGGCGTTCCAATCGTCAATGAGGCCGGTGATTTCTCCCCAGCCTCTTTCCAGATATCATCCTGCAAATATTCCAGCTTTACTTCCAGCGTTGCACCATTTAATTCCAGAGCGTACATGATTATTCTCCTCTTGCGGTAGCAATTCCCGATTTATATTGGTTCAGCACCTGCCACATTTCAACGCAGCTCCTCTGCCTGATGGCAAATTCGAGATGAGTGCTGAGTATTCCTCTGATTTAAAAACAGTCAGTGACGGGCCCTGACGGAAATGTCCGCCGCCCCGTCGCTGACTGAACTGAATAGTTACATCAGTTTTTCATTCCACTCGTAGCAATTCCCTCTACGAAGTACTTCTGTGCTGCAAAGAACAGCACCATCAGCGGCACAACCGCTACAAAGGCCATGGCCATTACCTTGCCCCACTGTACAACCGACTCCGAGTCCAGTGACAGACGAACTGCCAGGGAGATGGGATATTTCTTCACCGAGTTGATGAAGATCAGGGAGTTAAAGTAGTCATTGTAGGTCCAGAGGAACTGGAACAGTCCC
>CAVFRZ010000044.1:0-12169 GCA_963624875.1 Anaerovibrio sp.
CATCCAGCCATACATAAACCACATGGTCCGGATCGAAATCCACCGGAATTCCCCATTTAAAGCTCGTTCTGGAAACGCAAAGGTCCTGAAGTCCCGGAAGCAGGAAATTATTCATCATCTCATTTTTGCGGGAGACAGGCTGGATAAATTCCGGATGCTCATTGATGTAATCAATGAGACGCTGTGCATATTTCTGCATACGGAAAAAGTATGCATTCTCGTTCTCTTCATGCACAGCACCTCCGCAGACCGGGCACTTTCCTTCATCTACGATCTGAGAAGTCGTATAGAATGCCTCACACTCTGTGCAGTACATACCCTTGTACTGTCCCAGATAAATATCGCCCTTGTCATAAAGCTTTTTGAAGATTTTCTGAACCTGCCGCTCATGATCCTCATCCGTTGTACGGATAAACCGGTCGTACGAAATATTCATGAGATCCCAGATCCGGCGAATTTCTCCGGCAACCTCGTCCACAAACTGCTTCGGTGTTTTGCCGGCCTGTGCCGCACGCTCCTCGATCTTCTGCCCATGCTCATCGGAGCCGGTCTGGAAATGCACATCATAGCCGTCCGCCCGCTTGTAGCGTGCAATGCTGTCCGCCATGATAATCTCATATGTATTGCCGATGTGCGGCTTACCGGAGGTGTAGGCGATTGCTGTTGTAATATAATAAGGTCCTTTATTCTGCATTCTGTATTTCTCCTCGTATCACAGTACTGTTAACAACACCCCGGGTCGCTGCGCCAAACAGACGGCAGACTGCCGTCTCCGGCGTGTCCCGGCTTTGGATTTGCGTCTTCAGGCAGCACTAATAGGTAAGTATCTCACAGCCGGTCTCTGTAACCAGCACCTGTACCTCACGCTGTGCCGAAGGCTTCCCGTCTGCCGTGTAAATCGACCAGCCGTTGTCCTCATCCTGAAAGATCTCATCGGTACCCATGTTCACCATCGGTTCGATGGTAAAGCACATTCCCGGCACCATCAGCATCTCTGTCCCCGGCGCAGAAACATAGCTTACAAACGGATCCTCATGGAATTCCAGACCGCATCCGTGTCCGCCGATCTCCTTCACCACGCTGTAGCCGTGATCCAGCGCATGCTGATGAACCGCGTGCCCCATATCACCAAGGAACGTCCACGGCTTCACCATTTCGATTCCCTTTTCCACACATTCGTAGGTAACCTGCACCAGCTTCTTCCAATCCTCCCGGACATTTCCCAGCATATACATGCGGGACGAATCCGAAAAATACCCATTGAGAATGGTGGAGCAGTCCACATTGACAATGTCTCCGTCCTTCAGAACAACATCCTTACTGGGAATACCGTGGCAAACCTGGTCATTCACCGATGTGCAGACACTCTTCGGATATCCCTCATAATGAAGATCAGCCGGAATCCCGCCCATTTTCACGGTCGTGTTGTACACGATATCATCAATTTCCTGGGTTGTCATACCGACATGGATCTTATCACCGATCTCATCCAGAACAGCGATGTTTATTTTAGCACTTTCCCGGATGCCCTCAACGTCCTTTGCTGTCTTGATAAGACTTCTGTCCGGAACAAGGTGACCTTTTCGTTCGTATTCGCGGATCCTCTCATCAAAATCCATGTGGCAGGCCTTGTACTTTCTCCCACTGCCGCACCAGCAGGGTGCATTGCGGTCAATCTTGGTCATATGCTGCGTCATATTATTCTTATGTCCGTCCTTTCTGCTGCCGTGATAATCATAAATTCGTAACTGTTCTTAATGCGAAACCGTCATATACTCAAGGCACCCCTCGCTGCGGCTGCGGAAGTGATCCATGAAGCAGGCCGTATTTTGCCGTACATCGCCGTGATAAATGGCTGACCCTGCAACGATGACATTCGCTCCTGCATCCAGCACGATATCCACATTATCCCTGATAATTCCGCCGTCCACCTGAATGTCAGTATCCAGATTCAGATTGTTCAAAAGTGCTCTTGCCTCGCGAATTTTCCGGGTACTGGTTTCTATATATTTCTGTCCCCCAAAGCCAGGCTCAACCGTCATAATCAGGAGCATGTCAATTCTCTCCAGATAAGGAAGAACCTCCTGTATGGGGGTAAACGGCTTAATAGCCAGTCCCACTCGCTTTCCCTGCTCACGAATGGCTGCAATGACAGCCCCTACATCCGGTGCCGCCTCCAGGTGAAAGGTAATTCCATCCGCCCCGCAATCCGCGAAGTTCTTAATGTATCGCTCCGGATCACGCACCATGAGATGCACATCAAGAAACTGCTCTGTCTGCCTTCGGATGCTGCGGATCACCGGCATTCCAAAGGAAATGGACGGAACGAACATCCCATCCATCACATCGATATGCACCCACGGTGCTCCGGCTTCTCTTGTCTGCGCAATCTGTTCCCCAAGACAATTAAAGTCTGCTGCAAGTATTGATGGAGATAGCTTAATCATGGGTCCTCCGTTTCCGTCCCCCCTTGGACAATGGGTTCCCTTAATACCGCCGATAACCCGAGGCTCCTTTGACAGAACCTCGGGCTGAATTGTCGCTGCATTCCGGATCATCTGAGACCCTATAATCGCAGATAAATCCAAATGACGCAAACTCTCTGATTAAAATTATGGTAATTGTTTAGCACCCATCTCGAATTTGATACTCGAAAATGCCCGATGGCATTTTCTCCTATCTTGGAGTGATTGTCGGCAAAGCCGACAATACACTCCGTGCGTCGGAGAAATCGCATACGCGAATTTCTCCTCGCATTCGCAAATCCTCGATGTGGCTGGCCGGTGGTGCCTTGCACCTCGCCCGCCTGCCAATTTCAATCGTGAATATGCCTGCAAGCAGTCAATTCACGTTGAAATGTGGCAGGTGCTAAACAGATACAAATTATGCTTTTACAAATGCCAGTGTCTTGGCCGCAATGCCGGCGCCGTCGAGTCCATACTTCTTCACAAGCTCTCCGGCTGTTCCGGACTCACCGAAGCGATCCTCAATTCCAACACGGCAAAGTCTGGTCGGAAGCTTTTCCGAGAGAACCTCTGCCACTGCTCCGCCGAGTCCGCCGATGATGCTGTGTTCCTCTGCTGTCACTACCTTGCCGGTTTTGGCAGCGGATGCCAGAAGAAGCTCCTCGTCAATCGGCTTGATTGTGCAGATATTAATAACCTCTGCATCAATTCCTTCGCCCTTAAGAATTTCCGCTGCATCCAGCGCCGCTGCAACGCAAATGCCGGTTGCAACAATGGTTACATCCTTGCCTTCCTTCAGCAGCTTTCCTTTTCCGATCTCAAACTTGTAGTCCGCATCATTAAATACCGGAACAGCGTAACGTCCGAAGCGCATATACACCGGTCCGACATAATCGGCTGCTGCCTTCACGCAGGCTCTTGCCTCAATATCATCCGAAGGGCTCATAACAACCATGCCCGGAATGGTACGCATCAGAGCAAGATCCTCATCGCACTGGTGGCTGGCACCGTCTTCACCAACGGTAATACCCGCATGGGTTGCACCGATTTTAACATTCAGATGCGGATAGCCGATGGAATTGCGAACCTGCTCATACGCACGTCCGGCAGCAAACATTGCGAATGTGGAGGCAAACGGCACCTTTCCTGCCGCTGCAAGTCCTGCAGCAATGGTCATCATATTGCCTTCCGCAATACCGCAGTCAAAAAAACGCTCCGGATACTTTTTGGCAAAGTAGGATGTTCTGGTGGAAGCCTTCAGGTCAGCGTCCAGAACAACAATATCGGGATGGTCAGCGCCAAGCTCCTCCAATGCGTGTCCGTAGCTCTCACGAGTTGCGATCTTCTTAACGTCAGCCATTACTCTGCCTCCTTTTCCAGCTCTGCATCTACTGCAGCAAATTCCTCCATAGCTACCGCATACTGCTCGTCATTCGGTGCCACGCCGTGCCATGCCGCCTGGTTCTCCATATAGGAGACACCCTTGCCCTTTACGGTTTTGGCAACAATTGCCGTCGGCATTCCTTTGGTTGCGCGAGCCTCTGCAAAGGCAGCACGAATCTCATCAAAATTATGTCCGTCGATATTAATGACGTGGAAGTTGAAGGCTTCAAACTTTTTGTCAATCGGATACGGATTATTGACCTCGGAGATATCTCCGTCAATCTGAAGGTTATTATTGTCTACCACCACGCAGAGATTGTCCAGCTTCTTGGCTCCTGCGAACATGGCTGCCTCCCAGACCTGACCTTCCTCCAGCTCACCATCACCCAGAAGCGTATAAACGCGGTAATCCCGCGCATCAACCTTTCCTGCAACGGCCATACCGACTGCCGCAGAAATCCCCTGTCCAAGCGATCCCGAGGACATATCCAGTCCCGGAAGGTACTGCATGCTGGGGTGTCCCTGCAGCCTTGTTCCGAGCTTGCGGAAGGTCTTTAATTCCTCCACCGGAAAATATCCCTTATGCGCCATTGCAGAGTACAGACCCGGACAGGTGTGCCCCTTTGACAGAACAAAGCGATCTCTGTCCGGATTGCCGATCAGCTCCGGTCCGACATTCATCTCCTCAAAAAACAAATACGTGTACAGATCCGCTGCAGATAAGGATCCGCCCGGATGACCCGCCTGTGCGGAGTAAACCGCTGTCACGATTCCCTTGCGGATTTCGTTGGCAGTTTTTTTCAGCTCCAGATTTTTCAACTCGTTTTCCTCCTTTACTCTACACCGGGAATCACCCCCGGCAAACAATTTCGTAACTACTTGGACTGGCCGTAATATGCATTCGCCCCATGCTTGCGGTAATAATGCTTGTCCTGCAGCACCTGCGGTGCGGGGAGCACCTTCGGATTAATCAGCTCTGTACGGTATGCCATCTTGGCAACCTCCTCCAGAACCACTGCACTGTGCACTGCATCCACCGGATCCTTGCCCCAGGCAAAGGGACCGTGATTTTTGCAAAGGCAGGCAGGAACCGCCTCATAGTCCTTTCCAAGACGGGCAAATTCATCCACAATCAGAACTCCGGTATTCTTCTCATAGGCCTCGTCAATTTCTTCCTTTGTCAGCGTGCGCAGACAAGGCACATCTCCGTAATAATAATCTGCATGGGTTGTTCCATAGCAGGGAATGCTGCGTCCGGACTGCGCCCAGCTGGTTGCATAAGAGGAATGCGTGTGTACCACCCCGCCGATGTTCGCCCACTTTTTGTACAGATATGCATGTGTGGGCGTATCCGAAGAGGGATTCATCTTGCCCTCCACCTTGTTGCCGTCAAAATCCACGACAACCATATCCTCCGGCCTAAGCTCCTCGTACGGAACTCCGCTCGGCTTAATTACAAATACACCGTCCTCCCGGCTTACACCGGACACGTTGCCCCAGGTAAATGTGACCAGCCCGTACTGCGGAAGCATCATATTGGCCTCATAAACCTGTTGTTTTAACTCCTCCAGCATATTGCTCTCCTTTCCTTCGCTCTCCCTGCCGCCCGGATCTCACCGCTCCGAACTATGCTTCTGCTTGCTTCTCATCCTTGTGACGCTCCCGATAGGACTTAAACTCCCGAAGCTCCAGACTCTTGATCGCCTGGGCTTCAATAGCGATGCCCTTCTTGTACCGTTCCAGATACGCATCAAAGCCGGACACGTCCGCCTGATTCGGCTGAATGGTCTCACCATCTGCTGACGCAAAGACGTTTTTATTCAGCCATTCATCCAGCGCAAGTCCTTCACTTCGAACCTCATACGCGGCCAGAAGAGCGATTCCCCAGGCACCGCCCTCGCCGGCCGTTGTCATGCAGGTAACCGGTGTGTTGAGTGCCGCAGCCAGCATGCTCTGTCCGACGCCCTTCGTCTTAAACAGGCCGCCGTGACCCATCATGTTGTCTACTTTTACCCCTTCCTCTTTGAGCAGAAGATCCATTCCTACCTTCAGGGCAGAGAGTGAAGCGTACAGGTGCACACGCATGAAATTTGCAAGACTCAGGTCCGAATTCGGCGTTCTCACAAACAAAAGTCTTCCTTCATCTACCTTCGTAATCGGCTCGCCGGAATAATAGTTATACGCCAAAAGACCGCCGCAATCCTTATCCCCTTCCAGTGCCTTATTGTAAAGGACGGAATACACCTTGTTGCGGTCCTCATCTCCCAGGCCCATAGCCCGGCCAAACTCGTCAAAGAGGCTCACCCATGCACTCAGGTCTGTGGTACCGTTGTTGCAATGTGCCATTGCAACCAGATCACCGGAGGGCGTTGTTACCAGGTCGATCTCCGGATATACATTCTTAAGCTCCTTTTCCAGGACGATCATGCCAAAGCAGGATGTACCGGCAGATACATTGCCCGTTCTCCTGGCCACTGCATTGGTAGCCACCATACCGGTTCCGGCATCACCCTCCGGAGGGCACATCGGGATGCCTGCCTCCAGATCACCGGCCGTATCCAGAAGCTTTGCGCCCTTTTCCGTCAGCTTTCCTGCGCTCTCGCCTGCCTTCCGGTTCTTCGGGAAGATATCAGGGAGCTTCCAGCTGTATCCCTTGTATGAAATCAGTGCATTAAACTTATCAATCATCTCCGGATCAAAGTCTCCGGTCTGCATACTGATCGGGAACATGCCTGATCCGTCATCAATACCGATCACCTTCTCACCGGTGAGCTGCCAGTGAACATAGGCTGCAAGTGTTGCCACAAAGCGGATGTCCTTTACATGCTCTTCTCCGTTCAGAATTGCCTGGTATAAGTGTGCAACGGTCCATCTCTGCGGGATATTGTAATGGAACAGCTCTGTAAGCTTTTCAGCCGCCTCTCCGGTAATGGTATTGCGCCATGTACGGAACGGCACCAGCAGCTCATCCTTGTCATTAAATGCCAGATAGCCGTGCATCATCGCACTGATGCCGATGGCGGACAGACGCCGTATAACGACACCGTATTCGCTGAGCACGTTCTTCTTCAGATCGGCGTAGCACCCCTGCAGTCCCTGCCAGATTTCATCCAGCGAGTAGGTCCACACGCCGTTTTCCAGGCGGCTCTGCCATTCCCATACGCCCTGTGCAACCGGAGTATTATCCGTTGCGATCAGCTCCGCCTTGATTCGCGTCGAGCCGAACTCGATACCTACAACCGCTTTTCCAGCTTCAATTTCCTGTTTAATTTGTGTCTGATCCATTTTCCATATCCCCTTCCATTTTGTGGATTAGTTTAGATCACGCTAAAGGCATTCTAGCATATTCGGCATATACAATCCATTCATACGCCGTTTTCTTTGGTGATTTCTTCCAAATATCCTCGGTCCCAGAGCAGTATGTTCAGTTTTCTGGCACACGTAACAGCAGGTCCGCTAAAATACCGGTTTGTCATTACCGCACCAACCATGCAGTCGTAAAATGCCTTCCCGGCAAAGGCCTCCTGCACCGCGTGCACGCCCACAACGCTCTCATAGCACTTGCACTGCACCGCATAGGTGACACCGTCACGCTCACACAGGATATCTGCTCCGAAATCACCGCTCCCTCTGGTAACTTCCACGTTCTGAAACCCGGATTCGCGCAAAAGCTCCGCACAGTAAAATTCAAAATCATGCCCTTCCATCTCATCCATTTCCGGTGCGTCCGGACGGCTGTACCGATTCACCCACCGGAGTGCCGCATAGACCAGAATGCAGCCCAGAAGGACAAGAACTGCCGGCAGTATATAATTCATATTCGGGTCATTATTCCTTTCCTGTGATTCTCCGCTCCGCCCAATGTGCGATTCGCCTTGCAGCGCCCGCGCCGCGTTCCGGCAATGTGAATTCCGGAATGCGCACCTGCGGCGCTTCAAGCTCCGGATAATCCACCTCTTCGCGGCTAAACAGCGAATGCCCCAGGGCCGTCTGCATCTGTTCCGGCGGATACAGCTCCGAGAAATCAATTTCCGGAGCAAGAAGCTCCGGCGCGCGGTCGCCCAGCATCATTTCTCCCACCGGCCCGATGGGCTTGCTTACATAAAAATCCTCGTCCGTCTCCAGGCAGTAGGCCGCAAGCTGTGCCCTGTCCGCAGCCGTCTTATAAATATTCCCCTGCCCGCCATCAAAGCTCATGCACTTGGCGCCGCAGTCAATATCAACGAACCGTTCCGAACGATAAATATAATTGTGCCCTGCCGGGAGTACATCCGCGAGGCTATGTCCCGCCTGCCGATTGGTTTCCTGATAGTAATAGTCCGTAATTGTATGTCCGCAGATCAGCATACTGTAGGTCTTTGTTCCGGTGTACTGCGAAAAAGGATTCTCGCGGGGCAAGAGCCGCCTCCAGACCGCATCCATGCGCGCCCGTTTTCTTTGCTGCGGTGTTGCCTCCACATCGTCAAAAAAAGGATAGGCATGTGCAGCCATGAAGCGTCTTCCGTCCACGAGGATATCGCAGGAAAACGGCAGCTCGTACAGCCAGTCACGCAGGTCCAGCTGCTCCTGCGGCGTCAGCAGCAAAAATGCATCCCAGGTCACCCGCCCATGGTTGGCATTCAGCCAGTTCTCCTCAGATGCTTCAATATCTCTTCCCGCCAGCCATGCTTCGATGGCAGACAAAAACATCAGTTCATGGTTTCCCATCAGGCAATGTACAAAATCGTACTCCTCATCCAGGCGTTTGACTGTCAGGATGGTCTCCATGGATGCCTCTCCCCAGTCTCCGTAATCCCCCAGCAGATACAGAGAATCGCTTCCGTCATAGCGGAAGCGGATCTTGTCCAGAAGCCTTTGAAATTCTTCGAATGCGCCGTGTATGTCGCTGATTGCATAAGTAGCCATGACCGCATTATACCATGATCCCGGCGGCCAGTGACATACGGTCCGCCGGGACCGCACCAATCCTCTGACGCCAAAAAGAGCACAGGCCTTTTGGGTCTGTGCTCTTCTCTATGCACTATGTGAAGCTATCAGCAATCAAAGCTTCGGGCCGGCAGCAACCAGTGCCTTTCCAGCCTCGTTGCCCTCGTACTTTGCGAAGTTCTTGATGAATCTCTGTGCAAGATCCTCTGCCTTTGCGTTCCACTCAGCAGCATCTGCATAGGTATCGCGAGGATCCAGAATTGCAGGATCTACGCCCGGAAGCTCTGTAGGAACCTCAAAGTCAAAGAAAGGAATCTTCTTGGTAGGAGCCTTCAGAACATCGCCGTTTAAGATTGCATCGATGATGCCGCGGGTATCCTTGATGGAGATACGCTTGCCGGTTCCGTTCCAGCCAGTGTTTACAAGGTAAGCCTTTGCGCCGCTCTTCTGCATCTTCTTAACCAGCTCCTCTGCATACTTGGTAGGATGCAGCTCAAGGAATGCCTGGCCGAAGCAAGCGGAGAATGTAGGAGTAGGCTCCGTGATTCCGCGCTCAGTTCCTGCAAGCTTTGCCGTGAAGCCGGACAGGAAATAGTACTGTGTCTGCTCAGGAGTCAGAATAGAAACCGGAGGCAGAACGCCGAATGCATCTGCGGACAGGAAGATTACGTTGTCAGCAGCCGGGCCGGAGGATACGCCGTTTACTGTGGAGGCAATCTTCTCAATGTGGTTGATCGGATAAGATACGCGAGTGTTCTCGGTAACGCTCTTATCATCGAAATCAATCTTGCCAGCCTCGTCAACTGTTACGTTCTCAAGAAGAGCATCTCTCTTGATTGCGTTGAAGATGTCAGGCTCGGACTCCTTGTCCAGTCCGATAACCTTTGCATAGCAGCCGCCCTCAAGGTTGAATACGCCGTTGTCATCCCAGCCGTGCTCGTCATCGCCGATCAGAAGGCGCTTGGGATCTGTGGAAAGAGTGGTCTTGCCGGTTCCGGACAGACCAAAGAAGATAGCGGTGTGCTTGCCATCCATATCGGTGTTGGCGGAGCAGTGCATGGAAGCCATGCCCTTCAGCGGAAGGTAGTAGTTCATCATGGAGAACATGCCCTTCTTCATCTCGCCGCCGTACCAGGTGTTCAGGATTACCTGCTCCTTGGAGGTGATGTTGAAAGCAACGCAGGTCTCAGAATTCAGGCCAAGCTCTGCATAGTTCTCAACCTTTGCCTTGGAAGCATTGTAAACAATGAAATCAGGCTCGAAGTTTGCAAGCTCTTCCTCAGTAGGACGAATGAACATGTTGGTAACAAAGTGAGCCTGCCATGCAACCTCAACGATGAAACGAACTGCCATTCTTGTGTCTGCATTTGCGCCGCAGAATGCGTCAACAACGAACAGTCTCTTGTCGGAAAGCTCCTTCTTAGCCAGATCCTTGACAGCCGTCCAGGTCTCCTGGGTCATCGGGTGGTTGTCGTTCTTGTACTCATCGGATGTCCACCAAACGGTATCCTTGGAGTTCTCATCAACAACAATGTACTTGTCCTTAGGAGAACGGCCGGTGTATACGCCGGTAAATACGTCAACTGCGCCCAGCTCTGTCTCCTTGCCAACCTCATAGCCTTCCAGATCAGCCTTGGTCTCTTCCTCGAACAGCTGCTCGTAGGACGGATTGTAGACGATCTCGGTTGTTCCGGTGATGCCATACTTTGTTAAATCTACGTTTGCCATAGTATCCTGAAACCTCCATATAAAACTTATACTGCTGCAACGACCCAAAGCACATCCGCAAACCGCTGCCAGGCAGGTTTTCATCGGCTATGAAACGTTACATACTGTTAATAAATTAACACTGGTACGGTTATACCACAAAAAAAATACGCTCACAATGAAAAACGCTGAATTTTATGTGTTTTTTATCAGCGCTTTATAAATTTCCCGTTTCGGGACCCCGCGATCCTTCGCCACGCATTTCATGGCTTCCTTGCGGTCCATCCCCCGGTCCTCATAGCGGGCCATGTGCTCTTCAATGCTCATGGCCGTCCATGCCGCCTCTTCTCTCCGGCGTTTTTCCTCCGGGTCTGCTCCTGCGAGAATCAGAACATATTCGCCGCGCGGCTCGGCACTCTCATAGTATTCGAGTGCCTCCGCCAGCTGAAACGGTCTGGCCTCCTCAAATTTCTTGGTCAGTTCCCTGCACAGTACGATCCGCCTGTCTCCCACGGCCGCATAAAGCTCCTTCAGCGTCGCCTTCAGGTGATGCGGCGCTTCGTACAAAATGGTGGTCCTCTCCTCTTCCTTCAGGGATTCCAGAACCCGCGTTCGCTCCTTTTTATCCGTGGGTAAAAAGCCCTCAAAGCAGAATCTCCTTGCCGGCATCCCGGACATGGTTAATGCCGTAATAAGTGCACAGGCCCCCGGGAGCGAAGTAACGCGGATTCCCTGCTCCATGCACGCTGCTGCCAGCACCTCGCCCGGATCCGAAATGGCCGGTGTTCCCGCATCCGTTACCACCGCAATGCTCTCTCCCCGGAGAAGGTGTCCGATTAGCTCCTGCGCCTTTTCATACTTGTTATGCTCATGATAGCTCGTCATCGGCTTATGGATATCATAGTGGTTTAAGAGCTTCAGCGTATTCCGGGTATCTTCCGCCGCAATAAGGTCCACAGTCCGAAGTGTTTCCAGTACACGAAGTGTAATATCCTCCAGATTACCAATCGGTGTGGCGCACAAATACAAAACTCCAGGTCCGCCGGCAGATGTTTCCTTAGTAGCCATATAATTCCAGAATCTCCTTGGTATATTGTCCCGGTGCCTCATATACGATAAGCGGCTTCTCCACCGTAATACGGGGACGGCCACCCCGAACGCAGTCCAAAAGGACCATATTCGGTTCTCTGTCTGCAAACGGATATACAAGCTGCATACGTTTGGGCTCTAAATGGCAGGCACACATCGTCACCATCAGCTCCGCCAGGCGAAACGGACGGTGTACCAGATATACATGTCCGCCCGGCCGCACGAGCTTTTGTGCCGCAGCAGCCACATCTGCCAGGCTGCAGCACACCTCATGCCGCGCAATGGCCATGGCATCATTGGGATTGCGCAGCCCGTGCAGGCTGGTCATATACGGCGGATTGGATGTGACGACATCAAAAGAAGCAGCTGCCAGCAAAGCATCTGCTTCCCGGATATCCCCCGTCACAATGTCGATCTTATCCTCCAGCCCGTTCAGCGCTACGCTCCGTCTTGCCATATCGGCGCTTTCCGGCTGAATCTCCAGCCCCGTGAAATGAGCAGCACCGGTTTTCGCACTCAAAAGGAGCGGTAGAATCCCCGTTCCTGTTCCCAGATCCAGAACCTTGTCTCCGTTCGCAGCTCTCACAAACCCGGAAAGC
>CAVFRZ010000045.1:0-12152 GCA_963624875.1 Anaerovibrio sp.
GGTGCGTGTCAAAAAACGTAGGCGTAGCGGGCTACGCTGAGGATTTTTGACACGTTCAATCAGGAAAAGGGCCAGTTAGTTAGGCCAGTTATTTAAAAATCGATGTACCAGACCTCCATGCCTGCGTACACGTAAAACCGGCACATCATTTTGATACTCGAAACCCTCGATATGCCTATTCCCTGTGAAAGGATGTGTCACCGTCCCAGAACACATCCTGCTCCCGGTCGTACAGAAAGCTCATGTCCGCCGCCGTGGAGGACGTATTGACCAGAGTGATCAATCGAAATTTCGTATCCTCCTCGCTGTCTTCATCGTAATATTCCGACCAGTATGCGCTCCGTGCGTAAAAGGGCCAGCTCTCCCAGTCCTCGCCCGATTCATCAGGGCTCAGATACTCTGCAATCATGCAGTCCGTTTCATCATCCTTGTAAAAAACAAATTTGAACCGCCCATCCTCGGAAATCCATGTGCCCTTCAGAAGTGCATAGATATCCATGGTCTTCCGGATGTCTTCCTCCTCTTCGTTTGCCTGCGCCTCCCGTTCCTCCGGACTGTAGTACCTGTCCGCGTCTCCCACACTCTGCCAGTCGTCATCCAGCCAGAGAATATCTGCCATCCAGGCAAACTGCGTCGAATCCAGATACCGCAGGCGATAGCGAATGGTGCCGACCTCGGTATCATTGATGACCAGACCGCTGATCCGTTCCGCAAAATCCGCATTTATCGTCAGAACGCCCCAGCGAAAGGAATAGGTGAACTCATCGCCGAGATCCTCAAAATCGGAATCATAGCAGCGAACGCGCCCCTTTCTCCAGTCTGTGCCGCGGTAATACAGCTTCACCCGGCCTGGTGAATACACGGCTTTGCTTACGTGAATTTCATCATTATAAACGGAGGTTTCGGGGTATTTGTAAACCGTTCGTCTGCCGATCAGGCTGCGGACTGCCAGCAGCAGTACGCCTGCTGCCGCTACTGTGCAGACTGCAAAGACTATTTTTCTCAGGTTCATATCTCCCTCCTCTTCGCTTCAGCGCACAGATAACAGAACAATATTCAAAAAGGTTCCGAAAACAAGCAAGTAAAGAGGGTAGCAGTCACAACGTCTCACTTACCTGGCCCGTGCCTTCGCCGTGCAGGTGAGGGCCTCTATACGAATGACGGTCACCTTCTCCGCCATGGCCTTGCTGATCCGGTGCTCTTCTCCTGTCTGCGTCTTCATGAGGATCTCCAGTGCCCGGCACTTTTCCGGCAGGGATTCAACGATAGAGGCCTTCCCCCTGCACATAACGCTTTCATACAGCGCTCCGTATCCGCAGGGAATATCCGCCGCCACCAGCTGCTCTCCCCGGTCAATCTCGACAAATACGTTTCCGTTTTCCCGGAGGCAGTCCAGCTTGTGCCCTTCGCCAGCGCAGTGCACATAAAAGGTCCGAACGCCATCCCTTTTCTCGTATCCGTAATGCAGCGGAACGACATACGGGTACTCATCATCAAACAGGCCTAGGTGCAGGTATCTGCCGCCGGCAAGGATGTCCTCGATCTTATCCGGCTCCGTGATTTCCCGATCTCCCCTTCTCATAGTGTCTTCCTCTCTGATTCGTAGCTAATATGCTCACAGCTTCAGCTCCTTGAGCTGCGCGGAAAGCTTTCGGTTCTCCGTATAGTCTACCACACAGTCAATCACACTCGGCACGTTCTGGGCAAAGGCGTCCTTCAATACTGGGATGAGCTCCTCTGTTTTGCGAATGCGGTAGCCCTTGCAGCCAAAGCTCTCTGCAAAAGTCACAAAATCCGGATTGCCGAATGCAACATCATAGCTTTCATCGTATCGATTTTCCTGCTTCCACTTGATAAGGCCGTAATTGTCATCGTGGAAAATCAGTGTCACAAAGGGTGTCCCAATCCGAACTGCCGTCTCCAGCTCCTGGCAGTTCATCAGGAAGCCGCCGTCACCGGAGATGGCCAGAACCTTTTTCTCCGGATACAGGAGCTTCGCCGCAATGGCACCGGGAACCGCAATTCCCATCGTTGCAAAGCCATTGGAGATGATGCAGGTGCGCGGCTCATAGCAGCTGTACTGCCTTGCAATCCACATTTTGTGTGCGCCGACATCCGAGAGCAGAATGTCATCCTTGCCCATGACCTCTCTTACATCATGCAGAATCTTCTGCGGCTTCGGCGGGAAGGACAGATCCTCTGCATACTGCTGCTCATCTGCGAGGCGCGCATTTCGAATGTCCGTTGCCCAGCTCGAATCGCTGATCCGGCCGGTCCGCAGGCGCAGCTGCTCCAGCGATATGGAAATATCACCCACGACCTCCACATCCGCCTGATACAGCTTGTTGACGTGCGGCGGACGAGCCCCGACGTGAATGATCTTATGATCTGCATTACCATTCCACTTGCCGGGCGCATATTCCACAATATCGTAGCCGACCGCGATGACCAGATCCGCCTTCTCGATGGCGATGTTGGCATAGTCCCGCTCCGGTATTCCAATGGTTCCGATCTGCAGCGGACTGTCACAGGAAATCGCTCCCTTTGCCATCATCGTCGTAATGACCGGAATGTTCAATGCATCCGCAAACTCCCGCAGTGCCTTGGTTGCATTATTGCGGATCACCGAGTGTCCGGCCAGAATCAAAGGCCTCCTGGACTGAAAAATAAGACCGGCCGCCATCTCAATGCTCGAAAGCGCCGCCGTCTCCGTCCCGCGTACCTGATGGCGCAGCGGCTTCTCCCCGGGGCCCGGCTTTACCTCCATAGCTGCAATGTTGCAGGGAAGGTCAATGTAGCTGGCACCGGGCTTCTCTGATTCTGCATACTTAAAGGCAATGCGAACAATCTCATTCACGCTGTCCGGGCGGACCACCTGCTTGCTCCTCTTGGTGATGGGCTCAAACATTGCCACCAGATCCAGATACTGATGGCTGGTCAGGTGCATTCTCTCTGTCCCAACCTGGCCGGTAATCGCCACCAGCGGAGCTCCGTCACTGTTCGCATCCGCCACACCGGTTACGAGGTTTGTTGCGCCAGGTCCCAGCGTAGACAGGCAGACCCCAGCCTTACCGGTAAGACGACCCACTACATCTGCCATAAAGGCGGCACCCTGCTCGTGCCGTGTCGTAATGAAGGTAATCTGCTCTGATTCCCGCAGAGCCTTCATCAGCTCCAGATTCTCTTCACCGGGAATTCCGAATACGTACCGGACTCCCTCCTGCTCCAGACATTTAACCAATACCTCTGCTGTGTTCATGTTTTCTCTGACCCCGTATTTTTCCCTTCGTCTCATCCTTCGAGTTGACAGACAAAAAGGGCGCTCCGCACCCCTTGTGCAAAACGCCCTCGTTTTGTTTCCTTTTAACCGAGAGCAACTATACTCTCCTCCATCCTTTTCTGCAATCTCTACTTCTCCTTCAACTCCCGCATCTGCGGATCATTATGAGTTGAAATCGATGTTATGACAATACGCTTTTGGTCAAAGCAGCATTCTTCTTTTTTATAGGCACTGCGCAAAAAATCATGGCTTAATCAAGCCAGCATTTTCAGTGCTTTTTCTTCCATCCCAGCAGCAATGCCGAGTTCATAATAACCAGCACCGAACCGGCATTGTGCACCAGTGCACCGACTACAGGATTCAATGTTCCTGTGATGGCCAATACAATAGCAATGAAATTTAGTGCCATAGAAAAGGTCATATTGCACTTGATGGTGGTCATCATTCGGCGAGAAAGTGCCACCAGATGCGGCAGCTCCTGCACCTCATCATCCACAAGTGCAATGTCAGCCGCCTCCACTGCAATATCGCTGCCCACGCCGCCCATGGCAATGCCGACATCCGCCTTTTTAAGTGCAGGCGCATCGTTGATGCCGTCGCCAATCATGCACACCGGCTTGTTTTCATTCTGGAATTCTCCGATGTATCTGAGCTTGTCCTCAGGAAGGCAGCTTGCGCGGACATTGCTGATGTGCAGCTTATTGGCAATGGTTTTGGCTGCATTTTCATGATCACCGGTGAGCAGAACCGGCTCTGTATCCAGCGCATACAATGCCCGAATGGTTGCAAAGCTTTCTCTGCGCAGTGTATCGGACAGTGCAAGAAACCCGACATATTCTCCGTCTGCTGCCACATATACCACTGTGCATCCCTGCCGAACATACGCTTCGCTCGCAGAGATATCTTCGATTTCCACACCGCTTTCCTGCAAAAGCTCTGCATTGCCGGCCAGAACCATCTTGCCGCCTGTCTTTGCAGATACTCCTCGGCCGGGAAGCATCCGAAAATCCTCCGCCTCTGCCAGCTCGGCCCCCGTCCTTTTATAGCAGGACACGATGGCCTTACCCAATGGATGCTCCGAAAACTGTTCCGCTGCAGCCGCTATCCGGTAAACCTCATCTGCTGCCAAGGAGCCCGCAGCACCTTCTGCCGCTACGACCTCCGGCGTTCCGCAGGTCAGTGTTCCGGTTTTATCAAATGCAATGACTCTTACCTTAGCCAGCCGTTCCAGTGCATCGCCTTCACAAACCAGAAAACCGTGCCGGGTTGCATTACCGATTGCTGCCATGATGGCTGTCGGCGTTGCCAGAACCAGCGCGCAGGGACAAAATACTACCAGAATCGTTACCGCGCGGATGATCTGTCCGGAAAAGAGCCATGTCAGTGCCGCCGCAGACAATGCTATGACAACTATCCAGGTTGCCCATCGGTCTGCCAGTCCCACGATTTTCGCTTTCCCGGCATCGACTGACTGCACCAGTCGGATCATTCGCTGAATCGAGCTGTCCTCGCCGACCTTTGTCGCTTCCATTTCAAACGCGCCAAACTGATTCACGGTACCGCTCGAAACAACATCTCCAACGCTTTTATCCACAGGCAGCGACTCTCCTGTCATAACGGCCTGGTTGATCGATGTCTGCCCGGAAAGAATAACTCCGTCCACAGGAACTGTTTCTCCCGGAAGCACGCGAATATGATCGCCAACGCTGACCTTCTCCGCAGGGATGAACTCTTCCTGGTCGCCACGCAGCACGCGTGCCGTCTGCGGTGTCAGGTGCACCAGCTTTTCAATCCCCGCCCTTGCCCTTGCTACTGTCAGCTCTTCCAAAAGGCCGCCCAGCTGCATAATAAACGCCACCTCACCGGCAGCAAATGTCTCACCAATGCAGATCGACGCAACCAGTGCCAACGACACCAGCACATCAGCCTTAATGTCAAAGGCAGTAACCAGACCGATCAGTGCCTCCAGAATGATAGGAAGACCGCATAAAACAATGGCAATCCATGCCATATCAAAGGGAAACGGCTGTATTTCCAGGAGACTGCAGACAACAGCTATACCGGAGATGACCAGCAATACAACATCCTTTCGTATCCCTCCCAGCTCCGTTAAATGCTCCAGCTTTTCCATTGCACGCTTCATAAAAAGGCCCCTTTCTTATACCCATATGGGTATGTATCGATAATACCTATAGGGGTATAAGTTGTCAATGTGTTAAAAAGAAAAAGCCGGCCCATTGGACCGACTTTCTCCGGAAATGCAGGCTTTCCGCACCTGATTTATGAAATCCGCTGACACCGAACGATTACTGCATGTTCGCAAATCGCTCCACCGCTTTCGTAAAGTTCTCAATCGTCTTGTCAGCATCTCCATGCTCAATACCATCTTTGACACAATGCCGGATGTGACCTTCCAGGACGACCTTGCCGCAACCATTCAATGCCGACTTAGCCGCATTGATCTGTGCAAGAACATCCTCACACGGCACATCCTCATCCACCATCCGGTCAATGGCCTGAACCTGCCCGATAATCTTTTTCAAGCGGCGATGCAGATTTTCTGCGTCCATGCACTGCTTCATTAGCACATCCTCCATTAATTACCGGGCTTCAGTTTGCATAGCTCCGTTAACTTCATCACTCAACTGTCGAAGCTCGACATCTGACACCTGGCTATCTACGACCTTTCGAACCATCTCAAATGAAATCCCTTCTGCAAACATGCAGCGTGCTGCATCCATCAAGCCTTCCGCACGGCCCTCTGCACGGCCCTCTGCCAATCCATCCTCCCGAGCCTGTGCCTTGAGTTCTTCCATCACTTCTTCAACATTGCATTCTGTCAGGAGCATATCCACCACCATTGCCTTCTGTGATCTTAAATATCTCTTTATTACTCCATCTGGGAGCAACTCAATCGCTGCATCAACACTTTCATTTGTGATGCCCTTCTTGCTCTTGCGGCAGGCATCGATGAACTGCGAGTATTCCGCCAGCGATTCGCATCTGCTCGGAAGATCATTCCCCGGGGTAATGTTGTACAAATGCACAACGACCTCTATGTCACCCTCTTCCGGATTCATAAAGCTGTCCGAGAGTCGGAGGATGCTATCCTTTATGTCGGCCGTGCCATTATACAGCGTGACCAGCTTCGGTGTCGGAATCTTGACCAGCCTGGAGCCGTACATCTTTCTCCCAAGCTCCTTCGTCTCTATATACGATTCCATCGCATGCGCTGCATACAGGAACTGACGAAGGGGCATGTTGGGATTGCAGGTACTCTGCTGCTCATACATGTTCAGATCATCCTGCAGGATGAAGGATACATCATTCTTCATATCGATATAAATGACATCCTCCAGTGTATTGATCTCAATATCATCCGGATTGGTATGATCCGATCCGTTCAACGCATTGTACAGATCGAGGGTCAATTCCTTACGCTCCGACGAACCGAACAACGTAACAAACAACCTGTCCCTGATTTTCCGATTAATTCCAGCCATCCTTTTCCTCCTTGTTTGTACGGATGTGAAGTTGTACAAACGGGGATGGCTACATGCCGATCCCCGTTTGAATCTCATAGGGGATCAGCCCTATACCTGATATGAAATGTTCCTGACGCCATTATACACAGATCAACGCGAGTGATGCCATCCAAAAAAACATTGGATAAACCCAGCACGTTGCACGAATGCCCCTCGCTTTTTGCGGACTTCTCAGTCCAGGAACTCCTCATTCAGCTGCACGCCGAAGTCTCTGGCGATGGCGCGAAGATTATCATCTGTGATGGTCTGTCGGATCAATCCGCCGCCCATCGACAGGACCTTCACATAGATCTCTGCGCTCTTCTCAATGGTGTGAGCCAGACCAAAGGTAATGTCAAAGTCCGGACCGGAAGCAAACAGTCCGTGCTGGGCCCAGATGGCAGCCTGATAAGTCTTCATCTTTTCGCTGGTGGCCATGGCGATGTCTGCGCCGCCCGGCACCATCCAGGGGCACACACCGACGCCCTCCGGGAACACCACCGGACACTCGGTTGCACTCTGCCACAGCGCGCGGGAGAAATCCCGATCCGTCAGCGGCAAGATGTACGTCAATGCAATAACATTTGTTGCATGGCAGTGATAGATCACGCGGTTGGCACCGTTTGTAGCTGCCTTCCGAACACTGTGGTTCATGAAGTGACTCGGGAACTCTGAGGTCGGCCTTGCCCCCTCCGCAAGTCCCCAGACGATGCGCCAGCTGTCGCCCTTGTTGTTGATCTCTACGATACCGATGCTGTGAATCGGATCCGGCTCTACGTTGCGGAAAAACTTGCCGGACCCGGTGGTGATGAAATACTCACCGGCCAGATTCTCTGCCTGCACGCCCATATTCACCCACTCACGCGGCTCTTCGTCCAAATACGGGCGGCATGCTGCCACATCCTCTGCCGTCATGCGGTAGGTCAGATTGCCACCGTTGCGCTCATGCCAGCCCTGCAGCCAGCCATCATTGCACATCCGCATGAATCCCTGCACACATGTAATTTCATAAATTGAAGCCATTTCTATTCTCCTTTAATCGTATCTATCCAGCTGTCTTGTTTTGCTGTTTTCTCGCCTGACGCTAGTACATCGATTTTAAAATAGTTGTAATTGTTTAGCATCCATCTCGATTTTCCTTAGGAAAACCTCGATGCAGCTAGCCTGTGGTGCCTTGCACCTCGCCCGCCTGCCAATTTCAATCGTGAATATGCCTGCAAGCAGTGGGTTCACGTTGAAATATGGCAGGTGCTAAACAGCCTTGCAAACGATGTACCAGCGTCTTCTCCATCCGTATCACCGTGTAATAACATCCACCGGCACATTGAAGATCTTCGCAACCTTCAGAATCGTATCAATATGTCGCCCGCTGGCTGCTGCCATATGATGCGTCGGTCCTGCCTCACTCCAGCGGTTGCAGAACTCACGTGCGCCGCAGGTGAACCTGGTGCGCATATTCGTATCTCCGAAGGTGAAGATCGGTCCCTCCTCGTTGATGCCTTCTGCCGCAACGAATTTAAAGTTGCCGTCCTTATCCTGCGTGATGCCGAGGTAGGTCACAGGGCCCAGGTGCGGATAGAACTGGGTGAGGTAACCGCCGCCTGTTTTGCCATGGAAAACAGGAACGATCTTCATCGTCGGCTTCTTGGCCGAGATGTCGGCATCGCCCGACCCGGAATGACCGATGATGCAGATGTCCTCATCGAAATCAATGGAATACATCTCGCTCAGCTGTCCACAGCCGGCAATGGTCTTTAAAATGGACATCGCCATGGAGACCTTGATATCCCCTTCAACGGCGCAGGCTACTCCCTGCTTGATCAGCATGGAGAAAGCAGGAATCAGCATCGAATCCAGAACGCCGGCCTTCCCCTGTGCAAAGCCATCGTAGTGGGAGGCAATGAAAGCGATTTTCTCATCCTTTACCCACTGCTCAAAAGCAACAACATATCTGGCCATGTCCCAGACCTTCTCAATGGTGCCGCCTCCCTCAATGTCAAAGGTGTCCAGAATGTCCTGTGCCTTCTCGCGGATGGCGTCCTCGTCAGTGATGTTGTCCGCGATGGCCCACATCTTCTCCCAATCGAACTGCTTGGTGTAGAGCCACATGCGGTTGTACAGATTCGTCTCATCGATGTACAGATCCATCATACCGGGATACGGACGGCCGATCTGCGCCAGATTCGTATCGCGGAAACGGCGGCGCACCTGGGCCGCTCGGCACCAGTCCTCAATCTCCGCCTGCACAATGGGATCTCCTCCCTCCACAACACCTGTGATCACGGCATGGCGTTTGCCGGCGCGCTCGAGGTCTGCCACCATCTCGCCGACCGCGCCGCACGCATACAGCTCGCCGAGCCAGGTCGGCGTATCGGTGTTGGCATAGTCGGGTGCCTTCTTTTTCTGCACATTTACGAGCACCACCGGAACGTCCAGATCGCGGACGGCAGGCAGCATGTTGTAGGATGTTGCATAGGTCAGAAGCTGCAGAATGATAAGATCCACATCCGCCGCGCGGAACTTGTCTCCTGCTGCCATGGACAGCTCCTTCGTGGTGACAATGCCGCCGTCAATCACCTCAACGGTGTCCGGCAGCGTTTTCTTAAACGCAGCATACTGGCTCTCGAATTCCGAAACCAGTGTGGGGAACTGTGGCAGATAGGCCCCCAGCGCGATGGCGAACACGCCGACGCGGGCTTTCGTTTCTACTAAAGAATTGACCAACATAGATTTCCTCCTTGCATTTCTAAATACGACTCATCCGTTCAGCACCTGCTGCATTTCAACGCGAACCCTCTGTTTGCTCGAGAGGGGCGCTGAATAGTCACAATCTGACTTATGACGTTTGCTGACTTTTGCTTATTCCCCCTCCGGCCGGAACTCTCTGATCTCAAAGCTCGTCCGGATGGCTCCTCTCGCCTCAGACAGATCACGGAAGATTTCGGCATGCAGGAACTGCACCATCAGATTCCCGAGCGCTGTTCCCTCCGTCGGGCCTGCGAATACCGGCAGTCCCAACGCATTCGCTGTCTGTTGACTTAGGTAGTCATCCTGGCTGCCGCCGCCTACAATGTTCAGGCTGGTATAGGTCTTCCCCGTCAGTTCCTGCAGCGTTTCCACGGCCCGGCGGTAATCCTCCGTCAGCGAATTGTACACACACTGCATCACCTCACCGGTGGTCTGCGGCACCGGCTGAGCGCTGTCGCGGCAGGCCGCCTTTACCTCATCGATCATGGAAGCCGGTGCCAGAAAGCGGCCCTCATCCGGATCCACGCAGCTGTAGAAATCCGATGCCTCCTTCGCCGCGGCAATCAGCTCCGGGAAGCTCGGCCTCGTACCGGTCTTGGCTCCCAGCTCACGACGAATCGACTGGATCATCCACAGTCCCATAATATTCTTAAGATACCGGTATCGATACGCGTAGCCGCCCTCATTGGTGAAGTTCGCTGCGCAGCTTTCCGGACTGGTGATGGCCGCCTTATTCTCCACGCCCAGAAGGCTCCAGGTTCCGCTGGAGAGATAGACAGCTTCGTCATCCTGCGCCGGAACCGCCAGAAATGCAGATCCGGTGTCATGCGTTGCCGGCAGGATCACCTCGGCGTCAAACCCAACCAGCTCCTGCACCTGTCTGGTCAAATGTCCCAGAACAGTTCCCGGCATCTGCAGCTTGTGAAAAATATCCTGCGGCAGCCCCAGTCTCTCCAAAAGCTCCCTGTCCCACTCTCTGCTGCCTGCGCCGACCAGCGCGGTTGTGCTGGCATTGGTGTATTCGTTGGCCTGCACGCCGCAGAGGAGATAATTCAGATAATCCGGAATCATCAAAAAGCTCTTCGCTGCCGCCAGTTGCTCCGGATGCTCGCGCTTTTGCGCCATGAGCTGATAGACCGTATTGAACGGCTGATACTGGATTCCCGTGCAAGCGTAGTGCTCTTCAAAGGAAAGTCCGTACTTCTTCTCCAGGACGTCACGCATCCCTTTCGTCCGCTCATCGCGGTAGGCCACTGCATCCCCGATTCGATGTCCCTCCTCGTCCAGCAGGACGTAATCCACGGCCCAGGTATCAATGCCGATGGTGGCCGGTGCAAAGCCTGCCTCATGAGCTGCCTTCAGCCCCTGCACCACTTCCCTTGCCAGACCATCGATGTCCCAGCACAGGTGGCCGTCCTTTTTACCGACACCGTTTTCAAAACGGTACACCTCCTGAAGGACTATTTTCCCCTCATTTACCATTCCAACGATGTGCCGGCCGCTGGATGCACCGATGTCAACTGCAAGAAAACACGTCTGCATGTCCCCTCCTTGTGCAAAATTACTGTGCACACACTTTTCTCTTTCTTGCATTATATGGCCGGGTCCCCTACAATCCCATTATCAAAAGAGCACTAAACTTTGTGAAAATTCCACTCATGCATTTGGTGCAAGAGGATTACCGATATGCTAACCTACAATATGGATGTGACAAAAGAGAGCACCTGGCTTCGCGCAACGCCCGGTGCCGCTGTACTGGCGCAGCCGTTCTATACCACAGAGGCCGGCCATTTCTACGGACAGGCCGGTTTTGCTACTGCGCGTACGAATAAGGAGAGCTATCTTTTATTTTTTACCTTAAAGGGTAAGGGACTTGTTACGCAGAATCGCCAGGAAGTGGAGCTGCCGGAAGGGACCGCTCTCCTTTTGAATTGCCGGATCGCGCAGAGCTACCGCACGGATCCGGATACGGGGATATGGGAGCATGACTGGGTACATCTGGACGGTGCCGGTCTTGCCGCCTTTGCAGACACTCTTCTGCCGCAGGGGCGGCTTACTCCGGTCCGCATCGGAGCCTCAGAAATGCTGCCGCTCTTCGATGCGCTTTTTCAAGAGTGGGAGCACAATACAGCCCTTGCCCAGCTGGAAATCAGTCTCCTGCTCCACCAGATGCTGACGGCCATGGCGCGCCACCTGCTGGCCAATGACGAGAGCCGTTCCAACCGCACCATGATGGAACAGACCGCCGCCTACATCCGTACGCACTATGCAGAGCCCATCACACTGGATACGCTGCTTGCTCGCGTTCCGATTTCCAAGAGCTGGTTTCTGCGGCTGTTTCGCCAATATATCGGCACAACGCCGTACAGCTTTCTGCTCTCCACCCGCATTACCCACGCCAAGGAGCTGCTCGTTCTGACCGATTACTCCGTCAGCGAGATCGCGCATCAGACCGGCTTTGAGGACGAGAGCAACTTCTCCACACGCTTTTCCTCCATGACAGGACAAAGCCCGCAGCAGTACCGCAAGAGCGCACTTCGCCCGTCGAAAGGATGACCGAGGAGCCGACGGATATCCATGCGCAAAAAATCGGGAAACAC
>CAVFRZ010000046.1:0-11873 GCA_963624875.1 Anaerovibrio sp.
GAGCTGGGAGCGACGTCCTCTGTTTTTCCGGCGGATGAGCAGGTGAAACGGTTCCTGACTGCGCAAAAGCGTCCGGAGGCCTATACGGAGCTGCTGCCCGATGAGGATGCAGAGTACGATGAGGTCATCGACATCAATCTGTCAGAGCTGGAGCCTTTGATTTCATGTCCGCATCAGCCGGACAATGTTATGCCCTTAAAGGATGCGGAAAAGCTCCCGGTACAGCAGGTGTTCATCGGCAGCTGCACGAACACGAGCTACGCCGATGTGGCCAAGGCGGCACTGGTATTCAAGGGACGTCACGTCCATGAGAATGTAAGCTGCACCTGCGGCATTGCCTCGCGTCAGACCTACCGCGAGCTGATGCGCGACGGCTACATTGACATCCTGCTGGAGGCAGGCGTTCGCATGCTGGAGATTGCCTGCGGTCCCTGCTGCGCGATCGGTCAGACCCCGCCTACGGAGGGCGTTGCCGTGCGCACATCCAACCGTAACTTTAAGGGCCGCGCAGGCAACCCGAATGCCAAAATTTACCTTGTCAGCCCGGAGAGCGCTGCCGCCACGGCCATTATGGGCACATTTGCTGCGGCCGAGGACGTGATGGGAGCTGATATCGGCAAGCTGGCGGAGATCAGGGAGCCGGATACCTACGTAGTTGATGATTCTATGCTGCTGCCCCCGCTGCCGAAGGAAGAGGCGGAGCATGTGGAAATTGTGCGCGGTCCGAACATCAAGTTTCTGCCGGTACCGGAGGAGCCGACGGACCATCTGGAGGCGCCGGTCAGCTTAAAGGGCGGTGACAATATATCTACCGACGACATTACGCCTGCCAGTGCGGAATTTTCGAGCATGCGGTCCAACATCCCGCTGATGAGCCAGTATTGTTATCACCGCTACGCTCCGGATTTTGCTGCAAGAGCGAAGGAGCTGGGCAGGAGCATCATCATCGGCGGTGAGAACTACGGACAGGGATCCTCGCGAGAGCATGCAGCCATCAATCCGATGTATCTGGGCGTGAAGTGCGTTATCGCGAAAAGCATTGCGCGCATCCACAAGGGGAATCTCGTCAATCACGGCATTATTCCGATGCTGTTCGCCGATCCGTCCGATTATGACAGAATCGAGCAGGGAGATGAGCTGGAGATTGATTCGTTTCTGGAGCAGATCCCTACACGCACGGTGACGGTGCTGGATAAGACGAAGGGATTTTCCTTTGAGACAAGACTGGATCTGACCGACAACGAGGTTGAGGTGGTGCTCTGCGGAGGGCAGCTTCGCTATCTGAAAAAGCAGCTTGCGGCGCAGGAGAAAGGGCCGGTTAGTTGAAAATCGATGTACCAGGACCAAGAGCGCAGAACGCTGCATTGCAGAAAGGAAAGGGTATGAGCATGAATGCGAAGGATATAACAACTGCACAGGAGAAATTCGGAAAACTGATCGAGAGTGAGTCGGCCCGCATTGAGCGGATGAAGCAGTCGGAAAAGCCAACGGATTTTACAAATAAGGAGAAAATTGTCATCGGCATTCTGCCCGGTGACGGCATCGGTCCCATCATCATGAAGCAGGCTTTGCGGGTACTGCACGTGCTGGCAGCGCCTGAAATTGAGAGCGGAAAGGTGGAAATCCGTGAAATCGAGGGGATGACCATTGAAAATCGCGCCGCCAGGCTCCAGAGCCTTCCGCCGGAGGTGCTGGAGGAGGTAAAGCAGTGCGACGTGCTGCTGAAGGGACCGATGGTAACACCGCGCGCAGGAGACGGCCTGCCGAATCTCATCAGCGCCAACAGCCTGCTGCGCCGCGAGCTGGAGCTGTTCGCCGCCGTTCGTCCGATCCGCATTCCGGATAAGAATATCGACTGGACGTTCTTCCGCGAGAACATCGAGGGCGAGTATATCTGGGGCGATAAGGGTATTCAGGTAGATGAGGATCTGGCTGTGGACTTTAAGGTGCAGACAAGACAGGGAAGTGAGCGTATTGCCCGCGCTGCATTTGAGTTTGCACGCAAGAACCACAAGAAGAATGTCACCATTGTCACAAAGGCCAACATCATCAAGCTGGTGGACGGCAACTTCATCCAGGCGGTACGCCGGATTGGCGAAGAATATCCGGAAATTGAAATCCAGGAGCGGCTTGTGGATGCCATGTGTGCCAAGATGCTGGATCCCGATTTCAACCAGGGCATCGAGGTGGTGGTGCTGCCGAATCTCTACGGCGATATCGTCACTGACGTGGCGGCCGAGCACTCCGGCGGCCTGGGGACAGCATGCTCCTCGAACATTGGCAACCGGTACGCACTGTTTGAAGCCATTCATGGGACAGCGCCTTACCTGATGAGCCACGGCCGCGGCGAGTATGCAAACCCCAGCAGCCTGATCCGCGCCGTCGGCCAGATGCTGATTCACATAGGCCTTGCAGAGAGGAGCGCGATTCTGGATAAGGCAATGGACATCTGTACCGTGACGGAGCGCAGGGTGGTGCTGACGACTGAGACGAAGGATGCGAGCACGGCCGAGTTCACGGACTACCTGATCGATACCATTAAGCCGCTTCTGCGCGCATAGCATAAAAACAGTCCTCCGTGGTACACTTGCAGTAAGAGCAAACGGAGGGCTGTGCTATGAAAGATTCCGATTGGGAAATCCTGCATGAACTGTATCTGAACCCGAACCTGACCCGTGCGGCCAACCATCTGTATATGACGCAGCCGTCGCTGACCAAAAGGCTGCAGCATATGGAGGAGGAATTCGGCATCACGATTGTGAACCGGACCCCGAAGGGCCTTGATTTTACGCCGGAGGGAAAGTTCGTGGCGCAGCAGGCAGGGGCCTATCTTGCCTTTATGGATTCCCTGCGTTCAAAGCTCAAGGCGATGAAGAGTGCGGCCGGTCAGGAGATCATCGTAGCTTCCTCTTATACGTTCAGCAAAACGGTGCTGCCGGATTTGCTGCTGCGCTATACGATGCGTCACCCGGATGTGCGATTCACCGTCGTGACGGAGCAGAGCAATGTGCTGTTCCGCAAGGTCATTGACGGCGAGGTCGATGTGAGCATTGTTCGCGGCGATTACGAGGGTCCTGCGGAGCAGACCTGCCTTGGAAGTGATCCGGGATATCTTGTGACGTGGAAGCCGATGAGCGATGAGGAGCTGCGGCACACGCAGCGCATTGCCTATAAAACCAATGACCGCACACAGGAGCTGCTGGCGTCATGGTGGCAGCAGCACTACGGGACGGAAATGCCGGGCGGCATGCATGTCGGCTACGTGGATGTGGCGCTGCAGCTGATTTACAAGGGACTGGGATACAGTCTTTGTTTTCTTCCGCAGGATTATGACAATCCAAATGAACTGTGTCTGACGCCGCTGCTGAATGCCGACGGGACACCGCTGGTGCGGCGCACATGGCTGGTGCATTCCGATAGGGCACGGTACCTGAACGATACAGTGAAGGACTTTATCCGGTATGTCGAAGACAACTGTGCAGAGACGGACGGCTTTGCAAACGGCACTGGAACGATGCGATAGAAAAGAAATGAGGATCACAGCGTGAAAGACAGTGATTGGCGCATTCTTGTCACACTTTACGAGAAACGTAGCATGACCAAGGCTGCCGAGGCGTTGTTCATGACACAGCCGGCATTGAACAAGAAGGTCCGTGCGATGGAAGAGGAATGGAGCGTGGAGATCGTCCGGCGCAGCAGCCAGGGAGTGACCTTCACCGAGGAAGGCCTGTACCTTGTGAAGCGTGCCATTGTAATGCTGGATTTCATCAAGGAAATTGAAGATCATTTTGCAGCGGGACGCGCAGTGCGGGAGCTTCTCAAAATCGGAGTTCCGAATTCCTTTGCCCGGCTCCATATGCCGCAGCTGTACAAGGCCTACGGTGAAAAATACGACCACCTGCAGTTTAAAACCGTACCCGATTCCAGCAATCGCCTGGTGCAGCAGCTGACGGCGGGGACGCTGGATATGGCCATTATCTGTGGTGATTATCCGTATCTGGGGGAGAAAATCTGTCTTTTTGAAGAACAGATGTACCTGATTGTGCCCCGGGGAATCGCGGAGCATGACGTTGAATACCTGCCGGTGATCGAGTCGTATTTCAATCCCATTGTCAAGCTGACAGTGGATCAGTGGTGGAAGGATCATTTCGGAGAGGTTTCACATGAGACGCACAAGGTGCCCTATGCCGACATTGCAATCGAAATGGTAGGCAGCGGATTGGGGGTCACCTTCGTGTTCGGAAAAGACTGGAAAATCGACGAGGAGACGATGCAGCGCATCCCTGTCTACGACAAAAACGGCTGCCCGGTCAGCCGAAAGGTCTGGCTGATGTATGCAGACCGATGTAAACAGAGCGCAGCGATGATGGAGTTCATCGAACTTGCGAAAGAATGCTATGGAGCAGCCTGAAAGGGCTGCTCCTTTTATTTGGGGTTCGGCAGCCTGCACAAGCGGCCATTCCTTTTGGTTATGACGCCACCAGGCCATAACGGAAGTTCCGTTTGACATCCGCATATTTCATAGTACAGACAAACGATGGTGTGTCCATCACTGTGCTGCAACAGGAAAACGGAAAACAAACGTAACGTAAAAGGAGCAAACGTATGAAGTACGCTTATGTAGGGTGCCGCACCACGCGGGAGCGCAACGCCCGGGGAAAGGGTCTGAAGGTCTATCAGATCGATGAGAGCTCGGGCGACTGGAAGGAAATCCAGTGCCTTGCAACGGACCCCAATCCGTCTTATCAGACACTGGACAATGAGGAGAAGTACCTTTACTCCGTTCATGGTGATATTACCAAGGTCAGCAGCTACCGAATCCGGGAGGACGGAACGCTGGAGCCACTGAACACCATTGATATCGGCGGCAGAAATCCGGTCTTTATCACGGCGGACCGCTCAAACCGCTATATCGTTGTGGCGGCTCTTCAGGGCGGTGCTGTCTATGTCATTCGCCGAAATGCAGACGGATCCCTGGGCGAGATCGTAACGACCACACATATGGAGGGGCAGAAGGACGGTTTTGTCTCGTTCGCGCATCAGTGTCTGTGGGACCGCAAAAAGGAGTACCTGTTTGTTGTGACACAGGCCAGGCTCCAAGGCTACGGCATGGTACGGGTCTTCCGGTTTGATGCAGGCGACGGGTCTCTGACGCCGACCGACACCTATTACGCCCGTACGTACGACGAGCCGCGGCATGTTTCCATTCATCCGAACAATCGCTATGTCTATCTCATCAATGAGAAGGGCAATAAGATGACTTTCCTGACCTTTGATGAGACCACAGGAAGGCTGACTGCCCGGCAGAATCTGCCCAGTCTTCCTGCCACCTACACAGGGGACGGACAAGCCAGTGCCTCCATCCTGGATGAGAAGGGTCACATACTGATCGGCTCCAACCGCATTCATGAATCGCTGGTTGTTTACCGGATTGATCAGAATACCGGGTATATGACGGAGCTGGGCTATTACCCATGTCTTGGCAAAACGCCGCGGTTCATCACCTTCACTCCGGATTACAGACTGTTCTATGCGGCAAACGAGGACAGCGACACCATTGTTGAGATGAAGCTGGATTCGGTCACCGGTCAGATGAGCTACACCGGCCGCATGATTGTGACAGAGAGTCCGGTCTGCATCACATTCCGGTAAAAGGAGGGATGCAGAATGAATCTGGGTTTGATTTCACTGATCTGTCTTCTGTGCGCCATCGTGATCGGGTTTGTGCGCGGCGCGAATGTGGGAATCCTCAGCACCGGATTTGCCATGGTGGTGGGACTGATTTACGGACTGACAGCCAAGGAGATTCTCTCCGGCTTCAGTTCCTCTCTGTTCATTCAGATGGTGGGCATCACGTACCTGTTCGCCATCATACAGGGAAACGGAACGCTGGAGCTATTGGCCCGCAAACTTGTAGGACTGGTTGGGACCAGACGCCGCCTGATACCTTTCGTTATGTATCTTCTGGGGTTTGCAATCTGTGCCTGCGGACCGGGCGCCATTCCGTCTCTGGCAATCATTCCGGTCATTGCCATTCCGGTTGCCATGTCGGCGGGCGTCAATCCGATCATGACCGCAGTTATCGGTGATCTGGGCGTGATGTCGGGCCGCATGAGTCCGCTGACGCCGGAGGCGGCTGTGGTTCGCGAGCTGATGGAGGAGCAGGGACTGGAGGCCAACACCGTGCCGATCATGATTGCCCTGACCATCACGGCACTGGCAACTGCAGTTGTGGTTTATGTCTACTACAGGGGCTGGCATGTGGATGAGAGTGCAGTCAGCACGCAGGAGACATTGCCTGCCTTTACGGTGCAGCAGTGGCTTTCCCTTGCAGGACTGGCGGTGCTGGCGGTTGGTGCGCTGTTTTTCTCCTGGAATGTGGGACTGACGGCTTCACCGTGGGATCGGTGCTCATCGTACTGGGATGCGGCAATGAGAAAAAAGCGATTTCCGCGGTGCCGTGGAATGTCATCCTCATGGTTATGGGCGTCGGCATTCTGATGCATGTCATCTCGCTGTCCGGCGGCATTGACATTATGGTCTCGGCGCTGGAAGCAATCATGGGACCGCATACGGCTGCCACCATCATGTCGATTACGGCAGGAGTGATGTCCTTTTTCTCTTCCGGGCTGGGGGTTGTGTTCCCGACCCTGATCCCTACGGCGAGCGGCCTTGCGGAAAGCCTTGGCGTGGACGCGGTAGAGCTGGTGGCAGTGATCGTTATCGGAGGAACGGTGGCGGGCTTTACGCCGATTTCCACGACAGGAGCGCTCATTATGGCTGGCGTTGCGCAGCAGGAGAATGCGGAGGAGAGGTTTCCTCAGAACCGCCTGTTCGTAGAGCTGTTCGCCGTATCCTTCCTGGCGCTGGGAGTGCTGGCTTTGTTCGCATTCGTTGGAGTGTATCGGTTGTTCCTATAACTATTATGATGCCGCAAAACCTGCTGCAGGTGGCAGCAGGAGTGCGGCAGGAAAGGAAAATAAGCTATGAAGATTGCAAAAAGCGCCGTTGCCGGCACGCTGGAATCCAGCGATGCGATGGTGACGGTGGAGCCGGGAGAGGGCAGCGTGGAATTCACGCTGGAGAGCTCGGTCATTCATCAGTACGGAAATGCCATTCGGAAAACCGTTTTGCAGACATTGGATAACCTGGGGGTGGACGATGTCCGAATCCACATCGTGGACAAGGGCGCGTTGGACTGCACGCTGAAGGCTCGCGTGGAATGCGCAGTATACCGCGCTGCAGGTCAGAAGGACGCCCTGCCGTGGGGAGGTGCGATACGATGAGTAATCCGGCTAAAAAGCGGCTGCGCCGCACCATGATGTTTTTAAACTGCCAGAAGCCCGGACTGATCAAGGATCCGTACATTTATAAGCCGGATTCCATCATGCTGGATCTGGAGGATGCAGTAGCCGAGAAGGAAAAGGATGCTGCAAGGTTCTCTCTTTACCATGCGCTGCAGGAAATTGATTATCGCGGGGTGGAACGGGTTGTCCGCATCAACGGGCTGGACAGTCCATATTGGCAGGAGGATATCCGTGCTGCAGTAGCGGGCGGCTGTGACTCCATTCGTATCCCCAAGACGGAGAGTGCACAGGATGTGCTGCTGGTGGCCGATGCCATAGCGGCAGCCGAGAAGGAGTTCGGCATTCCGGATGGCCGCACCCTCATCATTGCTGCTTTGGAATCCGCCCGCGGCATTATGAAGGCACTGGACATCTGCGAGGCGTCGGAACGGCTGTTCGGCATTGCTCTTTCAGGCGGTGACTACACCAAGGACCTGCAGACGCACATTACGGGCACCGGCATTGAGCTGATGGGGGCACGGCAGAACATGATCATCGCTGCGCGGGCTGCCGGAGTACAGTGCTTTGATACCGTATATACGAATCTTGACGACATGGAGGGCTTCCGAAGGGATGTTGAGGCCATTCACCTGATGGGCTTTGACGGCAAATCCATTATCAATCCGCGTCAGATCTCTGTGGTTCACGAGATTTTCACGCCAAAGCCGAAGGACATTATTTTTGCAGAGAAGGTTGTTCGGGAAATTGATGACAAAAAGGCCAAGGGCATCGGTGTGTTCACGGTAGACGGCAAGATGATTGACATTGCCTTCTACGACGGTGCCAAGAGAACCATTGAGCTGGCAAAGGCCTCCGGCGTATACAAGGGGGATCTGTAACATGAAGAATGCAGTAGGAAGAGACATTCCGGAGGAAATCCTGAAGCTGACCGGCAAGGAGGTCTTCCGGGGCAACAATTATAAGGACGGAAGTGAATTCCGCAAGCAGGGACCGGTCACCAGGGTTGTGATGAATCATGATACCAGCAAGCTGGTGGATTCCATCCACGAGGCACTTGTCCGGTGCGGTGCGCACGACGGCATGACGCTGGGCTTTCATCATCATTTCAGGGACGGAGACCTTGTTGTCAATATGGTTATGGAGGAGGTCCGCCGGATGGGCATCAGGGATGTGACCATCTGTGCCAGCTCTCTCGGAAAGGCTCACGATGCTCTGGTACCGATGATTGAGGACGGTACCATCACGAATATTCAGTCCAGCGGCGTGCGCGGCAAGATCGGGCAGGCCATTTCGGAAGGGAAGCTCAAAGGGCTGGCTGTCATGCGCAGCCACGGCGGCCGCGTTCGGGCCATTCAGACCGGGGAGACGACCATCGACATTTCCTTTATCGGGGCACCGACCTGTGATGACTACGGCAACTGCAAGGGCGTTGGCGGGAAGAGCGACTGCGGCGTGCTGAGCTACTCCTTTGTGGACGGCAATCACGCCAATAAGGTGGTGGCTGTCACGGACTGCCTGGTACCGTTCCCCAACTATCCGGCCGACATCAACTGCACCAAGGTGGACTATGTCTGCGTTGTGGACCAGATCGGAATTCCGGAGAAAATAGCGACCGGTGCGGCCAAGCCTACCACCGATGTACGCAAGCTGATGATGGCAGATTACTGCACGCAGGTCGTTGTCAATACTCCTTATTTCAAGGACGGCTTTTCCTACCAGACCGGCGTGGGCGGAGCGTCCATTGCATCCGCAGTATCGCTGGGAAAGATCATGAAGGAGCGCGGAATCCGCATGGGCTTTGCAGTAGGCGGCATGAGCAAGGGAATGTGCGATCTGTTGGATGAGGGACTTGTCGGGTGCCTTCTGGACACACAGGACTTTGACACAGCGGCGGTTGAAAGCGTCCGCAGACCCAATCATCACCGCATTTCTGCAGGAGCCTATGCAAATCCTTTTAATAAGGGAGCATTCGTCAACAAGCTGGACTACGTCATTCTGGCGGCACTGGAGGTGGATACGCACTTCAACTGCAACGTCGTCGTAGGCTCAGACGGTGTTATCACCGGTGCACAGGGCGGTCATCCCGACGCTGCTCAGGGAGCGAAATGTACAATCGTGATCTCGCCTCTCCTGCAGGGACGCATTCCGGCTGTCTGCACGGATGTTACCACCGTCACCACGCCGGGAGAGAGCGTGGATGTAGTCGTGACGGATTACGGCGTGGCTGTCAATCCGGCTCGGCCGGATCTTCTGGAAGCCCTGCAGTCGGCAGACTGCGTGCCGCTTAAGACCATTGAAGAGCTGCGTGATATGGCATACCGGATTGCCGGTGAGCCAAAGGCCGTGCAGTTCGGCGATCGTGTGGTGGGAATTATAGAAGCCCGGGACGGCACCGTTATGGATGTAGTGCGGCAGATTAAGCCATTCACCTATGGTGAATGCCCGGAGGAAAAGGAGGCAATCCATGGTTAAGTTATATGACGGCGGCGTTTTCCTTATAAACGGAACAAGCATTGTGCCGGAAGCGGATGCACCCGCCCGGAACAGGGAGGAAGCCAGAAAGGGAACCATCGCATATTCCATATTGAAGGCACACAATACCTCCGACAATATGGAGCAGCTGAAGATAAAGTTTGATGCTCTGACGTCGCATGACATCACGTTTGTGGGGATCATTCAGACAGCCCGTGCGTCCGGTATGGAGAGGTTTCCGATTCCATACGTACTGACGAATTGTCATAACAGTCTGTGTGCCGTCGGCGGCACCATTAATGAGGACGACCACGTATTCGGCCTGTCTGCCGCCCGCAAATACGGCGGTATTTACGTGCCGCCGCACATGGCTGTGATTCACCAGTATATGCGCGAAACGATGGCCGGCTGCGGCAAGATGATCCTGGGCTCCGACTCTCATACGCGCTACGGCGCGCTGGGTACAATGGCCATCGGAGAGGGCGGCGGAGAGCTGGTCAAGCAGCTTTTGTGCAATACCTATGATGTGGCCTATCCGGGGGTGATCGGCATCTACCTGGACGGAAAGCCAAGGCCCGGCGTCGGACCGCAGGATATCGCCCTGGCCATCATCGGGGCAGTGTTCAAAAACGGCTATGTCAAGAATAAGGTTATGGAGTTCGTGGGACCCGGCATTTCCTCTATGACTGCTGATTTCCGCAACGGCGTTGATGTCATGACGACAGAAACCACCTGCCTGACCTCCATCTGGCGCACGGATGAGAAAACGCGCGAGTTCCTGCGCGCGCACGGCCGAGAGGAGGAGTACCGGCAGCTGGAGCCTGATCAAGTCGCATACTATGACGGCATGGTCTATGTGGATCTGTCCACAGTAAAGCCGATGATTGCCCTTCCGTTCCATCCCAGCAATACCTTTGAGATTGACGAGCTGAACGCGAACCTGGGAGATATCCTGCGTGAGGTCGAAAAGGAGGCCGAGCACCTGTGCGGCAGCAAGGAAATTCAGTTCAGCCTGACCGACAAAATCACTTCGCGCGGCCTTTTGGTGCAGCAGGGCATCATCGCAGGCTGTGCGGGCGGCAATTATACCAATGTCATGGAGGCGGCGCACATTCTGCGCAATGCGCAGTGCGGCCATGATGAATTTACGCTGTCGGTTTACCCGTCCAGTCAACCGGTATTCATGGATCTTGTTTCCAAGGGGGCTATTTCACAGCTGATGGCGGCCGGAGCCGCCGTTAAGACGGCATTCTGCGGACCGTGCTTTGGCGCGGGCGACACTCCTGCCAACAACGCATTGAGTATCCGCCATACAACCCGGAACTTCCCGAACCGTGAGGGCAGCAAGCCGGGAGCCGGCCAGCTGAGCGCAGTTGCTTTGATGGATGCCCGCTCCATTGCTGCGACAGCGGCAAACGGAGGAATCCTGACATCGGCAGAGGAGTATGCGGATGACTATGTCGTACCGGAATACCATTTCGATGACGCTCCGTACCGTGCCCGCGTATACAACGGGTTTGGCCAGGAAAATCCGGAGGACAAGCTGGTATACGGACCGAACATTAAGGACTGGCCCGAGCAGGAGGCACTGGCAGATCACATTCTGCTGCGCGTCTGTTCCAAGATCATGGATAAGGTTACAACAACGGATGAGCTGATTCCGTCCGGTGAAACATCCTCCTACCGATCCAATCCGCTGGGCCTGGCGGAGTTTGCACTTTCCCGCCGTGATCCTGGCTATGTGGGACGCTCCAAGCAGGTGCGGGCACTGGAGAAGCTACGCCTTTCCGGGGAGGATCCTGCCGCACAGGACGAGAAACTTGCCGCTGCGCTGAAGCTGGTACACGCGATTTTGCCGGCGGCAGATGGGAAAGCCATTGAAATCGGCAGCATGATCTACTGTGTCAAGCCGGGGGACGGCTCTGCGCGTGAACAGGCTGCCAGCTGTCAGCGAGTTCTGGGCGGACTTGCCAATATCTGCACGGAATATGCCACCAAGCGCTATCGCTCCAACGTGATGAACTGGGGGATGCTCCCGTTCCAGATGAAGGATGAGCCGGCCTTTGAGATTGGCGACTACATTCTTGTTCCCAA
>CAVFRZ010000047.1:0-11828 GCA_963624875.1 Anaerovibrio sp.
GGCAGGCGGCCAAGACGCGAAGCGCCTCTGGCCAGCCGCATCGAGGTTTTCCGAAGGAAAATCGAGATGGGTGCTGAATAGTTACATCGATTTTTAAATAACTGGCCTAACTAACTGGCCCGGCACCGAACGCTCGCTTGGGGAAACGCCGATTAAATCAGCATTTCCCTAGAACTTAAAGTACAGATATGTCGATACGCCGGACATCGAACACAGACACAGCACCAGAAGAAGTCCGATCAGCGCCGCATTTTTCCTGGTCAGACGGACCTGCGCCGCCAGTTCCGCTGCCGTCTTCTTCTGTGTCAGCACAAGTGCGACAGCCACGATGATCACCAGCTCCAGCAATAAGACCGGATTCTGCAGTGAAGGAGCCGCTGCGCCGACCGCCTTATTGATAACCCAGAACTCCGGGACATCGAGCTTGGCCGCCATCCGATACAGCCAGCCAGGATACAGCGGTCGGAACAGATTTTTCAGAATCACCATGCTGTATTCCGCACTGGGCGCCGCAAAGAAAACAAGCGTAAACAAAAACAGCAGATAGACCTTTACCTTTCCGAATACCTTCCCGAACATCTTCTGCGGCAGCAAATTCGTCAGCAGACCTCCAGCTGCCACAAAGGCTCCGGACAAAAGCCCCCAGATCAGATACGTTGTGCCAAGTCCATGCCAAAGAGCCGACAGCAGGAACACCACCATGACATTTCCGGCTGTCCGCAGCTTCCCCCTTCGGCTTCCGCCCAACGGAATGTACACATACCTTGTAAAAAATCTCGTAAGCGTCATGTGCCAGCGCTTCCAGAACTCCGGGAAGGATTTCGCCTGGAACGGTGCATTGAAATTCAGCGGCAGCTCAATTCCCAGCATCGCCGAAAGCCCCATCGCCATGTCACAGTATCCGGAAAAATCATAATACAGCTGCAACGCGTAGCAGCTCATGGTAAGAACGCCTGCCAGCGTATCCAGGTACCAGGCACTTTGAATCCCGAAGGTCGCTGCACCTGCCAGTACATCCGCAATCAAAAGCTTTTTCGCCAGTCCGAATACAAAAAGAATCAGCCCCCTTGCAAAGTTTTCCGCATGAAAGCGTCTTTTGGACGCATCGCGGAACTGCATGGCGATTTCCTCGTAGCAGGTAATGGGCCCCTCGATGATCTTTGGAAAATAGGTGAGATACAGCACATACCGCCGAAAGCCGTCCCTTGTAATTGTCCCCTGATAGGAATCGACCAGATACGAAATCTGGCTGAAGGTATAGAACGAAAAACCGATCGGAAGTCCCACCGACAAAAAGTCCATGGTTCTTTGTGAAACCTGCAGCCATCCCGCCTCGGCGCCGGATACCAGTGCCGGTGTCACATATTTAAACCAGCACACAAAAAACAGATTCACGGCAATCCCGGCCGCAAGAAGTCCTCTGTTCTTTTTTCGCAGCAAGCTCCCTGTGCCGTAATTGAAAAGAACGCTCAGCACCAAAATGACCAGATACCAGACGCCAAAGCTTCCGTAGAACCACAGTCCCATGGCAATCAGGAACCATTCCGCTGCCGTCGCACTCTTTTTATTCAAAAGGTACCATCCGGCCGTCACGAGCGGCATGAATATGAATATAAAAAAGAAGGAATTGAATACCATATCGATTCTCAAAACGCCTGGTGCCGCGCCACGGCATACTCATCGCCGTTTACCCAATATGGACAGCGCTGGTGCGGATGACCGCCCGCCTGTTCCTGCAGCATACGGCCGTAGTCGTCCTCGTCCACATCCGCCGAGCAGTAATACTCCTGCTCGTCCTCGTCCCACTCCAGATTATTGCAGGTATCGCAATCTGCCATCGTTCTCCCTTTCACTCCGCGCTTCATGCCATCGTTATCCCCCGACATCGATGCGCGGAGCATTAAAAATGCAGCCTGAACAGCCGTTTCTTATGACTATAGCCATCTGCATTCATCGCAGGCACCTATTGCTGCTCCTGCTCGCACTGCTTCATCAGATGCTCCCGGTTCCATTTGCGGTAAAACGGCAGTTCAAAAGCAATCATGGCCGCCCAGCCCAGAAGATACGACCACGGAATGGCCTCCATCCCCATATGGAAGACGAACACCATCGGCACTGCTGCGGCAACGCGAACCGTCATATTCAGCATGCTGCTGATCAACGTCACCTTAAGATCCCCAATTCCGCGGAAATATCCCTGCAGGCCGTTCGTCAGTCCCGGCAGAATATACATAAACGCAATCAGATGAAGATACGTCTTGCCGATGGCAATAACCTCCGCCTCCTGCGTGAACAGCAGCATGACCGGCTCTGCCAGAAAATAAAACGCAAATCCCACCATCACACCGTAGATCAGCTCCATTGCCATACCATAGCGGTATGCCTGATAGACCCTTCGATGTTCGCCGGCGCCTTCATTCTGTGCCATCACACTGGTCATGGCATGCGCCACATTCTGTTCAATCACAATCGCATAATCGTCCACACGATTGACCGCACTGAAGGCTGCGGTGGAGGCCACTCCCATGGTGTTGACAATTCCCTGGATGCCCAGCTTTCCAACCTGAACTGCGCACTGCTGCATGGCACTGACAAATCCGTACTGCAGCGTCAGTTTTAAAAGGCTGCCGTCAAAATACAACCATTTTCTTCCAAGCTGCAGCAGAGGAATTCTGCGCTGAATGTAGATAAAACACAGAACGCCGGACAGGCCCTCCGACAGCACCGTTGCCACCGCACAGCCAACGATTCCCATATGAAATACAATAACAAAAAATAAATCGCCGGCCACGTTTAAAGCCGCACTAAGCGCCAGAAACAAAAGAGGAGACTTCGAATCTCCCATTGCCCGAAGCGTTCCTGCAAAGTAATTATAAATAAAATTAAACAGCAGGCCAAACGCAACAATCCGAAGGTACAGAACTGCTTCCTCCAATATGGCCGAATCCACCTGCAAGAGCTGCAAAAGCTGCGGTGCAGCAGCCATTGTCAGCAGCGCCATCGCTGCAGAAAAGACAATGCCGGATACCATTCCGGTGGAAACCTGCCGCTGAAGCCGGTCGTATTGCTGTGCACCGAACATCATGCCGATCAGCACACCCGTCCCCAGGCAGATTCCCTGTTCAAAGAGAATAAACAAAGTGATCAGCGGGTTGCTTGTTCCTACCGCCGCAAGTGCCGATGCACCTACAAAGCGGCCGACAATGATGCTGTCGGCCGCATTATAGGTGAGCTGCAAAAGATTCCCCAATACCAGCGGGATCGTAAATTTAATCAAAATGGGCAACATCCTGCCCTTGGTCATATCATGCGTCATTTCTGTAATTCATTCCTATGTACTAAATCTTGAATCGGTAGCCCACGCCCCAGATGGTCTCAATGTACTGCGGATTGGAGGTGTCGTATTCCAGCTTCTCCCGTATCTTTTTGATGTGAACGGTCACGGTCGCAATGTCTCCGACACTGTCCATATTCCAGACTCTGCGGAACAGCTCTTCCTTCGAGAAAACATGGTTTGGATTCTCCGCCAGGAAGGTCAGAAGATCAAACTCCTTCGTGGTAAACTGCCTCTCCTCTCCGTCAACCCACACTCTGCGCGCTGTCTTGTCAATTTTCAGGCCGCGGATCTCGATGACCGTGTTCTCCGGCTTCCCTACACCCACCAGACGTTCGTACTGTGCCAGATGCGCTTTTACGCGTGCCACCAGCTCGCTGGGGCTGAAGGGCTTGGTCATGTAGTCATCTGCTCCCAGTCCCAGTCCCTTAATCTTATCGATGTCGTCCTTTTTGGCAGACACCATTAAAATCGGAAGATTCTTCTGCTCCCGTATCCGGCGGCAAACCTCAAAGCCATCCATTCCAGGCAGCATAAGATCCAGAATAATCAGGTCAAACGATTCCGCCAGGGCCGTCTTCAGTCCGGTATCTCCCCTAGTTTCCACCTTCACCTCAAAATTCGAGACCTCCAGATAATCCTTCTCCAGATCTGCAATGGACTCCTCATCCTCAATAATCAGAATTCTGCTCATGCTGTTCCTCTCTTCACGCCGTCACCGTTTCATCGACCGGCTTGTTCTCCCGATACTTGCGGAATACCAGATGCATGCAGGTTCCCACGTGCTCCTTGCCGGTTGCCCAGATATATCCGCCGTGATCCTCTACTATCTTTTTAACAATGGAAAGACCGATTCCGCTTCCGCCGGTTGCAGAGTTACGCGAGGCATCTGCCCGGTAAAACCGATCAAAAATATTCGGCAGATCCTTCGCCGCAATGCCTCTTCCGTTGTCCTCAATCTCAATCCGCACACTATCCTGCTCGTCCAGCAGGCGAATGTCAATTCTTCCGTGCGGTTTATCCATATATTTCACACTGTTGCTGATGATATTATTGATCACCCTTTTAAACTGCTCCGGATCCGCAATCATTTCCGTATCTCGCGGGAGAAGATTGGAATAGTTCAGTTCGATGTTTTTGGACTCCAGATCCATCCCGATCTCTTCCACGCAGTCTCCAAAATAATCCCACATGTTGATCCGTCTGAAATTATATGGAATTTTATCATTATCAATCTTGGAATACAGCGTCAGCTCGTTGATGAGCTTCACCATATCTCCCACCTTGCTGTAAATGGTGCGAAGGTATTTTTCCTGTTTCTCCGGCGTGTTCGCCACACCGTCGAGGAGGCCCTCCACATAACCCTTAATGGAAGTAATGGGCGTCTTCAGATCATGCGAAATATTACTGATCAGTTCCCGGTCGTGCTTATCATTTTCCAGCTTCTGTTCCGCGGACTCCTTCAGCCGAAGCCGCATATCCTCGTAGCCGCGGTACAGCTCTCCGATTTCTCCGGTTTGTGTCGTAGACAGAATATAATCCAGATTCCCATCCCGAATCTGGCTCATGGCGGTTTTCAACTGATTGACAGGATCCAGAAGACTCGATTTCAGCCAGCTGATCAGCAGCAGTGCCGTGACCACCAGAATGATCACAATGGTAATGCCCAGCGTCATAATAATGCTCTTCGGCACCAGGGCCGCGTCCCTTGGCAGTACATGACAAATTATCCGGAACGATGCGTACGAGAGCAGTGCCGGCAATACAATAACGATAGAAAAAGCGATGATCAGCTTTCGTCGAAAGGACATATACGTGCCTCCTTGAAGTCTCTTGCTCCTAATACCGTATTATACCATTTACTGCAGCATCGATTTTACGAATGTGCTCTGAATAGTTGCCGGATCTATGCTAAACTAGCTGTATATGAAAAAATCACGACTTCTCAATTATATACTGCGCATTCTTTTATTTCTCGCCCTTGCCGGTCTTAGCTTCCACTATGTAAACCGGGTTCTGACGGCCAAGGATCCGGAGGAATTGTCTCCGTACTACTATGACTATCCAAAGGGCTCCTTTGACGTCATCATCGCAGGTCCCTCCGTCATGAATAATGCGGTGCAGCCGGTCCAGCTCTGGCAGGATTACGGCATTCGCGCCTACAATCTTTCCTGCGGCAACCAGTCTCTTTCCTGCAGCTACTATATTCTCAAGGACGCCATTGACCGGGATCACCCTGCACTGGTAGTTCTCGACGTCACCTATGCGGAGGAAATCTACATTACCCGCAGCAAAAACTTTGTCCACTACCTGACCGATGTCATGCCGCTGACGGATACATACCGGTATCAGATGATTCAGGAGGTTGTACAGCCGCGGGATCGGATTGAGTTTTATTTTCCCTTTTATTCCTTCCATTCCCGTTGGAAGGATGTCACTGCATCCGACTTTCAAAACGGCAACTATCAAAAGTATACGCTGGGCTCTGTTACCTATGCCAGGACGGTTGGCTACGACGCCGTACCTTTTCAGCGCTATGACGTTGATGCCTCTCTCAGCGATGTTTCGCGAGAATATCTGGAGAAGATTATTGCCCTTTGCAAGGAGACTGATACCGAGCTTTTGTTCACCTGCTGCCCTGTCAGCTCCGCCAACGGCGACTGTGACGAAAGGAGCTTTAATTCTCGCCGCGCAGTAATGAAGGATGTTTCTGCGCTGGCTGCAGAAAATAACGTTCCGTTCCTGAATTTTCTGGAGAATCCGGACGCCGTGCAAACCGATGCCTATAAAGACTTCTGGGATGGCATTCACCTCAATATGTTCGGGTCCGCCAAGGTGACGTCGTTCCTTGGAACCTATATCAGCAACAACTACACGCTTCCGGAGCACGCAGATGACGATGCGTTTGCAACGCATATGGAGGAGCTGATTCCGAACTATGAAAGGGTCTGCCGTTCACAGGCATTTACAACGGTCAGCCGCACGGATGTACTGATGGAGCTTCTGGAAACCCATCGAAAGGATTCCGATCTTCTCTACGTAATGGAGGCCAGCAGCATCGATCCCTCCCAGCTCTCCTCCGATATTGTAAGCGGATTGCGAAAGCTTGGTCTTACACTTTCCGATACGTCTTCGGATGAGACTTCCACGTCCTTCAATTATCTGGCGGTCACAGACGGCGGCATTGTGCTGCAGCAGGAATCTGCAGAAAGCGATGTATCCCTTTCCTGTCAGGATACGGTCTCCGGCTGCCGCATTCGACTTCAGACTGCCGGAGTTTCTGCTTCCTATGAGGACATCAGTGAGTTGTTCATGCTCCAAAACGGTGATTACACCGGAGATTCTGCCGGACTGCATATTGCAGTCTATGACACGGACGAGCATGCACTCATTGACTGCATTACACTTTCTTTTGACGGCTCATCGCTGACACACTGGACGGAGGTTGGCAACTGACATGCTGCACGAATTAGAATATCCCTTTGACTCTGAACGGATTCTCCAGAAGAAAAAATCCCTGCGGCGCAGACTTCTGGAGGAGGGCGCTGCAGATACGGCGGCTCCGGCTTCCGGTAATCCACAAAAGCGTATTCCGAAGAAAATCGCGATCCTTGGCGGTTCTACAACCAGCGACATAAAAAAGATCCTGGAGCTTTTCCTGCTGAACATCGGCATCGAACCCACCTTTTATGAATCCGAGTATGCGCAATACTGGCAGGACGTTATGTTTGATAATCCGGAGCTGGTGGAATTTGCCCCGGATCTTATTTACATTCATACATCCTCCCGGAATCTGCGCACCTTTCCTACGGTTCGCATGAACGCTGAGGCGATTGATTCACTCCTGCAGGAAACCTTCCGGCCATTTGCCGCTATGTGGGACAAAATAGCCGCGGCCTACCATTGTCCGGTGATACAGAACAACTTTGAGCAGCCCTTTTATCGACTTCTCGGGAATAAGGATGTATCCGATGTACACGGCAAGCTGAATTTTGTTCATCGCCTGAATGGACTTTTCTACGAATATGCACAGACACATGAGAACTTCTACATTCAGGACATTAACTTCCTGGCTTCCTCTTATGGTCTGACAAAATGGGCAGATCCTTATTACTGGCATATGTATAAATATGCGCTGGCTGTCCCTGCCATCCCGGAGCTGGCCTATAATCTTTCCTGCATCATCCAGTCCATCTACGGCAAGAACAAAAAAGCCCTCGTTCTTGATCTGGATAATACGCTCTGGGGCGGAATTGTAGGTGATGACGGTCCGGAGAATATCGATATTGGACAGGAAACACCCACTGCCCAGCTGTACAGCGAGTTCCAAAGCTACATTCTGGAGCATAAGGATCTTGGTATTTTGCTGGCCGTTGATTCCAAAAATGACGAAGAAAACGCTCTGGCCGGTCTGAGCCGTCCTGACAGCATTCTCCATCCCGATGATTTTCTGGTCATAAAAGCAAACTGGGAGCCCAAGGACCGTAATCTCCAGCAGATTGCAAAGGAGATCAATATTGGCAGTGATGCCCTTGTTTTCGTGGATGATAACCCGGCAGAACGTCACATTGTGAAAAGTCAGGTTCCCGGCGTGGCAGTCCCGGAAATGACGGCTCCGGAGCACTACATCACGGAGCTGGATCGGGCGGGCTATTTTGAGGTGACCGCTCTGTCAAAGGACGATCTTGCGCGGAATGAGATGTACAAGGCCAATCTCCAGCGCATGCAGCAGGAGGCAAGCTTCTCCGATTACCACGATTATCTTCTATCGCTGGAAATGAAAGCAGAGATCAAGCCCTTCGCTCCTATGTATATGGCTCGCATTGCACAGCTCACCAATAAGAGCAATCAGTTCAATCTGACAACACTCCGCTGCTCACAAGCCGATATTGAGCGGTATGCTGCCAGTGCCGATCACATTACACTTTACGGTAAGCTCGAAGACCGATTTGGTGACAATGGCGTTGTGAGTGTTGTTTTCGGTCATATTGATTCTGATAATGCCGCCCTTTTCCATATTGATCTGTGGCTGATGAGCTGCCGCGTTCTGAAGAGGGACATGGAGCTGGCTATGATGGATGTTCTGGCAGGCACCTGCGTGCAGCGCGGTATTACAGAGCTTCGGGGCTACTACTACCCCACGGCCAAAAATAAAATGGTTCAGGGCTTCTATGAGATGCTGGGCTTTGACAAGCTCTCGCAGTCTCAGGACGGCAGTACCAGCTGGTCACTGTCTTTAGCGGATGGATATCAGACAAAGACGGATGTGATTCAGATCAATGAGCAGTGAGCTGGTGCATCGTTTGCAAAATAACTGGCCTAATAACGCAAAACTTTTTCTGAGGGTGCGGGGCAAAAAACGTAGCGGGCTACGCTGAGGATTTTTGACATGTGCAATCAAGAAAAGGGCCAGGCAAAATTTCATTAATTCAGAAGTGAAATGCTTGCACTTCTAAGGCTGATTTTGTGAATGGGCTCTGAATGGTTACCAATGTGGTTCAAATAAGGAGGATACAACGATGACAAGAGAAGAAGTGTACGACAGATTAAACGGTGTTTTTCGTGCTGTTTTTGATGATGATTCTATAACCGTGTGTGATAAAACCACTTCTGCAGACATTGAGGACTGGGATTCCCTGGAGCATATCGATCTAATTGTCTCCATCGAGAAGGAATTCGGCATGAAGTTTACCATGTCAGAAACGACCGGAATGAAGAATGTCGGAGAAATGGTTGATATTATCCTGCAGCGTGTATAAGTCGTTTGACCTGCATTACGTGAGTATAACATTATGTCTTTGATTTCACTGGAGTTTCTCGGCTTTTGCCTGCTTTTAATTGTGGTTTATTATCTGCTCCCGGGAAAGCTGCAGAATATATGCCTTCTGGCTGCGAATATTCTGTTCCTACTCCCGCTGGAGCATGCAGGATCTGCCGTTTTTTCCCTTTTTCTATCGATTTTGTCTGTCTATCTTGCTGCAATAGGTATCGATAGGTGGCGCGGCAGCATTCACCAGAGATTTCTGTTTCACGGCGTGGTTCTTTTGAACCTGGCACTGCTTTTTTTGTACAAATACCTGCCCTGTGCACAGCTTTTCGGCGAATTTCTCCATATCCCGGTGCAGCTGCCGGATTTGTCTGCGTTTGCACCGCTGGGAATATCCTTTTATACTCTGCAGCTTTTGGGATATTTAATTACCGTAAACGACGGCGGCATGCCGGCAGAGCATAATTTCCTTCGCTTTGCTGTTTTCGGCAGTTTCTTCCCGCAGCTGACCTCCGGACCGATTTCCCGCTACGAGGACATGGTCACTCAGTTTTCCGGGAAAAGGCCGCTTCGTTACGAAAATCTGACACGCGGCTCCCAGCGCATGCTTTGGGGATTCTTTAAAAAAATCGTTATTTCTGAACGGGCTGCTCTGCCTGTGAACACCGTATTTGCCAGCTTTGGTACCTATAACGGCTTTTATATTCCTGTGGCGGCTGCCTTGTTTGCGCTCCAGCTGTATTGTGATTTTTCCGGCTGCATGGATATCGTGATCGGACTTTCTGAAATTCTGGGCATTAAACTCCCTGAGAATTTCGAATCGCCTTTTTTCTCGGTGTCCATGACGGAGTTCTGGAGGAGATGGCATATTACGCTGGGCGGCTGGTGCAAGGATTTTGTTTTTTATCCGATTCAAAAATCCAATCTGTCCTGCTCTATTCGTGAAAAAGCTGTAAAACGATTCGGTCGTAAAAAGGGTAAGAAAGTTCCCATGTATGCTGCCATGTGTATCATGTGGTTTGTGGTTGGCTTCTGGCACGGCGGCTTTCTTCGCTACATAATCGGCTCGGGACTGCTTCATTTCTGTTACATCGTATTGGAGCAGGAGGGCGCCCCCCTCTGGAAGAAAATAAATTCCTTCCTGCACGTAAATTCCACCTCCGCAGGTCATACTGCCTTCTGCAGAGTGCGCACGTTCCTGTTGGCCTGCAGCGGTTTTATTTTCTTCCGTTCTGCGAGCATTACTGACGCACTTCATATGTACGGCGCCATTACCACTTGGAACCCGGTTGTATTCTCTTTGACCGGCTTTGAGGCTATGGGACTGGACCAGCCGGATATCCTCGTTCTTATTCTCGCGACTCTCCTGTTGGCGTTTGTAGAATCCAGGCAGCAGCATGGCAGTGTTCGTGAACAGATTTCTATGCAGAGTCTTCCTGTTCGTTACCTGCTGTTTCTGGGATTGTTCTTCATCGTTATCATATTTGGAGAATACGGCAGCGGATTCCAGTCTGAATCCTTTATTTATGCTAATTTCTGATGAGACTGTTATTGTTGAGAGGTATCCATAGAGAGGAGTGTACTTATGAACAAAATCGGAATTATTGGAGCAATGGATGTAGAGGTTGCCTCCCTGAAGGAGCAGATGCAGATCACAACAAAAGTCACGTATGCCGGCATGGAATTTTGTGATGGTCTCCTTGGCCAGACACCGGTCGTAATTGTAAAGAGCGGTATTTGTAAGGTAAATGCTGCCCTGTGTGTACAGCTTCTGGTTGACAAATTTCAGGTTACACACGTCATCAATACCGGAGTTGCAGGATCTTTGTACAACCAGATCAATATTGGCGACATTGTAGTTTCTGTGAGCGCCCAGTATCACGATGTAGATGCTACCATCTTCGGTTATCAGCTCGGGGAAATCCCACAGGAGGGAATCGTAGCTTTCCCTGCCAATGAATTGCTTCGTAAACATGCCGTAAAAGCCGTCCAGGAGGCCGCTCCGGAGGTTAATGTCTTTGAGGGTAAGATTCTCTCGGGTGATCAGTTTATCTCGTCACACGCCAAAAAGGAGCAGCTCATGAGCGACTTCGACGGCATGTGCTGTGAAATGGAGGGCGCCGCTATTGCTCAGGCTTCCTACACAAATCACATTCCATTTGTCATTATCCGTGCTATTTCCGATAAGGCGGATGAAAGTGTCACTGAGTCTTATGATGTGTTCGAAGGAAAGGCTGCTGTACATTGTGCCAAGATCGTGGCGTATATGGTCCAGCATATCTGAGAATAGATGGAAACTTCGTTTTTAGATGACCTACTGTTATCAGTAAACAATTCTGTCGCCAGCATGTCAAAAACATGCTGGCTTTTCTCTTATACGTACTTTTACTGAAAAAAAGATCATCTGAAACCCAGATGATCTAAATCATGCCTAGAGCCGGAATCGAACCAGCGACACGAGGATTTTCAGTCCTCTGCTCTACCAACTGAGCTATCTAGGCATACAGTATTAAACTGAGTAGCGGGGACAGGATTTGAACCTGTGACCTTCGGGTTATGAGCCCGACGAGCTTCCAGACTGCTCCACCCCGCGATACTGCAATGGAGCAACGTCCACTGTAATGGTGTTACAAATGGATGGAGGTGGATTCGAACCACCGAAGCAAATATGCAGCAGATTTACAGTCTGTCCCCTTTGGCCACTCGGGAATCCATCCATATATGAAA
>CAVFRZ010000048.1:0-11517 GCA_963624875.1 Anaerovibrio sp.
GTAAAGAAAACCTATACGGTTCTGGTCATTGTACTGGCTGCAGCTGCTGCAATTCTTCTCGTGGGCTGCATTGTTTTGTTCCTCAAGCTTCGTGATGCACTGGCCAACGGACGCAGAGAACGCGATCTGACTATGGAGCGCAGGGATCAGAGAAGGAACGATCATCGCGCTGACAGCGTAGAGTCCCTGAGAAGACCGAGAGAGCAGGCATCCCGCAGCGGACGCGGGCGTGATGATGCGTATGCTTCGGTGAATACAAGAAGAGTGGAAAGAGACGGTGCAGGAAGAGACAGAGATGTCAGACGCGCACCGTCGGCGGACAGACGTCCTGTAAGACCTGCAGGACAGCAGGAAAGCTATGCAGCACGTCCTGCAGCACCGGCAAGAGATGCGGCACAGCGCACCGCTCGACCGGCAGCTGAGGCTCCCGTCAGACGCGCAGCAGAGCCTGCTCGTTCCGCGGCGGAGAGCGAGGCGCCGGTAAGACGTGCAGCACGTCCTGCAGCACCGGCAAGGGATGCGGGAGAGCGCACCGCACGTCCGGCAGCGGAGTCTTCCGGCAGACGTCCTGCAGAGACAGCACGTCCTGCAGCGAAAAACTTTGCGGATGATGACTTTGACTATGATTTCCTGAAGCTGGATGATGCTGATTAAGCTGGCCGGCGGTGAATAATTGCATGAGGTGAAGACCGTTACAGTGTGATGGTTGCTGAAGGGTGCCGTGTGTTATATAATGCGTAACACACGGCACCCGGTGTTTATTCGGGCGACGGTGAAAGAGAAAGGACGGACGATGGATATGCTGATCGAAATTGATTTCAGCAGTGATGAGGCAATCTACCATCAGCTGTGCAGTCAGATTATTCTGGGAATTGCGACCTCGAGATATACGGAGGGACAGGTGCTGCCGTCGGTAAGGCAGCTGGCCGATGAAATCGGTATTAACATGCACACGGTGAATAAGGCCTATTCTGTGCTCAAGCAGGAAGGCTTTGTAAAGGTTGACCGCCGAAAGGGTGCAGTGATTGCTGTGGACTCCAACAGACAGCGGGCGATCGAAGCAGTTCGCGCAAAGCTAAGCGAGGCTGTGGCTGAGGCACTGTGCCGCGGGCTCTCCAGAGAAGAGCTGCACAATCTGGTTGACGATGTTTTTGATGAATACGAATCCTGGATTGCGGCGGCCGCAGAAGAGGATTGATAAACAGACATTCAGATGACAGCAGGAGGACATGTATGGGCATTCCCTATACAAAAAATGCAGAGGAAGTATTGCGTCTTGCAAAAGAGGCGGCTGCGGAAATCGGCAGCCGCTATGTCGGAACAGAGCATCTGCTCCTGGGGCTGATTCGAGAGCCGGAGGGCGTTGCCTCGCAGGTGCTGAAGATTAATGACATTACGGAGGAGAAGCTTCAGGATCTTCTGATATCCCTTCGCCCGGAAAAGGGCAGAACAGCAGTGCTGGACCGCGACGGCTTCTCACCAAGACTTCAGGATCTGCTGGACGGAGCAAGAGAGCTGGCGGAAGAGGAGTATCATGCCAAAGAGCTGGGGACAGAGTATCTTCTGATGGCCGTCATTCTGGAGCGGCAGAACGTAGCTGTGAAGCTGATGGAGGCAGCCGGAGCCAACATCTCCAAGATCTATTTTGAAGTGCTGGCTGCGATGGGCGTCAACCTTCAGGAACATCGGCATGATCTGCAGCAGGACGGCGCAGGAGGAGCACAGGATCGCAACTCCCCCGGCATGCTGGAGCAATACAGCCGGGATCTTACGGCATTGGCAGAAAGCGGCCGCTTGGATCCTGTGGTGGGAAGGGAACAGGAGATGCAGCGCATGATCCAGATTCTTTCCCGCAGAATGAAGAACAATCCGTGCCTGATCGGCGAGCCGGGCGTTGGGAAGACGGCCATTGTAGAGGGACTGGCTCAGAGAATTGCGGAGGGGAACGTACCGGATTCGGTGCGGGGCAAGCGCCTTCTGACTCTGGATTTGTCCGGAATGGTGGCGGGGTCTAAATACCGCGGCGAATTCGAGGAGCGGATCAAGTCTGTGATCGAAGAGGTGATTGACCGGGGAGATGTCATTCTCTTTGTAGATGAGGTCCATACGCTGATCGGAGCCGGTGCAGCAGAGGGCTCCATCGACGCCTCCAACATCTTAAAGCCGGCTCTTGCGCGCGGAGAAATTCAGCTCATCGGTGCAACGACCATTACGGAGTACCACAAGTATGTGGAGAAGGATGCGGCATTGGAGCGCCGATTCCAGCCGGTCACGGTGGAGGAGCCTTCGGAGCAGGAAACGGTTGCAATTCTGCAGGGCGTTATTCCCGGCTATGAGAAGCACCACAGCGTGAAAGTCAGTGCGGAGGCGATCGAAGAAGCCGTTCGCCTGTCACAGCGGTATATCAATGACAGAAACCTGCCGGATAAAGCCATCGATGTTGTTGATGAGGCATGTGCTGCGGTCCGTCTGAAGGCCCCGGCGAAGAAAAGTGATCCGGTGCAGCAGCTGGAGAAGAAGCTGGCACAGGCAGATGAGAAGCTGGCAATGGCGGTGGCTTCCGGAAATGTGAGAAGTGCCAAAAGCGCCCGCAAAAAATACGAGGCCCTCCGTGCCGAATACGACGCGCTTCTGGAACCTTCTGCCGGGCAGGAAGAGGATACAAAGCGGCCCGTAGTAACTCCGGAGGATGTGGCTGGTGTGATTTCTGTCTGGTCCAAGGTACCGGTACAGCGACTCACGGAGCGCGAGAGCGTGAGACTCCTGCGCCTGGAGAGTGTACTGCACAAGCGTGTGATCGGCCAGTCGGATGCAGTGGCTGCCGTTGCCAAGGCAATACGAAGAGGACGGGTCGGTCTGCAGGATCCGCACCGCCCCATCGGCTCCTTCCTGTTCCTGGGACCGACTGGCGTCGGCAAAACCGAGCTGGCAAAGGCACTGGCGGAAGCCGTGTTCGGCGAAGAAAAGAACATGATCCGTGTGGATATGTCGGAATATATGGAGCAGTACGCGGTCTCGAAGATGATCGGTTCGGCACCGGGGTATGTCGGATACGATGAGGGCGGACAGCTTACGGATAAGGTACGCAAGAATCCGTATTCGGTGGTGCTGTTCGATGAGATTGAAAAGGCCAATCCGGACGTATTCAATGTCCTTTTGCAGATTCTGGATGAGGGGCATCTGACGGACTCCAAGGGACGCCGGGTGAGCTTCCGCAATACCATTATCATCATGACCTCAAATGTGGGCGCGAGGAACATTGTGGATGCGCGCAGCATTGGCTTTTCCACCAAGCCGACCAAAGAGCAGGAATATGAGAAAATGCAGGAGGGGGTTATGGCGGAGGTGCGGAAGATGTTCCGTCCGGAATTCATCAACCGCATTGACGGCATTGAAGTGTTCCATGCACTGAGCCATGAGGAGCTTCTGCAGGTTACAACGCTTTTGTGCAATGAGCTTGCTGTAAGAGCCAAAACGCAGATGGGACTGACGCTGCGCTTTACGCCGGCGTTAAAGGAGCATATCACCGGTAAATATGCAGACCCGAAGATGGGAGCCAGGCCGCTGCGCCGGGCCATTCAGACGGTAATCGAGGATGAGCTGGCGATGCGCCTTCTTGCGGAGGAATTCAAGGAGGGAGACAGTGTCACGATTGGCTTCCGGAGTGATAAGGTTACCTTTGATAAAAGGTAAAAAAGAGACGATATGGCCAATAAAAAGCGGACAACAGCATTTTACTGCAAGGAGTGCGGCTTTGAATCTGCAAAATGGGTGGGACAGTGCCCGGGGTGTCATGAGTGGAATACCATGGTAGAGGCACCGGTACGCATCTCGTCAGCGTTTTCGCAGGGGGTGCGAAGCTTGTCCGGGGGCAGTGCAGTGCCTGGCCTTGGCGCCCCTGCAAGACCGGTTTCTCTTTCAGATATTCATGATGAGGGAGAGGTACGCTGGTCAACCGGGTTTGCAGAGCTGGACCGGGTGCTGGGCGGCGGAATCGTCAAGGGCTCCATGCTGCTGGTGGGCGGTGATCCCGGCATCGGCAAATCGACCCTTTTGCTGCAGGTGACGGGGAAGCTGGCTGCTGCCGGCCGCAAGGTAATTTATATCAGCGGAGAGGAGTCCCTGCATCAGATTAAACTCCGTGCCGGACGTGTCGGAATTGCAGGAGATTCACTGAAATTCTACTGCGAGACGGATTTGGAACGGATTACTGAGGTCCTTCTGGAGATGAGGCCGGAGCTGGTGGTGATTGACTCCATTCAGACCATGAACAACCCTTCTGTAGACGCGGCGCCCGGCAGTATTTCACAGGTGCGGGAGACAACGGGCGTTCTGATGCGTCTTGCCAAGCAGACCGGCATTACCATTTTCATTGTCGGCCATGTCACCAAGGAGGGCACGGTGGCAGGACCGCGTGTATTGGAGCATATGGTGGATACGGTCCTGTATTTTGAAGGAGACCGGTATGCCTCCTATCGGATCCTGCGCGGGGTCAAAAACCGGTTCGGCTCCACCAACGAGATCGGCCTGTTTGAAATGAAGCGGGAGGGGCTGTGCGAGGTTGAAAATGCCTCGGAATATATGCTCTCCGGACGGCCGGAAAACGCCAGCGGCTCTGTGGTGTCCTGCAGCATGGACGGAACGAGGGCGATGCTGACGGAGGTGCAGGCACTGGTGTGCAAGACCAATTATGGCTTTCCGAAGCGCCAGGCAACGGGGACGGACTATAACCGCGTCAGCCTTCTGATGGCGGTGCTCGAAAAGCGGCTGGGAATTCCTCTTTCGGATTACGATGCCTATGTGAATCTGGCGGGCGGCATGCGGCAGACAGAGCCTGCACTGGATCTTGGCATAGCACTTGCCGTTTTGTCCAGCTATCGGGGGGTTCCTGTGGGAGATAAGACAGTGGCTTTTGGCGAGGTGGGCCTCTCCGGTGAGGTGCGCATGGTTACCATGGCGGATCTGCGCGTGCAGGAGGCGGCCAAGCTTGGCTTTGATACCGTTATTTTGCCGGCCAGCAATCAGAGGGAGGTCAAGAAACCGGAAGGGGTTCGTATACTGGGAATCCGAAATCTGCAGGAGGCAGCAGGGCTGCTGGGGTAAGGTTCTGCGCTAGTAATTGTTTAGCACCCATCTCGAATTTGATACTCGAAAATGCCCGATGCGGCTGGCCAGAGGTCCTTCGGACCTTGGCCGCCTGCCAATTTCAATCGTGAATATGCCTGCAAGCAGCGGGTTCACGTTGAAATATGGCAGGTGCTAAACAATTACTATTTTGCAAACGGTTACTGGCATTTGTACAGGACGGGAGGACTGCAATATCGACAGAATGAATTACGGAATCATGTTTCTGAAAAAAACGGCACAGTATCTTTTGAAGCCGCTGACCTTTTTACCGGCGGGGCTGGTGATGATTATGATATTCCGGTTCTCATCGCAGAACGCGGCGGCATCCTCCTTGGAAAGTGTGGCGGTAACGGAACGGATTGTGCACGCCATTAATTACCGGCTGCAGATGAACTGGACGCCGGCGCAGCAGGCTCTCTACGTGGAACAGGGTGAGTTTTACGTGCGGAAGCTGGCGCATTTCAGTGAGTATGCGCTGTTGGGGCTGTGCCTTGCAGTGCCACTCTATGCCTATCGCATTCGAATGGGGTGGCTTCTTCTGACCGCGCAGACGATTTGCAGCGCCTATGCCGCACTGGATGAATTCCATCAGCGCTTCTCGCCGGGGCGGTCGCCGCAGGTGCGGGATGTTCTCATTGACAGCGCAGGCGCGCTGACCGGCATTCTGATCGGGTGGCTTATTTCGCACATCCTGGCAAGGACGATCTTTCGCCCACTGTCGCTGGAGAAGGAACGAAGGATACGGGATGCCTATTACCGGGATCATTCGGAGTAGCGGTTTTACTCTGCGCTTGATGAGTACGTTGATTGTTAAATAACTGGTCTAACAGAGCGGAATTCTTTTTGAGGGTGCGTGTCAAAAAAATCCGGGGCATCTCCGGCAGATGCCCCTTGTTTTTGAAAAGAGGGAATGTTATAATCGTCAAGTCGGTTTGAGAGAACAGAGTCGGTTACGAACGTTGTCGGCTCTGAAATCAGCCGGAGGCGGCTCGAGAGTTGCCGCTGTAAATTCCATATAGAGGTGTCGTCGAAGGGCTAAGACTGCGGTCTCCAAAACCGCCAATGGGGGTTCGAATCCCTCCACCTCTGCTTGTTAGAATGTTGGGAAGTGGCTTAAATGGCCTACTTCCCGATTTTTTTCTCATTTTAAACTGAGACATTTTGAGAACATCCCTTTCTTTTTGCCCAAAAGAAAATATCCCGTCTTGTTTTTTTTCTATCTTTTTCCATGACACATTCCTGTAACATGTATCGGACGCTATGCTATAATCCTTAGAAGTATGACTGTAACTGTGCCCGGAGGCCACGAGCATCCTTCGGGGCGGATGCAGAAATCAATCGGACAATACATTGCAAAGATGCGACGGTCGGGGGATGCCCCGCGAAGGAGACAGCAGGAATGAGTGATGTAAGAAGAGTCTATGTGGAGAAGAAGAAACCGTATGCGGTCAAGGCTGCGCAGCAGCAGGAAGAGATCAAGGCCTTTCTCGGAGTAGAAGGAATTGAAGAGCTGCGGCTTCTGATTCGTTATGATGTGGAGAACATCCGGGAGGATGTCTTTGAGACGGCATGCAGATGTGTGTTCTCGGAGCCGCCGGTGGATGATTTGTATCTGGAATCCTTTGAAGCACCGGAGGGGGCCAGAATTTTCTCAGTGGAGGCGCTTCCCGGTCAGTTTGACCAGAGAGCGGATTCGGCAGTGCAGTGCATTCAGCTGCTGAACCCAGATTCACATGTCATTATCAAGACGGCAGAGACCTATGTGCTGACCGGAGACATTTCCGATGCGGATTTCGAGCGCATCAAATCCAATCTGATCAATCCGGTGGATTCCCGTGAAACCGGTATGGAGAAGCCGCAGACACTGGCGGCAGAATATGAGGAAGCGCCGGATGTCGTTGTTTTCGACGGCTTCATTGACAAAAACGAGACGCAGCTGGAGGAGCTGTACCGGTCACTTGGTCTTGCCATGACCTTTGCGGACTTCAAGCTGATCCAGGATTACTTCAGCGGACGCTTTGACGGAGAAATCTGCCGCGATCCCACCATGACTGAGATCCGCGTGCTGGACACCTACTGGTCGGATCACTGCCGTCATACGACATTCTCTACAGAGCTTCGGAACGTCACCTTTGCAGACGGCTACTACAAGGTTCCGATGGAGACCTCCTTCCAGAGCTATCAGGATACACGGGCGGAGATGTATGAGAATCGCCCGGACAAGTATCCCTGCCTGATGGATCTTGCCATTATCGGCGTGAAAAAGCTAAAGGCAGAAGGAAAGCTGACCGATCAGGAAGAGTCGGAGGAGAACAATGCCTGCACAGTGGTGATCCCGGTAGAGGTGGATTACGGAGAAGGTCCGGTGCAGGAGGAGTGGCTTCTGTTTTTCAAAAATGAGACGCACAACCATCCGACGGAGATCGAGCCCTTCGGCGGCGCGGCAACGTGCCTTGGCGGAGCCATTCGCGATCCGCTGTCCGGACGCGGCTACGTGTACCAGGCAATGCGCGTCACGGGTGCGGCAGATCCTACGGTTCCGGTTTCACAGACGCTCGAGGGTAAGCTCCCGCAGAAAAAGCTCTGCCTTGGTGCAGCACAGGGATATTCCAGCTACGGAAACCAGATCGGTCTGGCTACCGGAGAGGTCAAGGAAATCTATCACCCGAACTATGTTGCAAAGCGCATGGAGATCGGTGCGGTAATGGGAGCTGCAAGACGCGCGGATGTTATGCGCAAGAGCAGTGATCCCGGAGATATCATCATCCTCCTGGGCGGAAGAACCGGACGCGACGGCATGGGAGGAGCCACCGGCTCTTCTAAAAAGCATACCGAGAAATCACTGGAATCCTGCGGTGCAGAGGTACAGAAGGGTAATGCCCCCACCGAGCGCAAGCTTCAAAGACTGTTCCGCCGGCCGGAGGTTTCCAGACTGATCAAAAAGTGTAATGACTTTGGCGCAGGCGGCGTTTCAGTTGCCATCGGAGAGCTGGCTGCCGGATTGAATGTGAATCTGGACCTTGTTCCGAAGAAGTACGAAGGCCTCGACGGAACGGAGCTTGCCATTTCCGAGTCCCAGGAACGCATGGCAGTTGTCGTTGCGCCGGAGAATAAAGACGAGTTCTTAAAATATGCGGCAGAGGAGAACCTGGAGGCAACCACGGTTGCTGAGGTCACAGAGAAGCCGAACCTGGTTCTGAACTGGAGAGGAAAGGCCATTGTTGATATCTCACGTGCCTTCCTCGACACAAACGGAGCACATCAGGAGACGGATGTTGCTGTGGATGCTCCTGCAGAAGAGGATAACTATCTGCGGAAGATCGCGTCCAAGGAGGCAGCACAGATCCTGGAGGCGATTCCGGAGAATTCAGAAGATGCACAGGCGTTTGCCTCTGCGTTTGTAAAGGAGCTGGGCGATTTGAATGTCTGCTCCCAGAAGGGCCTTGTGGAGCGGTTTGATTCGTCCATCGGTGCCGGAACGGTAACTATGCCGTACGGCGGACAGTACCAGCTGACAGAGACGCAGTCGATGGTGGCCAAGCTTCCGGTTCTGGGCGGCAAGACCAACACGGTAACCATGATGAGCTATGGCTTTGATCCGTACCTGTCCAGCTGGAGTCCGTACCATGGATCCATTTATGCCGTGACACAGTCCGTTGCGAAGATCATTGCCGGCGGCGGCTCCTTTGATACACTGCATTTCACCTTCCAGGAATTCTTCCGCAGAATGAGCAAGGACCCGAAGCGCTGGAGCCAGCCCTTTGCAGCCCTTCTGGGTGCCTATGATGCGCAGCTTGGCTACGGCATTGCATCCATCGGCGGCAAGGATTCCATGTCCGGAACCTACGAGGACAGAGGCAAGGATATTGATGTTCCGCCGACGCTGGTATCCTTTGCGGTGGATGTGGCTGAGCAGGACGATGTGGTGACACCGGAGCTTAAGGAAGCGGGTAATGTTCTCGTGCAGTTCCACATCGAGAAGGATGAATACGATATTCCGGTATATGATGCTGTCATTGATCTGTACAAGAAGATCACGGGACTTCTTCGTTCCGGCATTGCGGTTTCCGGTTATGCGCTGGACTGCTACGGCGCCGCAGCTGCGGCAGCCAAAATGGCCTTCGGCAATCATCTCGGCGTGAAGTTTAACGAGGAGCTGCCGGTGCGCTCGTTCTTTGAAAACGGAATGGGCGACATACTCCTGGAGATCCGGGCAGACGAGGTTACTGTTCTGGAGGATCTCGAGAATGTGGATTATGACATCATCGGTACGGTGACCGGCACGGACGATGGCTTTGAATATGCCGGTATTACCGTCGGAAATGAGGATGCTCTGAAGGCCTGGAAGGGTACACTGGAGAGCGTGTTCCCGACCGTGGCCGTGAAGGGTGCTGAGCCGGTGGAGACACCGCTGTATCATGCGGATTCGATTTATGTCTGCTCGCACAAGCTGGGGCAGCCTACGGTATTCATTCCGGTACTCCCCGGCACGAACTGCGAGTATGACTCGGCTGCTGCATTTGAGAAAGCCGGAGCAAGAGCGGATGTGCATGTGTTCCGCAATATTACGCCGGAGGGCATCCGTGAGTCTGTAGAGGAATTCCGGACAGCCATTGAAGGTGCACAGATGATCATGTTCCCGGGCGGCTTCTCTGCCGGTGATGAGCCGGACGGCAGCGCGAAGTTCTTTGCTACGAGCTTCCGCAATGAGAGAATCGCAGAGGCGATCACAAAGCTTTTGAACGAGCGGGACGGTCTGGTGCTGGGCATCTGCAACGGCTTCCAGGCACTGATCAAGCTGGGACTGGTGCCAAACGGTGCGCTGACCGGACAGAAGGAGGATTCACCGACACTGACCTTCAATACCATCGGCCGTCATATTTCCAAGGAAGCCTACATTAAGGTTGTCAGCAATAAGTCGCCCTGGCTTCAGGGAGCGACACTTGGCGATGTGTACGTAAATCCGGCATCCCATGGAGAGGGACGCTTTGTTGCTCCGAAGGAATGGCTGGACAAGCTCTTTACAAACGGCCAGGTTGCTACCCAGTACTGCGATCCGATCGGCGCTGTAACAATGGATGGGGAATGGAATATCAACGGTTCCTACTGCGCGATTGAAGGTATTACCAGTCCGGACGGAAGAGTCTTCGGCAAGATGTGCCATGCAGAACGCATCGGTGATCACGTAGCCATGAACATTGTGGGCGAGCAGGATCTTCGGATCTTCGAGAGCGGCGTAAAGTATTTCCGGTAAGCGTTGCTTCCGGCAGCATTTAGAAGGGACAGTATAGAATGAAGGCATTTTTGATTCTGGAGGATGGGACGGTTTTTGCTGGGACGTCCTTCGGCGCCGTCAAAGAGGTGATCAGTGAGATCGTATTCAACACTTCTATGGCAGGCTATCCGGAGGTTCTGACCGATCCGAGCTATGCGGGACAGGCTGTCTGCATGACCTATCCGCTGATCGGCAATTACGGCATCTGCCTGGAGGATATGGAATCGGACCGGCCCTGGCCGGATGCACTGATTGTGCGGGAGGTGTGCCATACACCTTCCAATTTCCGGAGCGATGAGTCTCTGGACGCATTCATGAAGCAGTATGATATCCCGGGCATTGCGAATATCGATACACGTGCGCTTACAAAGCTTCTTCGGGAGCATGGCACGATGAACGGAATGATCACCACTGACGAGCATTACGACCTGAATATCATCCTGCCGCAGCTGCACAAATATACCTGCGGCAAGGTGGTTCTGAAGGTAACATGCAAGGATAAATATACGGAAGCCGGTGCGAGAGACCTTGCGGAGAACGGACCGATTTCCGGCCATGCGTCCTTTGATGCGGCAGCGTTCGAGCGCTGCCGGGAAGGGGATGTCTCCTGCAAGGAAAAGCGGCCGAGCCTTGTGCGTGAACTAAACGGCGCGGGACTTCACATTGCGCTTTTGGATGTCGGACTTAAGAAAAACATCGTTCGCAGCCTTACCATGCGCGGCTGCGACGTGACCGTTTATCCGGCGCTGACATCGGCGGAGGAGATCCTTGCGGATGCACCGGACGGCATCATGATTTCCAACGGGCCGGGAGACCCGAAGGAATGTACCTCGATCATCGCAGAGGTGCGTAAGCTCTATGAGAGCGGGGTTCCGATCTTCGCCATCTGCCTCGGACATCAGCTGATGGCACTGGCCACCGGAAGTGACACCTACAAGCTTAAATACGGTCACCGCGGCGGAAACCACCCGGTGAAGGATCTGACGACCGGCAGAGTCTATATTTCTTCCCAGAATCACGGCTATGCAGTGGACGAAGCATCGGTTAACCCGGAAATCGCACAGCCGCTCTTCTCCAATGTCAATGACGGAACCAATGAGGGGCTGCTCTATAAG